>CAYPJE010000044.1:0-26203 GCA_964410945.1 uncultured bacterium
GTGTAGCGGATCGGAAATCAACTTCAATCGTCAGTTCCGTACGTACCGTTAATTTATCCGCTCCGAATTTTGCCTTCAGATCAGCCAGTAATTCCGGTGCTTCCATCACCAGGTAGCCATTATTGATAGCATTGCGTTTGTAAGTCTGGCTGAATGAACCAGCAAAAACCATTTGTACACCACGGTATTTCAGGGCCGTGGCGGCCTGTTCCCGGGAACTCCCGGTTCCGAAATTGAACCCTCCGACCATGATATCACCCTTTTGCACCAGTTTACCGAAATCAACATCATAGTTTTCCATCACTACTTCGGCCTGCTGTTCGGGGGTAAAATCATCGATATATGTGTATTTACCGGGGTAAATACCATCGGTGTTCAAGTTATCCTGATGACAGAAGATTGCTGTTCCGGCCAATTTGGAGGGAAAACCGTCCAGCAGACTGGTGGTGGCTGCGTCACGTTCCGGTACCGGAGCTTCACTTATGCCGGCCTTTACCTGCGGACCGCTGAACGGAACCGGTCCGGCAATTTTTCCGGCCAGGGCACTGGCGGCTACCACCGCCGGCGAGGCCAGATAGGCTTCCGCATCACGGGAACCCATACGGCCTTTAAAATTCCGGTTAGTGGCTGAAATACCCACTTCACCATCCTGTAACAAACCAACACCTAAGCCAATGCAGGGTCCGCAGCCAGGTGGAATGGCAATCGCACCAGACTCAATCAATGTCTGCCAGTCTCCACGCCTTTCACTTTCCTCCTGAACCTCTTTCGAGGCGGCGGCAATATAGAATTCTACACCTTCAGCAACTTTTTTATCTCTTACAACAACTGCTGCTTCTGCCAGATCTGAAACACGACTGTTGACGCAGGAAACCAGGTAAGCCTTGTGAATCTTCAGATTCCGTTTTTCCATCTCCGTTACCGAGGTCATGGTTTTTACATTGTGGGGACCAGAAATATTGGGGCTGACCGTGGACAGATCGATGACCAATTCTTTGCTGTAGTAAGCATCTGGATCGGCAGTTGGGAGATTAGCCTCCAGTTCGGTTATCCGTGTCTTGTTCATCCGTGGATGGGTACCATTACCATCTGCATCTGATGGTACACCGGCCAACCCGCGCTTTTCGATCGCTGCAGACCGGTCATATAACCATTTAATGGTTACATCATCGATTGGGAACAGCCCCACCAGTGCGCCCCACTCAGTGGTCATATTGGCAATTGCCAGACGTTCGTCGATTGATAGACTGGCAACACCATCACCGACAAATTCTATGGCATGGTTTAATACTTCGTCATTATTAAAAATCCCGCAAAGGGTGATAATCAGATCCTTCCCGGAGACACCGGCCGGGAGTTTGCCGGTCAGTTCCACTTTGGCCACCGGCGGTACCTGCCACCAGGTCCGGCCCGTGGCCCAGATCGCGGCAGCATCGGTGCGTACAATTGGCGTCCCCAGACAGCCCAATCCACCATACATATTGGAATGGCTGTCGGAAGCCACAGCCATCGTACCGGGAAAGGCATAGCCTTCCTCCAGCATCTGCTGGTGTCCGATACCGCGACCGGCAGGGTAAAAATCAACACCCATCTCTTTGGCAAAGGCCTCGATTCCCGCATATTTCTTCAGGTTGGTCTCGCTGGTATCCTGGACGTTATGATCCAGGGCGAACATTGGCTGGCGGGGATTGGCCATTTTACTGGCTCCGATGGCCTTGAATTTATTCATTACCGCCCCGGTATTGTCATGGGTCAAGATATGACCAGGCTGAATTGATAAAAAATCTCCTGCCTGGACGACAGCGTCCGGATCCAGACCCACGGCGAATTTCTGGGCTATTTTTTCAACTAAGTTCTGTTTCATTGGTTAACCACAAATTACACGAATTACTCGTATTTTTTTAGTTTACTAGTCGCTCATACTCCAAGGATGTTTGACCAAAATTGGTTAATAAACCCAATTTACAGCCAGTAACCTTCAGGTAGTTAATAACTTGAGCACGTTCAAGATCGCTAATCCTTTTTATAGCTTTTAATTCAATAATTATTTTATCATCGACCACGAGATCACAAACGAATTCTTTAATATTTTTTCCATTATAAATGACAGAAAAATGCTTTTGTTTTTCAAAAGGGCTATTGGCATTTTGAAGTTTTACTGTCAGTGCTTCTTCGTAAACGGATTCTAGAAATCCACTGCCTGAAACTTTATGAACTTCCATTGCGCAACCGACGATTTTCTATGATAATTCTTTGAAAATTATTTTGTTCAATTCGTGAAATTCGTGGTTTTAAATCAGGCCTTGAATGGTTCGAAACTGACGAAATCGGCATGATGCACAATGATCGATTCCACTGTACGGTAGCCAAGATCACCTTCCTTGGAATGGGTGCCAATTATGTGCTGTACTTCGGCGGGAAGATCGAACCGGGCTGCAATTCCCAGACCGCTGAAGGGATGACGGACAATTTTACCGGCATTACTGGTAACCAGTTTGCCATCCACCATATCGTATTCCAGCAACTTGCCAACGTCAATCAGGATAGCGCCGGAAATGAGGATATCCATATCAATCTTGATTTCATCACCGAAATTCTCCTGCATCCGTTTGGCAATATCCACGGCCAGATGCACACAGGTACGCTTATGATTCATGAATGTGACATTGCAATCCTTGATTAACAGTGAAAAAGGAATCACTTCCAGATCCTTTGGCGTCAAAACGCTGTTCTCTATGGCAAACACCCAGGCCTGCAATGTTTTCTCACGAAGTTCATTATCCTTGATCCAGTCGATCTCCGGCCAGATCTCAAGTACTTTTTCTTTCATTTCAAATCCTTTTTTAACCACTGATTTCACAGATTAGCACTGATTATTAATTTTTTTATCTGAGGAATCAGTGTAATCTGTAGTTTATTCTTTGATTCCATAAATCGAGTCGATCACTGTACCGTCAACCCATTTGACGATCCCTATCACTTCATCAGTGAGTTCCGGCTTGGCCGGTGGACCACCGATCAGGTCATCGATCTCGGCTTTCAATTCTTCAATCGTACGAATTGGCAGATCACTGTCTTTCACTGCCGCTAATAAATCCTGGCGCCTGGGGTTGATGGCGATCCCCCGTTCGGTAACGATCACATCGATCAGTTCGCCCGGCCCGACCAGGGTGGTAACCTCATCCACAATCACCGGAATCCGGTCACGGAAAGCCGGAATGGGCAGGATGGTGCATTTACTGAACAGGCAGTTCTGCCAGCCACCGATACCATGGAGCATCTTGCCATCGGAATGGGTTACGACGTTGGCATTGAAGTTCACATCCACTTCGGTGGCTCCCAGAACAACCGCGTCCAGCATCGAAGCGAAATTGCCTTTACCATGCCAGTTGTAACTGGTGAATGGTGAAGTGTTCACATGCCCGTAATTCTCGCGCATGGAGCGGACACCCTCCAGATCGAAGGTCTGGCCATCCAGAATGAAATCAGTCAAGCCTTCCTCCAGCATCTCAACCAGATATTTGGTCGAACCACCACGGATGAAGCGGGCTTTGATTCCTGCCTCCTTCATCATTTCCTTCAAATAAATCGCAAAGGCCAGCGATGTACCACCGGCACCGGCCTGGAAACTGAATCCATCTTTCATGATTCCCGCATCACGGACAAAACGCGCTGTTAATTCAGCAATATGCAACCGGTCCGGTGATTTGGTCAGCTGGGTCGTACCACTGACGATTTTCGCCGGATCGCCGACCTTATCCATTACGACAACATAATCAATATTCTGGCCTTGGATCTGCCAGGGTACACAAGGGAACGGTACCAGATTATCGGTTACCACAATAACTTTATCGGCATGGATGGAATCCACCAGCCCGAAGCCCAGTAATCCACAAGCGGAAGGGCCACGGTCTCCGGTGGCATTACCAAAGGCATCGGCAGTGGGAGCAGCGATGACAGCAATATCGATATGGACTTCCCCATCCTGAACGGCCTGCCAGCGTCCGCCGTGGCTGCGCAGAATGGCCGTGCCTTTCATTTTCCCGCGGGAGGCATAATCGCCAATCGGGCCATTCAACGATCCTTCCACCCAATCGACGACACCATTCTTTATATGTTCGATCACCGGCTTATGGCAGGGAAAAGCAGCCGAAGGAAACCAGCGTAAACCTTTAACACCCAGATCAGCGGCAATATCAAAGACCTGATTCATTATCAGGTCACCGTTACGGAAGTGATGGTGGGATGAAATAGTCATGCCATCCTTCAACCCACATTCTTCCAGGGCAGACTTGAGTGAGACGATTGTTTTATCACCATCCATGGGATAATCGCTGCAGGTGTTTATTGATAAAGCAGGTTTTCTGCCAGTCGGTTTGAATTTACCGACTCCCTGAAACGGGACTTGTTTGACTCCATTTACTACCGTCGGTACTAGTCGTCCGGCGGCATTTTTCACTAATTTATCGCTCATTTTGATTGTTCCGGTTCGGATTAATTATCGCTAAAAATGATTGGCCGATCATCAAAGTAGCCACAGATTCAAATGGTTTCTTTCCAATCTTCATTTAACATATTCGATGCAATCGCCAAGGCGATGGTCTGCTGGGCGCGCTTCACCACCGGCGGATCGATCATCTTGCTGCCTAACGAAACCACTCCCAAGCCCTGGTCCTGGGCAGCATCGAAGGCTAGCTCAATTTTCTTGGCTTTATCAATTTCTTCGGCCGTCGGCGCAAAAGCTTCGTGCAATGGTTTGATCTGTCGTGGGTGGATACAGCCTTTACCATCAAAACCAAGGGCTTTGGCTTCCAGAACGGAGGCCCGCAATCCGGCTTCATTGGCCACATCACTGTATACCGTATCGATGGCCTGAAGCCCGGCGGCCCGTGCCGCGTTCACCAGCATACTGCGGGCAAAAAATGATTCCTTCCCTTCATCGGTACGGGGTACGCCGAGATCGGCGGTATAATCTTCCAGACCGATTGCCAGGGCTACATTATTGGGCGATGCCTCAGCAATTTCCAGAGCCTTCAGGATTCCGCGCCCGCTTTCCAGAATCGGCATCAGAAACACAGGTTCGGTCCGGCCGCAATTTTTACTGATGGCAGAAATTTTCTTATCGATCGCAACAATCTGATCTGCCGATTCCACTTTTGGGACCAGCACCAGATGCACATTGTGGGGGACAATAAACTCCAGATCTGTCAGTCCCATCGCTCCCTGATTGATGCGCACCATTCGCTCGGCCCCGAAAAAATCGAGGGTCCGCAAGGCATTTCGCACCAGGTAGCGGGTCGATTCTTTTTCCGGTGGACTAACCGAGTCCTCCAGGTCGAGGATCAGGCCATCTGGTCCATGGATACCGGCATTCAACATCAGTTTAGGCTGATTACCAGGCAGATAGAGCCGGCTGCGGCGGAATTTATCGCGGCTTGATTTGTACTGGCTGAAGGCCTTCATTTCCGGCAGAGATTCAACCTTCAAATCGGGGCAAGCCAATTTGATCGCCGCTTCAATCCGCGCCGCCAATACAAACGGAACGGCACCGAAATCTTCTATTCGCAATGTTCCGGTTTTGATACCCAAATCGGCACAGACCGCTCCGGCTTGTTCTTCGATGGATTTCCCGAAAAGAGTGGCTACTTTACTGGTTACTTCAATGGTAAGGTTTGATTCCCGGGGAGTATATGAAACACGAACGTCAGAACGCGGTTTATCCCCCTTTGGGCCTACGGTAAAAGTTGGTGCCATGATTTTCCTTAATCGCTGCTTTTAAATTACCACGTAACTGGGTTAATTGAATTTATCTAGCGCTTTAAATGCCGGGCAACAAATATAGGTGAATAATTACCGAATCTTTATCCGCCTCCACGAAAGATCGGTTAAGAATCAGAACCACGGATTACACAGATTTTATTATTAAGGATTACATTTTTTCACCCTCTAACAAATATCACCCCATATACTGGCAATTGGCACATTGGGCCTGTTGGATGAAGAATCCCGGATGCTTACTGGTTATTTAAACATCAGCCAGGAAAACGCGATACATAATTCTAAAACCAACAATCATAATTCATATTAATTGTATTATCCAATCACTGAACACATGAACATCTGTGATCCCTATTCCTACTATCTTTTAACCCAGTTTATTATATTATAGACGGTTACACGGCATTTTCTCAATTATGTGCATCCAATTATCAAAGAAAAGTGCTAAAATCACAGGTTTTTCTATCTCCCCAAATATTCGAGGTTATCGATGTTGAGAAAACATTTATTTTTCTGGTCAACATTATTGTGTGTGTTATTAACCGTCCAATGTACTGTTGACGACGACAAAATAGTCGGTCCAATCGACAGTCTGGATAAATATATAATATTCAAGAGTTTCACATCCAGTAAATATCAGCTTTTTACCCAGGGTGACGAAGCAACGATAACACTGGAAGTAATTAATGCCGAGGAAGAACCGTCCGGTGAAGGTATTGTAGTGGATTTTACTTCGGAATTAGGAACGATTACAGCCAGAGACACCGTTGACTCGGACGGGACAGCTTCGGCTATTTATATTTCTGGTGAAACGGCTGGCGTTGATAAGATCATGGTAAATTCCGAAACTAAGGCTGATTCTCTTTTTCTTTACCTGGTGAACCAGGCCGCTGACGTTGCGTTAAGCACCGATTCCACTGATATCCTGGCTGATGGCGAGATGTCAGTGGGAATTACGGCCCTGGTGACCGATGAAGATGATCTGCCAATGTCGGGCATTACCGTGTATTTCGACACTGATTACGGAACGATCACTGAGAATGGTGACACGGACGAGGAAGGAAAATTCACTGCCCGCCTGACCAGCACCGTCGACAGTCTGGATGTAACAACAATGGTACGCGTAGGATTTAATCCATTCACATCAGCCAAGACAGTTACTCCAACTGTCACGGTTCAGACCGAAAATTCATACAAAATTGAAGCTCGCAAAGAATTATTGAAATCCCGCAGTTCATTTGGGGAAGAACGGCCGGAAATATCACCATTAGACGAGAATTCGAATAAATCAGAGGCTCCGGAAATTCTTGTCCGCGAGACGGCCGGAACCGATTTGGGCGACAGTCTGCAGATCACTTTTCGAGGTGTATCGATTCAGATTCAATCCAATAAAACCGAGTTACTGGCCAACGGCGAGGATCTGGCCGATATCTATATTTCTATTTATGAAACCACCACTGGTAATCCAGTGACGGAATATGATTTCACGGCTACAACCAACCGCGGGACTATCCTGGGCACAACAACAACTGATGAAAATGGTCAGTCCAGCCTGGAACTGCGCAGCGGCAGTGTTCCCGGTGAGGCTACAATCCGGGTTTCAGCAGGCGGAATCAGCGGACAGATGACCGTGAGCTTCATATCGACTTATCCTACTGCTTTTGAAATTACCCAAACAGAGAATATCATCCTGGCTGATGGCGTATCATCGACCACTATCACTGCCAGTGTATTCGATACACTTGGGAACCCGGTCCAGGGAGCCAACCTGAACATTTCAGCCACCAATGGTGTCCTGGATTATTCCACTATTGTCACTGACGATCAGGGCGAGGTGGAAGCAAACCTGATCAGTGTGGCCAGCCAGACCAACCTGACCGCCCTGGTTAAAATGTCGGTGATCGGTTACCCCGATCTCAGTGACAGCACGACAATCGAATTCAAGGGAGTAACCCTTTCCTCCTATGCTGATGAAATCCAATTGGTGGCTAATGGGAATGCCAGTACGACGATTACTGCCGTTGTCTACCAGACAGCCAGCAACAGTGCCATAGCCGACCGGGAAGTCAATTTCTCCACCAGCCTGGGAACGATCAATAGTCCGGTTACAACCAGCGGCAGCGGCGTAGCAGAAGCTACGCTGACGGCAGGAATATTTGAGGGCATCGCCACCGTGGTAGTCCGATTCGGTGACTTGATCACAGATACGGTCAGCGTGGAGATGCTCAGCAGCGGGGCCAGTTCCCTGGACGTGAACAGTGAAGATACTAATATCCGTGCCGATGGTTTGACCGCAGCAGCGATCGTTGCTACGGTCGCCGACACACTGGGCAATCCGGTTACTGGTACGCTGGTGAATTTCTCGACCGATACGGGGGAATTGTCCAATAATTATGCCACTTCCAACAGCCAGGGAATTGCGGAAGTTGAGCTAATTGCGCCGGCCAGTAAAACCGACCTGTCGACCTGGGTAACGGCCAGTATCAGTTCCGGTGCTGCCCAATCATACCAGGTCAACTATGCTTCCGGTTTTAACCTGAGAACCAGCCCGGCACGAATATACGAAAATACGCCGGCGGTCGCGGTCACCACTCCGGAACTGATCGATAGTATCCAGATCAATATGAAAGGAATTACTGTCAATTCCTATCCCCAGGAAGAGGCAATCATCGCTGATGGAAACAGCACAACCAATATAATTGCCACTATTCGGGAAACATCCACCAATGCCCCGGTTCAAAATGAAACGGTTACCTTCTCCACCGATCTGGGTTCGATCACTGGAGAAACAACCACTTCCGGCAGCGGTGTTGCAACGGCAACATTGACCAGCGGATTAATTGATGGTGAAGCAACGATCGTTGTCTTTTACGGTGCCACCCTCACCGATACCACCACAGTAAATATTTTCGGATCCGAACCGGACCAGCTTTCGTTCACCCAGAACCAGGATTACATTCTCGCCAACGGTATAGCAACTAATACCTATACCGCTCAGATTCTCGATACGCTGGGCAATGCGATCATCGGGGAATCGATCAGTTTCAACACCACACTAGGGACATTATCCGAATCAATTGTCTACACCGATGATGAAGGCTTTGCTGTTGTCGAACTCACCAGCACGGCCCGGACTATCGACACCAGCGCCACCGTTACCGCCACCGTTACCGCCTACCCGGAATTGACCAGGTCACTGAACGTTGATTTCCGTGGGATAACCATCAATTCACAATCGGAAGATCTGTCGATCACCGCTGACGGGATTTCATCTACAGAAATCATTGTGACCCTTTTCGAAACCACCAATCATGGCGCCATTCCAAGCCAGGTAGTCAATTTCGCTACCTCGCTGGGTACAATTACCAACTCCATCGAAACCGATATCAACGGCATTGCCAGTGCGACCTTGAGTAGCGGTATAATCGCCGGGACGGCCAAAATTTATATTACAACCGGATCGGCTCTCCACGATACAATCGAGGTCAGCTTCCTCAACCATAATCCACATTCGGTAAATATCTCAACCGACGAAACCAGCATTCTGGCCGACGGGGAAGCATCCACTGGAATTATAGTACAAGTGGTGGACACGCTTGACAATCCGGTAGCCGGGACGGCAATTTCATTATCCGCAGACTTTGGCCAACTTAACAGCAACAGTGAAACAACCGATAGTGACGGAAATGTCTACTTCACCTTTACCAGCGATGCCAATACTGCCGATCAGGATGCCAAACTGATTGCCACTGTCACCTATTACCCCACGGTAATGGACAGCACCATTATTACCATGCGCGGCATGACGCTGGACATAACTGCTGATCCAACCGAGATTTCCGCTGACGGTGTGTCGGTATCTGAATTGACCATCAATCTCCGCGAAACCGGCAACGGTAACCCGGTAGTCGATAAACAGATCATGCTGGGTACCACCCGGGGAACCATTCCCTCGAGTGTCCTTACTGACGATTCGGGTATCGCCACTGCTTCGTTGATCAGCAATACCCTGCCCGGCACGGCAGTAGTGACCGCCGATGCCGGTATCAGCGAATCGGTCAGTGTGGACTTCCTTTCGACCCTGCCCACGGCAATGACAATAGGGCGAAGTGAAACCAGTATCCTGGCCAACGGATCATCAACTGCCTATATAACCGCCAGTGTCACCGATACCCTGGGCAATCCGGTCATCGGAACAGAAATAGAATTTTCCACCGATGCCGGCACATTATCCGAATCCACGGTAAACACTGACACGGAAGGCCTGGCCTCGGTGACACTCACCAGCGCTGCCTCTTCCAATGATCAGACAGCCAAAATTGTCTGTACGGCAGCCGAGCGGACAACAGTGAAGGACAGCCTGACGGTCAAATTCCGTGGGATTACAATGAACATCGAATCGGAGCATGATGAAATTCCAGCCGATGGCAACTCCACCTCGTCCGTGACCGTGGGCCTGAAAGAAACCGCAAACGGCAACCCGATCACGGCCACAACCGTAAGCTGGTCCACCACACTTGGTGTAATTCCCTCCACCTCAACCACTAATGACCTGGGATTCGCGTCCACCACCCTGACGGCCGGAATGGACTCAGGTACGGCCACCGTAACCGCCAATGCCGGTGTAACGGCCTCCACTGATATCGAATTACTACCCATCACGCCTGATGAAGTCACGGTTAACGCCGATGCCGGCAGCCTGATAGCCGATAATCACGCCACAACCATTGTATCAGCCACTGTAATCGACGCCCTGGACAATCCCCTGGCCGGGATAACAGTCAATTTTACCGCCAGTGAAGGCACCTTGAGCGCAGCAACCGTAATTACAAATCAGGACGGTTATGCCGCCACCACCTACACCGGCACTGCACGGACCGATGACAGCTCAGCCGAAATCAAGGCAGTTTTGGACGGCTATAATATCGTTCGCGACAGTCTCGCTATCAACCTGCGCGGATTGAACCTGCAGGTATCAGCCGATCCCGGCCAACTACCGGCCGATGGCTCGAGCACATCTGATATCACCATCATTTTGACCGAAACAACCAACGGCAACCCGGTAAGCAACAAGGCAATCGCCTTCAGTACCGATCTGGGAACGATCATTTCCGAAGGCCTCACCGGCGAAACAGGACGCGCTTCGGTATCATTGATCGCCGGCACTACACCCGGTACGGCAACCGTCAATGTGGACGCCGGTGTTACCGCTTCCACAACCGTTGAATTTATCTCTGCCGCACCAACCACTCTGGCTATCAGTTCGACATCCAACAGTATTATGGCGGATAGCGATGCAACAGCCACCATCACCGCCAACCTGACTGACGCCCTGGGCAATGGCGTTTCCGATGCCAGCGTGAATTTCACAACCAATGGCGGTACTCTCAGCAGCTCATCAGCGTTGACCGATGCGGATGGATATGCCACGGTAATATTAACCAGTGAAGCCCTTTCCTTCGATTACACGGCCGAAATACTGGCCGTGACTGATGGCTATACCGCTGTCAGAGACAGCCTGGAGGTCACGTTCCGGGGCCTGTACCTGGATGTTTCTTTTTCCCCCGACCAGATACCGGCCGATGGCGAATCGACGATAACCATCGATATACTTCACCGTGAGACCACCAACGGTAATCCGGTGGCCGGTAAATCAGTATCGCTGAGCACAGATAAAGGATATATACCTGCTTCGGTTACCACCGATGTAAACGGCGCCGCCAGCGCCGAACTCACCAGCAACACCAGCCCGGGAACAGCCACGGTCACGGTTTCGGTCCCTTCAATGACATATTCATTCGGCGTCGATTTCCTCTCGGTTATCCCGACGGCAGTAAGTTTTTCCGCCTCCAATACCAGTATCCTGTCCGATCAATCATCCACCTCTGACCTCACCGCCACTGTTACCGATGTACTCGGCAATCCCTTATCGGACATTACGGTTGGGTTTACCGCCAATGCGGGGACGGTCAGTTCCACCACCGGGACCACCGATGCCAGCGGACAGACCACCATCACTTTCACCAGTCCCGCCAGCACCAGTGATGGTGCAGCGGAAGTGAAGGCCATCCTAAGCGATTACACCACCGTCCGTGACAGCCTGGATATCGACCTGCGGGGAGTAACCATGCTGCTGACAGCCGATCCGGAAAGTATTCCGGCAGACGGCAGTTCGAGCTCGGCGATTACTGTTGATCTCCACGAAACTACCAGTGGAAATCCGGTCGTCAATAAATCACTGGCCATTTCCACTGACCTGGGAACGATTCCCTCCGAAGGGCTGACCGGTACCAACGGCCAGGCAACGATCAGTCTTACCGCCGGGATGACACCCGGTACCGCAACGGTTACCGTCGATGCTGGTATCATTGCCACAACTGCCGTCGATTTCCTGTCCACTGCCCCCACAACCATTGCCGTCAGCACCGGTTCTGCCAGCCTGCTGGCCGATGCCGATGCTACCACAACCATTTCGGCCAGTCTGACCGATATTCTGGGTAATGCAGTCAGTGGTGCCACTGTGAATTTCACCGCTGCATCAGGGACATTAAGCAGTTCCAACGGCGTCACTGACAGCGATGGAATCGCAACCGTCGAACTGACCAGTTCCGCCAGTACTGCCAATGTATCCACCAATATCCTGGTGGTGGCCGCCGACAATGCCACCATTCGTGACAGCATTGATGTAACTTACCGCGGACTGACCCTTGAAGTCTCAGCTTCACCGGATGAAATACCGGCCGATGGCTCCTCCACCGCCAGCATCACCGCAATTCTGACGGAAACTACCAACGGTAATCCCGTGATCAACAAAGTATTGGCCGTCTCAACCGACCGGGGTATCATCGCCTCCGAAGGAATTACCGGAACTAACGGCCGGGCAACGATCATCCTGACCGCAGGAACTTCCGCCGGAACCGCCACGATTACCGTTGACGCCGGTATCACAGCCACAACAACGGTCGATTTCATTTCCGCCGCCCCCGCAGCCCTGGCGATCAGTACCAGCTCCACCAGTATAATCGCCGATGGTGAAGCCACGGCAACCATAACCGCCAACCTTACCGACGCCCTGGGCAATACCGTTTCCGATGCCCGCGTTAATTTCACTACCAGTGGTGGTTCCCTAGGTAGCTCTTCGGCGCTGACTGATACCGATGGTAATGCCACTATGGTCTTAACAAGTGCTGCATTGTCCGGCGATATCGACGCCGAGATTCTGGCTGTGGCCGATGGCTATGCAGCCGTACGGGACAGCCTGGATGTCACTTTCAGAGGTCTGTTCCTGGATGTCTCCCGTTCGGCGGACCAGATCCCAGCCGATGGTGCCTCGACAATTACGATCGATATGCTGTACCGTGAGACCACCAGTGGTAATCCGGTGGCGACAAAAACTATCTCCCTGGCCACTAGCCGCGGGTATATACCCGCTTCCGTGGAAACCGATGAAAACGGTGCGGCCAGTGCCGAGCTAACCAGCAGCACCAGCCCGGGAACAGCTACGGTTACCATTACAATCCCATCCCAGATAACAACATTTGATGTTGATTTCCTGTCTGTCGCCCCCACTGCTGTGAGCCTAGCAGCCTCCAGCACCAGCATTCTTTCCAATCAATCATCGACATCCGATCTTACTGCCACGGTCACCGATGTGCTCGGTAATCCTTTGTCAGATATTACAGTGGGCTTCACCACCGATGCGGGCACTGTCAGTTCCGCTACCGGGACAACCAACGCCAACGGACAGGTTATCGTTACCCTCACCAGTCCCGCCAGTACCAGTGACAGCGCGGCGGAAGTGAAGGCCATCCTGAGCGATTACGCCAGTGTTCGCGACAGCCTTGATATCGACCTGCGGGGCGTAACAATGGCTGTTACGGCTTCCCCGGAAAGGATACCGGCGGACGGTATCTCAACATCGGCAATTACCATCGATCTCCATGAGACCACCAACGGTAATCCGGTCACCGGCGAATGGGTGACACTGAATACCAATCGTGGTTCGATCACTGCCACCGATATCACCGATCCCTCCGGCCTGCTCACGGTGGACCTGACCAGCTCCACCGCCAGCGGTACCGCCACGGTTACGGCCACTGCCGGTGTATCAGCCACGGCCGAAGTGGAATTCTCGGCCCTCAGTTTTGACGTGACCGCCATCGACAATAATTTGAAAGCCGATGGCGCCAGTTCAGTGGATATCACCGCCACACTGAAGGATGCGGTCACCGGCAATCCGTTGTCTGACCGAACCGTTTACTGGTCCACCGACCTGGGCACTATCCCAGCTTCCTCCACCACCGATGCTTCTGGTGAAGCGTTGGCAGCCCTCACCGCCGGAACACAGGCGGGAACGGCCAAGGTCTATGGACGCTACGGCGACAGCCTGATCGATTCGGTCTCCATTACCATCAGCGCCGTCACTGACAGCAGTATAATTTTGTCGTGGTATAATTCATCGGGGAATCCCGGAGACGGTACCGAAGAATTGACCATTGCCGCCATCCTCAGTGATGAAAACGGTAATCCGGTGGAAGCAAACACGATTTCGTTCACGCTCAACCCCTCCTACCTGGGATCGATCACCGCCAGCGACGCCACGGCTGCCGATGGGACAGCAGATGCAACACTGACCTATTCCACCCAGCACTCCGGTGAAATAATCAGGGTAATTGCCACCAGCGAGAGCGGCAATATCGAAAACTATATCGACATCACTTTGCCGGAGCTGAATTAAGATGGGCAAGCGATTCGTATTAACTGTTGTGCTGGCCTGCTTCCTGGCCGTTACCTCAGGACAGGAACTGCCGGTAGTAAACACCACCCAGCGACTGGGTTTCATGGTCCAGACTACAGATCACACGTTCTCGGAACTCACCCTGCAATCGATGTCCGCTGCCGCAGGTTATGAATATCCCATGGAATACAATTCACTGCTCATCGCGGCGGTGGGGATCAATCAGTTGAATATTCCATCGGCAACCTCCAACGTGACCGATTACGAGGGTAAGATTGGTCTATTCAGCAAGCTCGAAATCAGCAGCAGCTATTCCATCTTTTATGGGAAGGCGGGCTGCGATTATTTTCGTACTGAAGGTAATATTGAAGAGACCGGCAGCACCACTACCGGCTACCGTTATTCCAATAAGTATATACTGTATGAATTACCGGTGGAGGCGGGCCTGCAATTTGAGTTGCAACTGATTCAATTCCACGCCGGGCTGAAAACGGCCTGGCTGTACGGCAAGAACGAGAAGACCGTTTACCTGCTCCACAGTGCCGGCAAGACCAACCTGGGCAGCACGGATTATACTTTTTATGACCAGTACGGGTTTGGGATCACCGGGGGTATTAAAATGGAAATAACCGCGCGTTACGGGATTCAGGTCGGGTTCGATTACCTGCCGGAAAGTGACTACCAGTTAGGCTTCACCTTCTGGAGCACCCTGCCTGAATCGACACGGTTGTAGATTTTTACCCACCACCAACCTGGTCATTTCGAATCCTGGTAAAGTCGGGAGAATAAGTTTATACGCCGCTGTTTAGATAACATCTCCTATTTACCGAACAAAAAACACACTGTCATGCTGGTGAGCCCGATTTTCATCGGGAGAAGAAGCATCTCTGACCAATGCTTTTCTAAAATGCTATTGCCAGAGATTCTTCACTCACTTCGTTCATTCAGAATGACAAGTGTGGGCGAAATTGTCAAACGACCAAACTGTCATACTGAGAGCAGTGAAGTTTATCCACCGAAATGGAATGCAGATGGGTATCTCTGGCATTAGATTTTTCATATCACTGCTGTTTGAAATTCACAACTCATCATTCGGTGGTGCACCTCAATAATATCAGCTTACCATAATCTCTCGATATAATGAAATGGTACTCCAATGTTGACTACCATGCCATCCTTAGCCTATATAAATCCATAGGGTATTGTAAATATAATCTTTCGCCAGCAAAAATAAATATTCTACTTACATCACCATTTTCCTCAGTGAATATTTCAATCAGTTTAATGTTTCCGCATTTGATACCTAACTTCATAATATTGCAATAAGAATCACCAAACTCTTCAACTGGTATTGTCGATACAGATATATCAATAATTTTTTCTCGAATTGTATTAGATACAGTAGGGATGATTAGTAAGGTACTGTCAATGTGTATCGATGACCAAGTAAATATTTTCTGACTCTGGGAGATGGAACATATTGGTACAAATTTCTCAATAATCCAATCACCATAAATTATATTGCTAATTTCACTACGATCATTGTTTTGACCAGAGCAAATACATCGAATCATAATACATATAATAAGAAGTGTCTTTTTCATCTCTCACCCCTCATCATTCGGTGGTTACAGGTTATTTGATTCCCCATATTAATTCTTTTATTTGTACGAGCAGCCGTTTATTGGTGTATACACAATCATACTCATCAAATCAGTCACAGCTGCCATTAAATTGAAACAGGCTAACATAGCAGTAGAGCAGCTGATCAAACTGGCGTTTTATATCATTCTGATCGATATAATAACTGGATGGCATAATATTCACCTGGGAATTATTTGTACCAACCAGTGAGAAATACAATCGGGAAAGATCTCCGATATTGACACTGTCACTTAGTTGATCAAAATAGATATCTACTTGGACAAAACCACTATCCGGTTGACTATTGATCTCTGTCCGATAATCAGCTCCTATCAGGAATTCTGACTGGGCAAGGATTTCAAATTCATCAAGATTCAGATGAACGCGGTAGTAATCTATATCAACGTGAATCTGTTTTACACTCGGAAGGTCAATTGCCCTTAAATCCATATTAAAATCATCCTGATAGCGTCCGGTGAAAATTCTCTTGGAAAAAGCCAAGGCCGGACCTGAAATATCATCAATGTAAAAATCTAGTATTTGTGGACTGGTCGATTGTATCTCATTAGAATACATCGAATGAAGTTGGAAAGTATGTTTACCCTCAGTAAGATACATTAATTGGACACATTTCTCTTCACTCCAGTCACTCCAGTCACTATCATCGATTCTATATGAAAAACTCATTGCTGGGTGTGTCTCTTCCCATAAAATTCTTACATCAGATGTGTCAAAAACAATATTGTTCTCAGTTAAGAATATTGCTGATGGTGGCCTGAAATATGGATTTCCAGGGTCGGCATAATTGACTATCTCATTATTATCTTCAAAAATTGAACAGGATATCAGAAGCAATGCCACCGGTACAATTTTAATGAGCCACAGTATTAATGATTTTCTAATTTGTATATGCATTGGTCTTCGGAAAATTCTTGATGATATCATAAATATTAATTGAGTAAACCACTGAATATGCTAATAAAACTGTTTTGAAGCGGTTTCTTTGCCTTATCAATTGCCGATCAATTCTTTTTAGTTCATCATAATGGATTTTCATCGTCCCAACAGAACCTGCGACAAGATACTGATCATACAAAACATCGAATGATTTTTGATCATGATCATATTGTTTTTTCAATTCATGCAGATAAAGAACACTACCAATGGAAAAAAACACCATCCCAAAACCTTTTAGCTTCTGATTGGAATATAACTGTCCCACCCCAGGGAAAATTAATGATCTCGTTACTGCTGCAGATTTATTGACAGGTGACAAAGTGACATCCATTATATAAGGACCAGGCGATTCGATTGAGATACTACTTTTAAACGGGTGATATCCGGGAAGGCCGGCATGAACTGTATAAGTATTGTATTCCAATTCCACTAAGTTATTTAATGGACTAACCATGAATGACCGGGAGTAAAAAGACCTGGAGAAACTGATTTTCATATCGTTTGGAAGATTCGTCAGCTTCACTTGTCCTTTAAGTTTCACTATTGTTGGAATTACCTTAACATCTGAGCACTCAGCATATAAATCAATTGTATCGGTAAATGTAGTATAATTTTTCCTTGAGACCTCTATTGTATATCTCCCATAGTCCAAATCAGGAAATATAATTTCTGAATACTCATTTGTTTGAGTTACAACTTGGTATGAATATCTGGAGTAATCATAGTTATTTATTTTAAAAAAGCATGAATGTGGTAACTGAATTGTGATATTTCCAGAACCATAATCCTGTGTTGTTTCAGCATGTACATTAATAACAAGTCCGGAAATCATCGCCAAGACAATTTTAAACAAGATATATTTACAAGAACATGTCCTCATTTTGATAACCAAATAGATAGATGAACTTCAAGTTGACTGCTGATTCCAACCATCATTATGGTCTGTTGATACTATTTGGATGATGTTCACCCCCCCATCATTTGGTGGTTAAAGTTCATTTGGTTCCCCGCTTCATATTGAAATATAACACGCTCACATTAAGGAATAAACAGGTACTTACAGCTAATAAAATAATCCGACTCACAAAACCCCACTGTCAGCAAACGAGTAATAACCCTGGTCGGTGATAATCAGGTGGTCGTGGATCTTCACATCGATCGTCGCCGCCGCCGCTTTCAGTTTCCGGGTTATTCTCAGATCGTCCTTGCTGGGGTTCAGGTTGCCGCTGGGATGGTTATGCACCAGGATCAGCGCCGCCGCCTTGTTGGCCAAGCAGTGCTTGATCACCTCCCGGGGATAAACAGCCGACGAAGTGAGCGTCCCCTGGAACAACTCCTCCGATTTCACCACCTGGTTGCGGCCGTTCAGGTAGATCACGATAAAGGTCTCCCGATCCCGGCCGCTCAGGCTCAGGCGCAGGTATTCGATCACCTGGTCGGAATTCTCGATTATGCTGTGGCCGATGACCTGTTCGGACTGGTAGCGCTCCATGACCGCTTTTATCAACCGGATCCCGATGATATTCCTGGGGCCAACCCCCTCGATCTCCCGGAGTACCGCTGGTTCCGCTTCCAGCACGGCCTTCAGCGACCCGAATTTCTCCACCGTCCGTTTGGCCATGGTGCGGCAGTCCTTCCGGGGTGTTCCCAGGATATACAATAGCTCCACGATCTCGTAAATGCTGAAACCGGCCAGTCCGTTTTGCAGAAACCGGTCCTGCAGGCGTCGCCGGTGACCAGCGCGCAAATCCGCTGCAGTATAATCCATAAACACCCTCCTCATATAAATAGTATTAAAGGAAAATTTAGATCAATTCATCCGCCTTCGCAGAAAATTCCAGCTACCTCGCAAAGGAATGCTCCCTCCGGATGCTTCGGCGCAATGTCGCCCCAATAGCGGGGTAACCACGCCTAATTTACAATTAAATCAGGACAAAGACAGGTCAGAGTACTGAATCATCTGTGGGACTCCATGCGTCCCAATTTATCACGCAGTTCGCGCAGTTCAAATATATTGCCATCGACCACCTCATTCTCACTGGCCGCCCACTTCAACCGGAAATCATCGGCGCTGTCCTGGCCGCCTTCTTTTTGATATAGGGCGAACAGATCTTTTTCTTCCCGGGGCCGCGTGGCATTCAGGGCTGCCACAATGCGGAAGGCCACATCCTCCAGCAGGTCGCTGCGGACCCGCTCCGGCAGGTGCTGCGACAGAATTTCCCGGTCCAGCTGGGAGAAATTCATCCCGTTGATGCGGTAATCCTCGAATGCTTCGTAGGCGATGGGAACAATCCCCTTGATTATTTCTGCCATCGCCTCGGCATAGACCCTGATCTCGTACTGGGCGTGGTGATCGTTCCGCAAACGCAGAAAATGAAAGGTGTTGTGCAGGTCGTTCTTCCAGTACCACTGGGTGTAAATATTGACCGGCAGAATGGCCCGCGCCAGCTCCCGGGCGAT
The DNA here is from genome assembly GCA_964410945.1 of uncultured bacterium. Lineage (GTDB taxonomy): Bacteria > Fidelibacterota > Marinisomatia > Marinisomatales > TCS56 > CAYPJE01. The sequence goes on from CAYPJE010000044.1 coordinate 19,577, forward strand.
ACCCGCTTCATTCAATTCAGTGTACAGTTCGAAACTGCGCTTGGACATTTCTTCGAAATATTTAACGATTTTGGCTTTAAGGTCCGCTGGTACCTCGGCTTCTTCCCTACCCTGTTTGTTGCCCTTGCTCTGGAAATGCACATCCTCCGGTTTGGGAATATAAAAATCATCAATGGCTTCCGAATAACGCAGGCTGTACTCGTTGATGTTGGCCGTCCGGTGCCTGACCCACTGCCGGGCCACAAAGATGGGCATTTTGGTATGGAATTTCAGTTCCACCATCTCGAACGGTGTAGAGTGGTGGTGGCGCATCAGGTAACGTATAAGGGCCCGGTCACGGGAGACCTTGGTGGTCCCTTTTCCATAACTGACCCGTGCCGACTGCACAATGGCATCATCCCCCCCCATGGAATCCACCAGGCGGACAAACCCCTTGTCAAGACAGGGAATTGCACCTTCGGGATAATCAATACTCATTTATCACCTTATTTTCTGGTTAGCACAGCAAAAGTTTTGTCCACCGCCTCAACATCACCGGCAACCAGTCCCGGTGTGATCAGCGTGGTGGCACAATTGTATTTAACGGGGTTGCCGTTCAAATCGATCAATTTTCCGCCGGCTTCATTGATAATGCAGTTACCGGCACAGATGTCCCATTCGTTCTTGGGACGTAACGATGCAAATATATCAGCCTGGCCGGAGGCCGTCAAGCCTAATTTATAGGCCACACTGCCGATAGCCCGCAATTCCCCGAAGGCATCACCGAAGGGCTCCCAGAGACCGCGGCGGGTTTCCGACCGGCTGTTCAGAATAATCATATCGCCGGTGTTTTCCTTGGTGGCGCAGGTTATTTTATTGTCGTTTAAACAGGCGCCATTTCCTTTGGCGGCCGTAAAAAGTTCCTTGGTCACCGGATTGAACAAGACCCCCATGACCGGTTCCTGATTCTCCACCAGGGCGATACTGATCACAAAATGGGGTACGCCTTCGATAAATTCTTTGGTACCGTCCAGAGGATCAACGACCCAGACCCGTTCCTTCCCCAGCCGTTCCGGTGAATCAACGGTTTCCTCCGATAACCAACCGTACTCGGGATAGGCATCACGAAGCAGCTTTTTCAGCAGGGCATCGGCAGCATGGTCTGCAGTAGTTACCGGGTTATGATAACTTTTATCACGAATCTCATAGTCGGCTTTATAATATTTCAGGATGGTGTTACCCGCTTCCCGGGCAGCTGATACGGCTAGTTCCAATTCTTTCATTTTGCTCAATACAGTCTGTTTTGTGTTAAAAATGCATCGGGTCAGCTTATCCGTTTACTCCCAACCGGACGTTTGAATAAGCTACCGATATAAGGCGCGAAATTACAGAAAACGAAACCAATACACTACCGTAATTGACATCAACATGTCACCTAATATTGAATTCCCACCGATCAAAACAACTTGAGAATAACAGGCAAACAACTTACCTTTCACCTTGATTGAGACGCCTCGAAGGTGAATTTGAAGCTTTTTTTTTCCAAGATTAACAAAATTTTTTGCCACCAAAAGATTTTTTTTACCCTCCTTCGATCAACTCTCAACGGTAAATAATGGCAGTTGTTTCCGCGACCGGTGAGTAGGCTTCACTCACTGGCAGATCAGGTCAACCGGAACAATAAACATGGGTATACCGATTTTTGGTATTGTTATTCCATTAATTCTTGAACAGTAAGCTATTGATTGACGTCAGGAATATGAAAAAAGAAATTTATATAAACGAGAGTCTGGGCGAAACCAGAATTGGCATATTAGAGGATGATCAACTGGTCGAAGTATATGTTGAGAAACCCGATCATCAGCGGATGGTTGGCAATATATATTATGGTAAGGTTGAGAATGTAATCCCAGGTATGCAGGCCGCTTTCGTTGATATCGGCTATGATATCAACGCCTTCCTGCCTTTTTCCGAGATCGAGAACAGTGATTATCTGGCCGACGCCGAAGACGACTACAATAATTCCAATAATAAACGCAGCCGCAAGAACAGTGACCGGATATCGGTCGATTTGCAGACCGGCCAGGACATCTATGTCCAGGTCATCAAGGAACCGTTCGCCGGCAAGGGTCCGCGGGTAACCACCGAGACCGCTCTGCCAGGACGCCTGCTGGTACTGGTGCCCAATGCCAACTATATCGGAATCTCCAAAAAAATCTGGGATAAATACGAACGGCGCCGGCTGAAGAAAATCGTATCCAAATTAAAGGTAAATAATTTCGGGATAATCGTCCGTACCGTAGCGGAAGGTAAAAGCGAGGAATTTCTCAAGAATGATTACGAGGCCCTGATCAACAACTGGCATGCCATGGAGCGCAAGGCCAAACGGAATCAGGCTCCTACGCTCGTTTATGAAGATATGGAAACCGCCTCCAGTGTGGTCCGTGATCTGTTTACACCGGATATCGGTAAAATTGTTATCGACAGCCGCCAGCTGTATAAGAAGCTGAATAATTACCTCAACGATGTATCACCTAATCTGGCATCGCGCCTGGAACGTTACAAGGAAAAGGTACCCCTGTTTGAAACCATGGGTATCGAAGCGGAAATCGATAAACTTATGCGTTCCAAGGTTTGGCTGAAAAGCGGAGCTTACCTGATCATCGAGAAAACCGAAGCCATGGTCGTAGTTGATGTCAACAGTGGACGGTATATCGGAAAAAAGGAACACGAGGATAATTCACTGAAAATCAATCTGGAAGCCACCAGGGAAGTTGCTCGGCAATTACGCCTGCGTGATCTCTCCGGATTGATTGTCATCGATTTCATTGATATGCGTGAAGACGCCAACAAGCGTAAGATTTATTACGAATTAAGGAAAGAGCTGCGAAAGGATCGCGCCAAGGTAGCTGTTTCACCGATCTCTGAATTCGGACTGCTGGAAATGACCCGCCAAAGAATCCGGTTGAGCCTGCTCGATTCCATGAGCGATGCCTGCCCTACATGTCACGGTTCGGGACGTATCTTATCCAAAGATGCCATGCTGACCAGGATAGATCACTGGTTACGGCGCTACAAGAGCAAGCATCGTGACCTGCGCCTGAAACTGCACCTGCACCCGCTCATGGCTTCCTACCTGCAAGACCAGAAAAAAAGGGTGTTGCGTGGTTTAATGTGGCAGAATCTGGTTCATATTAAAATCATTCACGACAGTGAAGTGCCAATGGATGAGTTTCGGTTCCTGTCACAAAAAAGCGGATCTGACGTAACCGATCAGATTGGACTTGAAAAGGATCGTTCCCGTTAATAATTTCGCGGGCTTTAGGAGAACATTATGTACGCAATTGTAAATATTTATGGACATCAGTACCGGGTCGCCGAAAAAGACCAGGTTCGCGTTCCAACTCTGGATTCGGAAGTTGGGAAAAAAGTGACTTTTGACCAGGTACTGTTATTGGACGATGGAAAGAAAGTAACCGTTGGTAAACCGGTAGTTAAAAATGCCACTGTCAAGGCCGAAGTACTGGAACACGGACGGGAACGGAAAATATTAGTCTACAAGAAAAAACGCCGGAAGGGTTACCAGCGCAAAAATGGTCACCGCCAGGGTTTTACGCTAATTCAGATTTCAAATATTAGCGTCAGGAGCGCCAAGAAAGCAGCTCCTAAGAAAGAAACCACCGAATCAAAAGCTGAACAAGAAACCGGGAAAGAATAATTATGGCACATAAAAAAGGTGTAGGTAGTTCCAGAAACGGTCGTGATTCAAATGCCAAACGATTAGGTGTAAAAGTGGCCGATGGACAGGGCATATTAGCCGGCGGTATTATCATTCGCCAGCGCGGAACTAGAATTTTACCGGGACTGAATGTACGTCGCGGAAACGATGACACTTTATTCGCCACCGCTGATGGCGTGGTAAAATTCAGTCATACCGGCCGTAGTCGTAAAATAGTGAGCGTACTACCAAATTGATGACCAGTCTTTTTCAAATTGAAACCCCGGGAATTGACTTTTCCGGGGTTTTTTATTAAATATTACTAGCTATTAAAATTCCGGTAATGATAATTTGAGCGAGTTATTTTAACCAGTGTGTTACTTTGCTTAACACATTGCGTCTAAAAATTAAACAGATAAATATCCAACTAATATTGATAAGAAAAAATTCGAGGGGGATATTAACCATACCATCAGCCCGGAGTGGATCGGTTACTATTTGCTAATCAACAATATCCAGCACTCGAGGAGAAACAAATGCTAGAATTAAAAAAAGGTGTCGACATTCTTGTTGAAGTAGGTGGAATTAAATCCATCGATCAGGCCAGCACCGTTTTGGCCGATAAACTGGATCAGGAAAACCTGAAAAAACTGGAACCCGTTAAGAACGAGGAAGCCCTGATTAAAATCGCGAACGCAATTGTAATGTGTGAACCCGACTCTGTTTTTATCGATTCGGGAAGTGAAGCTGACATTCAATGGATCCGTGATTATTCCTTAACCAAAGGTGAGGAAAAGAAACTTGCCACTGATGGACATACAATTCATTATGATCTGCCGCAGGATCAGGCCAGACTGGTAAATCAGACTTTCTATATTGTCAACGAAGACGAGAAAGTCAGTGCCCTGGCCAAATCAACGCCTCGGGCCGAAGCATTGGAATACATGCAGGAAAACATGCGTGGAATCATGCATGGCATGTCAATGCTGATCGGATTTTTCGGTCGCGGACCAGCCGGTGCCGAAGCCACTATCCCGGCAATTGAGATTTCTTCCTCCGGATATGTTTTTCACTCAGCCGAATTATTGTACCGCAATATCTATGCTGATTTTGACAAAGAAATTGAACGCAAAGGTATTTTCTTCACCAATGTTCACTCTGAGGGTCCTAACCGGCCGGAAGACGTCCCCAAGGCCCGTATTTTTATGGATCGCAGCTGGCAGACCACTTTCTCAACCTTCTGCACCTATGCCGGTAATACATTGTTGATGAAAAAAGGTAACCACCGTTTTGCCGTTGATTACGCAACTTACTTCAAGCCCGGCAAAGAACTCAGTGAACATATGTTTATTACCGGAATGACCGGTCCAGGCGACCGGAAAACCTATTTTGCCGGTGCAGCACCTTCCGGTTGCGGAAAAACCACCACCGCCATGGTGGGAACTGATTTTATTGGTGATGACCTGGCCCAGATGTGGATTTCAGATGATGGCACTGTCCGGGCCGTTAATCCGGAAAAGGGTATCTTTGGAATTGTCGCCGATGTAAACCGGGAGGGCGATCCCTACCTGATGAAATGTCTGCGCGGCGAGGGCACCGAGGTAATCTGGTCCAATGTTTTGATCGACGATAAGCTGGTCCCACACTGGGAAGGCAATGGAGAAGAACACCCTGATAAAGGAATCAACTTCCAGGGCGAATGGTATACAGGCAAGTTGGATGCTAACGGAAATGAAATACCGATCTCACATAAAAATGCCCGTTGCACCCTGTTATGCGAGGCCATCGAAAACCACAATACCCAGGCTAATGCAGATCCGGCTGGTGTACCGGTAAAAGTTATTACCTACTCCGGTCGCGATGCGGATACGATGCCACCAGTCTGGGTAGCAAAGAATTCGGATCACGGTGTAGCAATCGGTGCCTCCATCGTTTCAGCAGCCACCGCCACTGAAATCGGAGCTACCGGTGTCAGGAGACAACCATGGGCCAATGCTCCCTTCATCCCCGGCGCCCTGGCGGACTACATGGATTCACAATTCAAATTCTTCAATTCCGATGATTTGAGCAAGACCGGCCGGCCAATACTGGCGGGACTGAATTATTTCCTGACCCATGCCAATCGCGGTGGCGATGGCGATGGTCTGCTGGGAGAGAAACGTGATGTTAAAGTCTGGCTGGGCTGGCTGGAATTATTCGCCCATGGCAATGTGGAAGCAATCGAAACACCGGTTGGTTTCATTCCCAAATACGATGATTTGAAATCGCTGTTTGATGGCATCGATAAAGAATACTCGCAGGAACTGTATGAAATGCAGTTTGCCTTTTATCTCGACAACATCATCGGCCGCATCGATTTGCAGACCGCCGCCTACCAGAAAGAAGAAAATCTTCCCGAACAGCTGTTCCACGTCTATGAGGAGTGGAAAACCGGATTACTGGAATTGAAAGCCAAATATGGTTCGGTAGTCAGCGTTGATCAATTGATCGAAGCTGCCGGATAAGATCATAGTATTGCACTGAACAGGCAAGCACCTGGATTTTCCGGGACTTGCCTGTTTTATTATTCTGTATTCCGGCTTGCATTTTCAAGCCCATCCAAATAAGTTCGTGACAACCAAAACTCGTTCATCGTGTCAAACGAAACGTGAACAATAAGTACCATTGAAAGAAGAAATTAGAAAACTGATCAAAAAGGCTCAGGCTGGCGACAGTGAAGCCTTTCATGAATTGGTAAAAATACACGATGAGCGAGTCATGATATTAGCATACCAACTGACCCATAACGAACAGGATGCTGAAGACCTCTACCAGGAGGCTTTCATTAAAGCCTATAAAAATATCGGCAGCTTCCGGTTTGAAAGTCAGTTTTATACCTGGCTCTATCGTATTACCGTCAACACCGCCTATAATTTCAAACGCAAACTGTC
>CAYPJE010000045.1:0-25838 GCA_964410945.1 uncultured bacterium
AAACTTTCGTTCATCACGGATTCTTTCAAGAAATTCTACCATAATCTGATGGCCGTATAATTCTTCTTCAATCTCATTAAAAAAATGCACTTCCATCACAAATCCCTCATTATCGAAGGTTGGACGAAGGCCTAAATTACACATACCATAGATATTTTTAGTACTAAGTCTTCCCCGCGCTAAATATACTCCATTTCCGGGCAGTAACTGGTTGGTTTCCACCGGAATAAAATTGGCCGTGGGGAAATTCAATGTCCGCCCGCGCCCGGCACCGTGCACCACTGTAGCTTCAAATCCATAAACCCAACCCAATTCGAACGAAGCCCGGCGCATATTACCGGCATTGATTAATTCACGGATATGGGTACTGGAAATAATAACATCCTCATCCCGGAACGAATCAACTATTTCGACCTCGACACCATGCGGTACCAGGTATTCTTTGGTAAACCGGGGCGAACCTTCGCGATTGTAACCGAAATGATGATCATATCCAACTACCACCTTCCGCGGATTGATCCGGTGAAGAATAATAATGTCCAGAAAGTCTTTGGCGGTAATCTGTGAAAATTCTTTTGTGAACGGAATGACAATCACATAATCAACCGAAAGCTGCTCCAGCAAATCCAGTTTCTTGTCAATACTCATAATCAAAGGCAATGGTTCTTCCCTACTGTTCAAGACATGGCGGGGATGGGGATCGAAGGTTATTACCATCGATTTGCTATCCTGTGCCTGGGCATAGGCCACCACTTTTTTGACCAGTTCCTGATGGCCGCGATGCAAACCGTCGAAAGAACCGATTGTCAGGTAGCAATGCTCCGATTCGGGAATATTGTTCAGGCCGCGGAAGACTTCCATTGCTCTTCAAATTGTTTGATTGTTAAGGCCTCTTCCAGATTAAAAACACCAACACTGGTGCGGGTTAATTCTATCAGGTGTCCTGCCGTACCCAGTTTGGCAGCTATATCGGAACCGAGTACCCGGATGTAGGTACCTTTACTACAGACTACTGAAAAAGTGATATTGGTTTTCTCCCATTCGATTAATTCAATTGAATGGATTATAATCGGGACAGGTTCCCGCTCAATTTCAATATTTTTCCTGGCCAGTTTATACAGACGTTGCCCGTCCACCTGTTTGGCTGAGTACATCGGCGGTACTTGTTCCTGAGGTCCAAGAAATGTGCCCAGGGCCGTTTTTACTGTTTCATTATTCAGGGCCGGGATCGGCTTTTCTTCCACAATCTGCCCTTCAAGGTCCAAAGTATCGGTTCTGGCACCTAACTTCAGGACAGCAGTATAAGCTTTGATATCGGCGCTGATTTGCGCCAATTTCTTGGTATCCGGACCGGTACCGATGATCAACACACCACTGGCAAACGGATCAAGCGTTCCACCATGGCCTACTTTATTCTCCCGCGTGATGCCACGAACTTTCTTGACGACATCGAACGATGTCCACCCAACCGGCTTGATCAAATTAAGAATCATCGTCCCCGGGGTGATCTTGAAGATCATCGAAAATTTTATCAAGTTTCTCGGCATACTCCAGGCTTTCATCATGGATGAAGGTCAGTTCCGGTGTATAGCGGATATGTAATTCGGGTCCCAGATATTTACGGAAGGCGCTGGCCATATGATTCAATTTCCTGGCAACACCCTCAATATCGGGATTGGGTTTGATAACGCTGAAAAATATTTTTGCATACTTGAGGTCGTTGGCGACCTGAGCACGGGTAAAAGTAATAAATCCCAGCTCGGTGAGATCTATATAACGGGTAGTGATATCACCGATTATCTGGAGAATCTGCTGGGCGACCCGGTCGGGTCGCCGGTATGGCGTATGGAGACTCAATTCGCTTCAAGTTTCCTCTTAATTTTCTTTATTTCGTACACTTCTATGATATCGCCTTCCTGGTATTTCTTGGCACCTTCAATTCCGATACCGCATTCCAGTCCTTCCTTAACCTCTTTGGCGTCGTCCTTGAAGCGCTTCAGGGATGTAACCGTGCCTGAGACGATAACCTCGTCATCCCTTACCAGACGTGCCATGGCATTACGGCGGATAATACCCTCCGCTACTTTACAACCGGCGATGAATCCCAGGTTGGGAATCTTAAACTGGGCCTGGACATTGGCTTTTCCGACAATCTCTTCCTGGGTTTCAGGTTCCAACATACCTTCAAGGGCCAGTTTGATATCTTCAACGGCGTTGTAAATAATACTGTAAGACCTGATTTCAACCCCCTCCTGTTTGGCCAGCAGTTTGGCATTGGAACTGATCTGTACCTGGAAACCGATGATAACAGCCCCGGAAGTGGCTGCCAGGAATACATCAGATTCCATGACCATTCCGACACCTTTATGGACGGTCTGTACCCCAACTTCACTGGTATTGAGTTTTTCCAGTGTCTGAGCCAATGCTTCCACCGATCCATCCACGTCACCTTTGATGATCAATGGCAGGTTTTTCATACTGCCTTCCTTGATCATGACAGAGATCGCATCCAGTGATTGAGTCGATATTTTCTTCTGATCGATTTCACGTTTCACACGCTGACGCTCAGAAGCAATCCGTTTCAAATCCCGTTCATTATCGACAACAGCGAAAATATCAGCGGCCTGCGGTACCTGGTCAAAACCCAGAATCTGAACCGCATCGGAAGGAACCGCTGTCTTGATCCGGCGGCCACGTTCATCCATAATAGCCCGAATTTTACCAGGGAAAGTATTACAGATAAACGGATCACCAACCGCCAGGGTACCTTTTTGAATTAGAACAGTGGCAATAGCACCATGGCCTTTATCAAGGCGGGCTTCGACAATAGTACCACGTCCCAGAGTATCAAAATTAGCTTTCAATTCCAGCATTTCGGCTTCCATCAGGACCGCCGCCAGCAGATCATCGATTCCCTGGCCGGTTTTAGCCGATACTTCGATAGCCTGAACCTTGCCACCCCAGTCTTCTACCTGTACGCTATGCTCAGATAATTCCCGTTTCACGCGGTCAACATCTGTGCCTTGAAGATCAATTTTATTGATCGCTATAATCAGGGGAACACTGGCTGCTTTGGCATGGTTGATTGCCTCTATTGTCTGTGGCATAACACCATCATTGGCGGCAACGACCAGAATCACGATATCAGTAACCTGTGCACCACGGGCCCGCATGGCTGTGAAAGCTTCGTGCCCCGGTGTATCCAGAAATGTCACCATCTGACCCGGATTCACTTCGACTTTGTAGGCACCGATATGCTGGGTAATGCCACCCGATTCACCAGCGACGACATTTTCCTCACGGATATAGTCCAGGATCGATGTTTTACCATGGTCAACATGGCCCATTACCGTGACTACTGGAGCACGGCTCTTGGCATTCTCCAGATCCTCTTCGGTTTCATCCAGGGTAAATAATTCTTCGCCGATATCAGTCATCTGTTCGGCCTGGTAACCAAATTCTTCGGCCAGTAATTCGATTGTATCCCAATCCAGGCGTTGGTTGATCGTTGCCAGAACACCCAACGAAAAACATTTCTGGATGATCTCGTTGGCCGCAACCTCAAATATCTTGGATAATTCTTCTACGCTAGAAAATTCAGCGATTTTCAGAATAAAGTTACCATCCCCGTCCTCACTGGAATGCTGGGAACGGGATTTGGTATAGGATTTCTTCTTAGATTTGGTATCGATCCCAGCCAATGTTCGACGAACAGCATCACGAACACTGGGCTTGACATCCTTTGATTTTTCTTTCTTCTTCTTATCTTTGGGCTTGCCTTTTGGCCCGGCAGCTCCAATCTGGGATTCAATCTCAGATAAATCAATTTTACGTAATTTATGTTTTTCACCGGTTTCAGTCCGGCCGACCTTGGGCTTGGCGGGAGCCTTGGATTTCTTAGCTTCTTCGGCGGCTTTTTTGGCTGCTTCCTTCTCAGCGATCTCTCTGGCTTTTCGCTCTTCCTCAAGCCGCTTGGCTTCTTCCGCTTCACGCCGTTTCTTCTCGGCTTCCTCTTCAGCCTTTTTACGGGCAACTTCTTCAGCCTCCTGCTGAGCCTTTATCCGTTCCTCTTCTTCCAGCTTGCGCTGTTCGTCCAAAGATAATATCCGCATGTGCTTGCTGTCGGTGCGCTGGACATCTTTCTGCCTTGATTCATGAATCTCACGACGCACCTGATCCTTACGGTAGCGGTCAACGACCTCTTTATCCTTGGCAAACTCAGCCAGAATCAGTTGATGGGCCTCATCATTGACCGGGGACATATGACTGGATATGTCTAACCCCTTTTTCTTGAGAAACGACATTATTTCCTGATGGGAAATATTCAGCTCCTTGGCGATCTGAAAAATGCGCATTGGTCGCTTAGCCATATAAATTTACCCTAATCTTCATTTGCATCATCGGATTCAATCAAATCCTCAACCAGTTCTTCTTCAGTATCGCTACTGCCTTCGACAAATTTCTGGATCGCGTCAAAAATATTTTCCACAACTTCCTCGTCAATACCATCGATTGCCAGCAGTACCTCTTCGCTGGTATTGATAGCATCGGCAAGCGTTACGATTCCTGCGTCACTAAGCGCATCGGCAACCTTGGCCGGTATATCCGATATAGCTGTCAAGGCGGTATTTTGTTCGGTTTGCTTGCGCTCATACTCAGTCTTACCGTAAGCATCGATTCGGTAACCGGTTACGCGCGCTGCCAGATTAATATTCACACCACCTTTACCGATGGCTGTATCAAGATCCGTGTCATTGAAAATTGCGGCACAGTATTGACGATCATCATCAATATAAAGATTAATGGGTTTTGCTGGTGATAAGGCGCGGGAGATAAGTATTTCCGGCTGTTCACTGTGATTGATAATGTCAATCTTTTCATTATTCAATTCCCGGACAATAGCCTGGATCCGGCTGCCGCGCATCCCGACACAGGCACCGACCGCATCGATGCGCCGATCCTGTGATTTAACAATAATTTTGGCTCTTTCACCGGGCTGACGGACGATCTGGGTAATATCAATTATACCGTCCTCAATCTCCGGCACCTCCATCTCAAACAGCTTATGCAGGAAATCATTGCTGGAACGGGAAATAACAATATCCGGGCCTTTGGGACTGACATCGACCGATTTGATTATCGCACGGACCGTGTCACCGCGACGGTAACGTTCGGACTGTATCTGCTCGCGTTTAGGCATACGCAGTTCGGCATGTTCTATATTCACATAAATATTATCTTTTTGAACCTGGTGAACGGCACCGATAATAATTTCACCAACGCGCTGATTATAATCCTCATAAATATATTTTTTCTCGACATCCTGGATCCGCTGGGCAAAAAACTGCTTGGCTGTGGCAACCAGCCGGCGGCCAAAAACAGCCGGGTCGATGACTTCAATATAATCATCGCCCACATCCAGGTCTTCCAGGTCCGGCTCCAGGCGACGCACATCAGCAATCGAAATCTCGTGAGTAGGATCATCGACTGTGTCAACGATAGTTTTTTCGGCGTAAATCTCTATTTCGCCCTTATCAATGTTGACAATTACACTGCAATTCTCGGAATCGCCACGCTGTTTTTCGATAATGTAGAGAAATAACTGTTCAATAATTGAACCTAATTCTGAACGCTCGACATTTTTTTCGCGCGCAATTTCAGAAAATACTTCGATCAATTCCCGGTTAATCAAAAGAAACCTCCATTAACCCTAAAAGGAAACTAAAGTTTTAGCTTGAATAATTTTTTCAAACGGGATAAAGGTATCGCCCTGCTTAGGCAGATTGATATTTATCCCCCCTTCACTAACACTTGTTAACTTGCCGGCAATCTCCATTTCCATTTCTGCATCAGCATATCTAACACTTAATTTCCGATTGACATTTTTGCGATATTGGAACGGGAGCTGTAACGGTGCATCGACGCCCGGTGATGTCACCTCCAGACGAAATCCATTCGGAAATAACTGTTCCATTTCTTCGGCATTCTGTATTGTCTTGGTAACACGGGTAACCAGTTCCAGCGACACCGGCAATTCGGAATCGATGACCACTTTAAGTGGTGAATTAGTACCATCACCACGTACTTCCAGCACAACCACCTCTTCGGCAGCGACCAGTTTTTTTACTATGTCTATCAGTTGTTCCATGTCAATCAGTAAAAGAAAAGTGGGCGTTGTCAACCCACTTTTCAGCCTTGATTTTACTTGAATTTATTGACTTTAACAAGCCATTTATCGTCGATCTTCAAGTACCAGTAACTCACCGGCAACTTCCTCTGCTGATTGTTTGCTGGTACGACTTAAATCTTCTTCTGCCAGAATGGAATTAATCAGTTTCCCGGCTTCCTGATAGCGACCTTCGTCAACTAATAGTTGGGCTAAACGTATCTGTTTATTCTGTTTATCGCCAGGGGTCGATGATTTCCTGACCGCATCCTTGGTATAACTTATTGCTGCTGTCAGATCGCCGGTAAATACCTTCAACTCAGCTAACATGACGTAGGCATTGCTGACCAGCATGTCATTGCTGGTATTTCTGATGAATTCACTCAGATTCATTTCAGCCGACTCGTACTCTTTCCGATCGAAATATATTTTCCCTAAGTAATAACCGGCCAGGGCACCATCTTTTGTATTTCCAAATTCATCCATAACATAATCCAACTGCAGGATGGCATTATCGATATCAGACTGGGCATAGGCAACCAATGCTTTCCCCATCGCTGTCCGGGCAACTTCATTGTTATTGACATTACGATTGATCAATATTATTAACAGAACCACTACAACCAGAACGGCTGCAACCGATCTCGTAATCAGAGACTGGTTTTCTTTCAAATAGGTCTGAACCTTAAACGTGGTTTCCAACAATGGGTCACGTTTAATCTCTTTTTTAGTAATCTTCTTTTTCGGTTTCAGCATTTTTGCTCCATTGAATTCACAAATATTCACCCGGTTAAAAACATATCATCCGAGCCCAATCCGTACCCACAACAGGATTCGAACCTGTGGCCTGCTGCTTAGGAGGCAGCCGCTCTATCCAACTGAGCTATGTGGGCAGGCTTTGAAATTACTTAAAATACATTGCTCGATAAAAGCAGGAATCGCATTTTAATCGAGGTTTTCGTGTTTTAAATCGCGGGTCATCAATGTTTCGACCCCTTCCACCGGATCAAGATCATTAAATAAAACCTGGTAAATAACTTCAGAAATCGGCATTTCCACCGCATATTTGGTCCGTAATTGATGAACCGATGTTGCAGTTTTCACACCTTCGGCTACCATTTTCATCGCATCCAATATTTCCTGCAGGGTCCGGCCCTTTCCAATCTCTTCACCAACATAACGGTTACGGCTGTGCCGGCTTAAACAGGTCACGATCAAATCACCGATTCCGCTCAAACCGCCAAAGGTCTCCTGGCGGGCACCCATTTTAACACCCAGCCTGGTGATTTCTTTAATACCTCTGGTCAACAGGGCTGCTTTGGTGTTATCGCCGTAACCGATACCATCACAAATTCCGGCTGCGATTGCAATTACATTTTTCAGTGATCCACCCAACTCAACGCCCAATATATCATCATTGGTATAAACGCGCATTACAGAATTTGATACAACTTTCTGCACAATCCGCGCCGATCCAAGATTATGAGAGGCAGCAACTAAAGTAGTTGGTTTTTTACGGGCCACTTCTTCAGCATGACTTGGGCCATACAAGGAAACAATCCTGTCAAAGGGGATATTCCCGACTGAATTAATGACCTGACTCATAGTCAGTAAAGAATCATTTTCCACACCTTTGGCAAGATTGACGACAATCTGACTAGCACTCATAAATGCAGTGATTTCAGCAATGACATGCCGCACGATATGAGAAGGGACAGCAATTATTATCAACTCGCTGCCAGGAATCACTTCTGAGTAGTCCAGAGAAAAATTGATTGCCGGATCAAATCTCAGATCGGATATAAATGGATGTGATCGCGTTTTTTCCATCGCGACCAGTTCTTCGGGAAATTTATGCCAGATACTGACAGTATGGCCATTCTCGGCCAGCATCTGAGCAACTGTTCCACCCCAGGAACCGCCACCTAATACAGTAATTTTTCTACCCATGGGATCCACCATTTTCCATCAGGAATATATATTCTCTACAATGTCGGCATATTTTTCGAGCACGACTTTACGTTTTACCTTCAGTGATGGTGTTATTTCACCACCAGAAATAGTCCATAACTCAGGTAACAGGGCAAATTTCTTAACGACCTCATAACGAGCAAAATCAGTCATTGTTGTGGCTATTTCGTTTTCAATCAGGCTGATGATCTGTGGCTGGATCAGCAATACCCGATAATCATCTGTTGGAACACCTTTCTCAGTAGCCCAGGCCACCAGGTTCTCCTGTGAGGGAACAATCAAGGCCGAAATGAATTTCTGTTTATCACCAATCGCCAGGCACTGCTCAATATACTTGGACATGATCATAGCATTTTCAAGTTGGGCCGGGGCAATATTCTTCCCGCCGGAAGTAACCAGAAGATTCTTCTTTCGGTCAGTAATCACCAGGTAATTATCCTCATCCAAATGACCGATATCGCCAGTATGGAACCACCCATCGCTATCAATGGATTCACTGGTAGCTCCCTGATTATTATAATAACCAGCCATTACATTATCACCCTTGCACAAGATCTCACCATCTTCGGCAATCTTCACTTCCACCCCATCGATGGGAGCTCCCACCGTACCAAATTTGTATAATTCTATCCGATTCACCGAGATCACCGGGCTGGTTTCCGTCAAGCCATAGCCTTCCAGGATGGGGATATTGGCCGAGGCAAAGAATTCACCGATTTCCTTCGACAGCGGAGCACCACCGGAGACAAAGAAACGCAGGGCGCCCCCTACCCGCTCTTTAAGCTTGGAAAATACCAATTTGTCGGCGATTCCAAACTTGAATCCCAGCAGGCCGGAAGGTTGATCAGCCCGTTGCAGGTAAGGCGCTGATTTCTGTCCAACTGTCAATGACCAGTTAAATATCTTGCGTCTCAGGGCCGGATAAGTGGCCACATTGGCCATTACCTTAGCATGAACTTTCTCAAAAAACCTGGGTACGGCAACTACTACCGTCGGATGAACATCCAGCATGTTTTCGGCCACCGTATCGATACTTTCGGCAAAATAGACCGAACTGTTAGCCGAAAAGGCCAGCAGGTGACCAACCATGCGTTCAAAACTGTGGCTTAAAGGCAGGAATGATAAGAATTTATCGGTATTATCGATCAAAACCGCTTTTCGGCTGTTGACGATGTTAGATACCAGATTGTTGTGCGTCAACATCACGCCCTTGGGATTCCCGGTGGTACCACTGGTGTAAATCAGGGTAAGCAGATCGTCCGGTTTAATTTCCGCAGCCCGGCTGGTGAAATCGAATCCACTCCCGGTAATATGTTTATCACCAGCTTCCATCAGATCAGAAATACCAATTATACCAGCGTTCTCCACCGGATCATCATCCATTTGGACTATCAATGTCAAGCCCGGGGTTTGATCAAGAATTTCCAGTATCTTGTCGGTCTGTTCCTGGTTTTCCGTAAAGATCAATTTTGTGTCGGAATCATCGATGATATATTTTATCTGTGGGGCAATAAGTGTTGGATAAACAGTAACGGTAGCGGCGCCAAGACCGGTTATGGCAAAATCGGCCATGGTCCATTTGGAACAATTGGTTGCCAAAATGGCCACTTTGTCATTTTTTTCAATTCCCTTGGCAGCCAGGCCCGCAGCCAGTTTCTCTACGATTTGTCCGACTTCGCCATAGGTCAATTTCTGCCAATCCCCCTCGACTTTATCATAATAAGCCGGTGCTTCCGGCATACCATTGATCGATTGAATAAACAATTCGGCTACCGTCGTGAATGATTCCATATTGCCTCCAGTAAATAATTATTAGTCAAAATCATTGACATTATATTAAGAGATTCTTGAAATTTTCGCACTCGTTTTTTGAATGATTTGCCGGGGTGGCGGAATTGGTAGACGCGCTGGTCTCAAAAACCAGTGGGAGCGATCCCGTGCCGGTTCGATCCCGGCCCTCGGCACGAATTACTAAACGATGACAAAAAGCCTCGCTTGAGGCTTTTTGTTTTATATCAGCAATAGTCAGTATAAGTATTTTATTTACTTCAGCAATACCATCTTCTGAATCGCCGAATGACTGCCAGTTTCTATCGAGTATAAATATATACCGGCACTGACCAGTTGTCCAAAAGTATTGCGGCCATTCCACTGAACTGACTTATAACCGGCATTCTGACTTTCATCGACCAGTTTTGTGATTTGACGTCCCATTATATCAAGGATGATCAGCTTGACATGGCTGTCTTCAGGTAAATCATACTCGATCATTGTTACCGGATTAAACGGATTGGGATAATTCTGTTTTAAATTATAGGCCACGGGAATCAGAAACTGACTTTCATCCACGGTTACAGGCGGATTAGCAGCCCAGCGAGCATCACCAAGTGCTCCTCCGTCATGGGCCAGGCCGTAGACTGGTGAACCAGGCAATAAAGTGAAATCACCATTAGCAGCATCGGCAAACAGGGGATCAAAACCATAGATTTTACTTTCGTCCAGAATACCTCCGGAAACAACAATCGGAAGATTTGCTACACGGAAGGTATCGATATTACTCACGCTGGCTCCGGTACCGACAACTTCCAGCAGATTACCGGTGGTCCCTGGAATTGTATTAGCAATTATCAAATCACGAACAACAGCATTATTTGATTCCATAATAAGGATAGACCGTTGGGCCGAATTATAAATTGTCAGATGTTCGATCAATACCGGAGCATCGGCGGTAAACGGCAGGTCATCAGACCAGTAATTGAGGCATTCGGCACCGATCGTATTGAAGGTGCAATTCCGTACAACCAGAGAGTCCAATACGGAAAATGTTTCCCAATTCTGAGTCTCGGAAATATCTATGGCCGCTCCATTGATAGAAGTAAATATTGTGTTCTCAATTCGCAGATTTCCCGCTGCCACCTCCCGTTCCATATGAAATCCATGGCCATTCTCAAGCGGAACGCCTGCTAGATTAAAATTGAAAATTTCACAGTCATTTACTGCTATATCGACACCGGCGGGAACCACCAAATCATCTATATTAACCAGATTAACTGCATTTAAAATTGCTGCTCCCCCATCCAACCGGATACCTTCGATGGTAAATGATGCAAAAAGCTGGAATAAATCCTGTCTGTCTGCATCAGATTCCAGATATTGAATTACCGGGCGCTCAGCGAGTCCCCCGGCTGCTTTGATGACCATGGGCGTCCGAACTCTCAACGGCAGACTGTCAGTACTGACATAACAACCCGTTGACCCCAGTATTAGAGTATCCACCTGCTCATGTGTGTTAAGGTATTCAACCGCACTTGCCAAGTTCCAGGATGTATCAATCACCATTGATCCCACCGGGATATAGCCGAAACTGGCGGTAACGGATTTATCACTGTCCATTAGCAGGGAATCAGCGGACGAATTTCCAGTCAGATCACCCTGCCAGCGCAGTAATTCCCAGCCGGAATCAGGCTGGGCTGTTAAATACACAATCTGACCGAAATCGTAGGTGCCGTTATACGGTTCCGGCTCTACTGTCACAGTTCCATTACCATCAACGGTAATATCAAGATAGTACTGAGTTTCAATGCTGTCAAACGTTGCCACAACCTGCAAATCGGAATTGATCTGTACTTCAACCGGATTTTCAAGCTCTACGATTGCTCCTGACCAGCCACTGAACCTCCAGTGCGGGGCCGGAACGGCATATAATTCAACCACGGCGCTGCTGTCATACAAGCCACTTTCGGATTCTGGTGTCTGCTTAACAGCACCGCTTCCGTTGATCTGGACATCAAGATTGTAGCGAGTTGCAATCGAATCAAAATCGACTACGATATTCAAATCAGAATTAATTTCCATTCTGACCGGATTTTCATTACTCTGTATATCACCAGTCCAGCCTTTGAAATGCCAATGCTCAGCAGGATCTGCTTCAATGGTTATTACGGTACTGCTGTCATATTTACCACCAATAGGATCTGGTGTAATTCGTGCAGTTCCGCTGCCATCGAATGATAAATTAACTGTATAGGCAGGGAGCGGATTCTTCCTCTGGTTCAGCTGTGCCAGGTAGAGCGATACCGGTTCCAGGCCACTGGTATTTTCTCCCTCGACATAGCCTTCCGGTTCATCAAATGAAGCCGGCGGTTTTTTACCGGTTATATTGGCACCACTGCAGCCAATGGCATAATTCTGTCCCCCGGGAGGATTCTGAACGATCAGGTCACCATCGGCAACATCACAATTCCAGGCCACTGAATTCACCAGACCCCAGCCGTGGCTGGTCCCGTAATATCCCCGGCAATATAAGCCTAATAATCGTGGATTCAAGCCGGCCCGGGGTCCGTCCAGTTCCTGGTGGTTATCCCATAAAAGACCCTGCGACCAACGACGATGGCCTTCACTGCTGGTATAGGCACCACTTGAGGTACAGTTCAGGAAAACACAGCCGGAGGTGCTCGAAGTACCATTGGATATATAATGATGACGGCCGTTGGAAGCGTGACAATCCTTGGTCAACACCTGCTGTGAATAGCGATAAAGATTGAAATTATAGCGCTTTCCTCCCTCAATAACAGATACCGGATCCAATGCCCGGCAGCTGTCAATAGTCACCCTGGTGGCCATTCCAGTTTCAATACCGGATAAAATGAAATGCAAAACCGTGCAGTTACGCACCCAGGAATCTTCAATTTCATATAACACAATCCCGTTTTCGGCATGCTCCTCATCTGTTCCACCGGTATTCTCAATATCAATACGGAGGTTTTCAATTCCTACCTGTGTAACCAGGCCGACACCATCCCAGGCATAAACATAGGCTTGGGAAAGGGATCGGATCAGAGTATTGAAAATGGGCACATCGACGGTAATGGTGTTCCCGTCAATGGCCTCGATATAGCGATTAAAATAGATCGGCTGACTATCAACTTCCCAGGGGATATCCACCCCCGGCTCCCAGTCACCTTCGCCTGAATGTGTACCGCCATAATCGATCGATGCCAGCCAGGTATCCGTGCAGGGATGGACAATAATAATATTATCTCCAACGTTGAATACGGCTGGATCAGCCACCTGGAAACGCCGGTCGCCGGCCAAAACGGTATCAGATACTATATCAACTTTTGGTTCCGGTAAATTGCTGCCCCACAGTTTTACTTCACCACCGCCGGCTGACACGACAGTCCTTTTCGCCGGTGAATTTCCCGTAGCCCAGATGATTGTATTACTGGTACTGTCACTATCATCACCCACTCCCCGGAGAATTACTCCACTGGAATTGATAACCAGTGTGCCGCTGACAGGGTAAATACCTGCCTTTAACAGCAGGGCTCCTCGCAGGCCGTCACCGTCGAGGGGCATGGCCTCCACGGTATTGATTGCAATCTGGATATGGTTAGTATTATCTCCCACAACCGGTTCAATTTCCATTACTACCGGAACATCCGGTATGGGTTCCATGCCATTGCGGTAACCGGCATAACTGAAGTCGGGGATCCGGTTTCCGTACTGGTCTGGATGATATTCCAGCCTGCCATTCTGATTGACCTCTACCAAATCAGAATTCCAGGGAGTCTGCGCTGAGCCGAATGGAACGAAGGCCATTGTTACCACAAGAAGGCAAGTTATCCGGTTGTTACTCATTATTTTACAAGTAATAATTTTTGTGATTGAACCGCAGCACCTGTACTTAATTTTAGAATGTAAACTCCTGATGGCAAATCATTCGCTAACCAGTCGAAATACTGGTGGCCCGGTTCCTGGTGCATTTCATGGTTAAAAACTTCCTGCCCTGCTGCTGAATATATGCGGATCGTAACCAGTCCTGCAGCTGGAATAAAATAGGCAATCCTGGTTGAATTATTAAACGGATTAGGGTAATTGGGCAGCAATTCCAGATTCTCTGGGATGAGTAGTATATCTGCAATACTGCTGTTTGTCAGGAAAGAGGCGGTAATTGCCAAATCACTGTTCACTATCAATGTATCCGGATTCTGAGATCCACTCAATTCACCGCCCCACTCGGAGAAATACCAGCCATCGGCTGGAATCGCCGTCACTTCAACGGCAGTACCGGGATCGTAATCAGGGCCAGGTGGATCGTAGATTATCTGACCGGAACCGAATATCCAATGTACAATCTGATACTGAACTGGCGGAGAAAATACCGCTGTGATATAAGTATCCTCAGAAATGATAAATGTTTTTGGATTGGCTGTCCCGTTCAAATCTCCGCTCCATTCGAGAAAAGTCCAGTCCGGATCAGGAGTTGCAGTAATTATAATCGTATCGCCAATAGCGAATATATTTGTGTCAGGTTTGACCTTGATCGTTCCCGAACCATTTACAGCGGTTACCAGAAATACCGGTGAATCACCCGAATTCAACCAGTCCGGACCCACATCAGCAGCGGTTACTGGATAAACTATTACCGGATCATCCGATACCTGGTCTGCACCAATATCAAAATTACCGTTTCTGGCCTGCCCATCCATATCATCGGTAATATAGCCGTAGAGATCGGTGGCTGCACCAATCAGAGGACTTTCACTGGCTGGTCGCCAAAGACCGTCACTGGCCAGTGTATAGAGCGGATCGGTGGCCAGAATGCCAGTAGTCGTATCCGGTACTCCAAGTGTGGCACCATAGACAATATTGGATAAATAACTCAAATTGATCGGATCGTCTTCGAAATTGAAAATCTTATAGGTGTTTCCCGCATGAACAGCATTATTCCCGATTGTACAATCCAGAGGTGGTAATGAAAGTTCCTCATCAGCGCCCGCCCCGATCAGAAACGGCTGATAACAGTCGATTATAGTGTTATGGCTGACTTCCGCCCGCCGAACCTGGAAATAGCGATTCAAAGGCGAGTCTGGTACGCCATTCATAAGTGTGATTGCCGATCTGTATCCCGAACCACGCAAATCCTGGAAATAATTGTTATAGACTTTATGATCTTCGCCAATGATACGTACACCACCGGTGTTGGATACATCATTTCCTAAGAAAAAATTACCAGCGACGGTGCAGCGGTTGCCATGGCGCAGGGTCAAGGTTCCCTGGGATTCAAAAAATGTATTATATCGATATATATTCTCACATGATTTGTTGGAGATTATTTCGATCTCGCCATCACATTTTTCAAAATAATTCCATTCGACGGTTGTATAGGAATCATTCATAGAGTAATCGCTGGTGCCTATACGAATTGTTTCACCACCATTAAAGCCCAGATCGGGCCGGGTGGCAAAATAATTATGATCAATACGATGATAATGAGCCGGTGGAGAAGCCGTCCGCTCAAACCAGACAACCAATGTTGTTCCGGAATGCTCCTTCCCACGGAAATAGCAATTATCAACACGGTTATAACTGCCGTACACCGACACCCATTTATAGTCGGAACCAATACTAGATGGATTATAGTCCACGATAGCTGAATTAGTCAGACGGCAATGTGAGGCTAATTCTGAAGTGCTGGAACGAAATTCAACTACTGCACCAGATGAACTGTGACCATTTCGCACGTACAGGCCATCGGCGACCAGATACGATCCGGAAATCCTCAAGGTTGAGGTACCTGTCATGATAACCTGTCCAGGTGATTCCACGGTCAAAACGATGGGTTCCGATTCCGTTCCTGTGCCCCTAAAAACCACCAATTGATCAACCCATAATCCGTTGGTCATGATAAGGGTGTCACCAGGTGCAGCAGAGATCATGGCAGTCGAGATCTCACTTGCACTGGAAACATAAGTGTTTAGTCCAAGTAATGATTCACTAAATAATACCATTAGAACTATCATTATATACACCGAGCTTTTGCGATTGTTCTTTAGTTGCATCATCAGAAGGTGTCTTTCATAATTGTGAATCGTAGTAATTTACCATAAAAAGGAGACAACCGCACCTGGCTCCAATTGCGAGTCTTGACAGGGCCAGGAATCCAATACATCAATACAAATAATATCTTTCGAATTACTTAATACTTTACTTGAAGTATCCCCTATTATATTCAGCTGCCACATATCTTCTTTAACTGCAATCATAATACTAACAGGTTGGGTAAATTGAATATATCTTTCTCTGGACTCTAGTCGTGTCAATTCAAACAAAAAATAGGAATCAATCGAATTTCCGCAACCTAGAACTGCATCAGTTTTAATATCAGCAGAGCTTAGTATCTGAGAGTTACGTGCAAGCCCTAATTCCCATCCAAGTAACTTCCCACTTGATTTATCTACTAGCTGATCCCGATCAGGAAACGGTAGTAGAAGGCTGGTAAAACTAAAATCTGATTGTCCCTCTATCTCTACCACCATATGATCTTTTGGATCAATCCGTCCTGGTTTATTCTTGTAATTAACGTCAGCAATAAGTTGCTTAATCAACAAACCGCTGCCATCGGTGTAAGTCTTGATAATTGAGCTACCCAGATCTTGATAGCTTCCCTGCCATACCTGCTGGTAATTATGTTCGCTGTCTGATTTGAAATGGTCACGTACCAACCAGAATCCAACCTTAATAAAAATGACTTCTCGAGTATATTCCACTCCATATTCCCTGAAACCATCATGGGAACCGATAAAATAATCATAATCTTCTTCGACAACCCAATCAATTATTTTTGGTTCAGGCAGTTTCAGCCACTTACCAAAGCCACTGCCACCCCGATTACCCTTCCAATCACGTCCAAGGGGAATACTGTCTACTAAAGCTACATTCTTTGCCCAGGAGTTTTTCCATTGTGGATAGTCAGGATAGCTGTATTTGACCTGATAGTTTGGCAAAATCTCATGTCCATTAGCCCAGGCAACAACACCCAGGACATCACCGTGCTGATGATCGGGCTTATGTTCTGATACACCGGCTGAAATGGTCATATACTCACTATCATCGTCCCAACCATTGCGCATCGTGAAATAACCAGTTGAAGGCAGTGAACATGAAGTGTATTCAGGAATTGCATCCTCTATCTCAGCCACTTGTGCCAGCTGTTCATCCGAAAACAACCAGTACCGTGTATCAGAAACATCACCGTCAATAAAATACTTGAATTGGGAGTCATTGAACAGGGCTGTCCCAACAAACATTGCATCGGTAACTTTGTTATTTTCAGCAAATCTTTGATCGGTGTCATCCTGCAACACCGGCAAACGCCGATTTGGTTGAGCCAGTTTCACCAGAGCTTCAAACATTTGGTATAAGCGTTCATTGAAAACTGGCGGTAATTCTATATTATTCCGATTCGCAAGCTGATATACACGGAAATAATTTTCAATATCTCCGATATGATAATGAACGGATCGTTCAAACTGAAATCCATCCGGATTGATTTCCCTTTCAATATGCCATACCAAACCCTCAACAGCCTGGTCAATCCATACCTTAGTACTTGAAAATTCAGGCAATACGGAAGCTATTTCAAATAGGGCGACCAACCCTTTTGTATGATGATTACCATAACGATTACGTTCGGTGCGTTCCTGTAACTGGGCACCATGATGCAACAGTGTCTTGATCATTAATATCTGCTGGTCGACTGAATACTCTTCACTGCTTAAAAATACTTGATGGGCAAACAGCCACTGGTGAATGCGCTTGCCAGCCCTGAATGTTTCGTAAATACCATTTCCCTCATCGTCATATGCGCCTGCTTCGAAGGCAGCGTTCAGACTGGCTACCTGGCTGAGAATATATTCCAGTAAGTCAGAATCGCCTGTGATGGCGAAGGACAGCACAATGTCTCCGGCCCATGACTGGCGGGCCAGGTGTCGCAACTGGTAGGCAGTTATTGCCTCCCCCTTAAGATTCACACATGGTAATTCCCACTTTGGATCATCGGAATAGGTACCTAAAAAATAATCGCTTCCCGTCTGATGTTTTTCGGCTGCCTCGGGGTACAATTTCATGTATTTTTCGAGCCGATTGCTAAAATTTTTCCAGTTGAAATAGAACCTGTCACCGAATTCAAGTTTCAAGTGGCGGATCAGTTCTTCCACCCCATTGGTATAATCACCGTCATCCCGCAGTCGATAGACTGCTTCCAGTTGCGGATTGCCATCCTTGACAGCATACAGCAATTCACGATCGGACATTATATGATCGGCAGGGATGCTGAATTTATGATTTATGCTTTCCTGCGGGTAGGAAACCTCAATAACTACCAGCAATAGTAATAGTTTACCAAATCTGGTATAGGACATAAGAAATCAGGTAAGAATATTGCCTGAAATGCAGGATAACAGGCCTGGCTGAATTAATTGATGATTTGCAGCTTTAAGTTTAATTAGTTGCATAATGATTGTCTGTCGGGCGGAAAACCGCCCGACAGACTTTAACCATTTTATTTGACGATTACCATCTTTCTTATGGCAGTGAATTTACCAGATTCGATCCGGTAGAAATACACACCTGATGCCAATCGATCAGCTCGGAAATCAATGCTGTGGAAACCAGCTTCGAGATCTTTGTTGATCAATGTGGTAACCTGACGGCCCATGATATCATAAACTACCATTTTGGTTCTACCTGGATTAACCAGAGCAAATTCAATCCTGGTAACCGGATTAAACGGATTTGGATAGTTCTGATTGAGGGCATATTCCATTGGCAGATAACGCCCATCAACACCAACTACTGGCTCATCATTATTATACCAGAAAGTCAGTGATGTATCCTGAGTGACCGTAAATGTCCTCTCTGATGATTCACAAGTTGCAGCATCATCAGAACCATTGATTCTGAATTTCCACGACATATTGGGGAAGTTCTCATCAATCATTACAGTCGCAGTGTAAATACTGTCACCATCAGAATCGTCCATCCATAGTTCACTGGCGCTATCGACGAAATCACCAGCTACATCAACGGAATCACTGGCAGGATCGAATTTCTGCAAGAAGGTCCAGTAACCCATATTAACATTCAGTTCAACATTATACCAGGCTTCAAGGAAGGTGGCGGTAATTGATTTGTCAGCATCCATGGTCACGGTAGTTGGATTAGCCGTTCCGGATGCATCTCCACCCCATTCACTAAACTTGTAGAGTGTATCAGCATTAGCCGTCAACGTAACAACCGTACCAGGTTCATAGAACTTCAGTATTGGCATCGGATCCTGAGTAATCGAGCCATGTTCACCGGAATCCATATCTAATGTATAGTAGGGAACTATATTAGAACTGGTAGCCCAGCGCAGGTCACCAATAGCCACTGATCCATCACCAGCCATATGATAGGCCAGCGATGAGTCAGCCAGAGTATAGTTTCCGGTATCTGGTCCGACAAACATTGGATCGTACCAGAAAACATCGGTACCGACCGTTGCCCCACCGTCATTATCAATACTAGTCGGCGTATTATACAGCAATACGTTATCCATAAGTGAATTTTCACCATAGAACCGTAAGGTCATATTATAGACAGTATTAGTAACATTATAAATGATTACATTACTAATCTGCGCATCGGTAATATTCTCAATCCTGAAAGCGGGATATTTATTATCGGATTCAGATCCCGTTCCATATCCACAATCGGCAATTGTGACATGATCTATCTTGACTGAAGTTTCTGGTAAATTGGTCAAGTAAATGATATCGCGTCCTACTTTAGTAAAAGTAGTATTTTTCAATTCGACATAATTAGCATGCCCAACTGATTTCATATAAATACCTTCTTTACCAATCTTGCTGATATGACAATCTTCAAAGACCATCGTATCAACATAAGCCAGGGCATAGTTCTTCCAGAAAGCCTCGATAGTATTTGAGAAGTCCACATTATAGGCTTTAATTGAACATCTGATCGTATCACTGCTGTCATCAGCCCGGAAAATATACTTGGCCTTGTACTTGTCCGTTTCCTGATCCAGGTGTCCATCAATTACCAGATTCTTCAATTCCAGTGTCCCGGCACCTGAGCGTATTCTGAAGAAACCTTCCGAACTGGAACTGCTGCTGGATGAAGTATAACCACGAATAACCGGTTTCTCGGCCAAAGCTTCGTCAGCAACAATCCGAATCGGTGATTCAATTGTGATCGGCGGCATTTTACCATCAGAATCATTACGTAGATCTTCACTGGGTTGATACGGTCCCAGATCGGTGAGGACAATTGTATTCACCTGTGAATTATTTTCAGCATATTCTATGGCATCCAATAATTCCCAAGTTACGTCGATTGCAAGATTTCCATCTGCATGTGAATTTTCACTAAAGATTGCTTCGACATCTTTATCTGCATCCAGAGTGAATACAACCGTATCGGTTGTTGCCACAACATCTCCAGAGTAACCATCGAAGGCCCAACCGAGGGATGTCTCAGCCATCAAAGTAATCTCAGTACCGGAATCATAGGTCTCAAAACCTTCAACGGGCAGAGGATCAATTTCCACATCACCCATTCCGGTTACTGTCAGGTCAAGGGCATACTGCGTGATTGTGGATCTGAACATAGCCGTGAATGCCGTATCGGCATGAACAACATAGGTCAGAGGAACTACATTGGTCAAACTATCGCCTTCACCATCAATCCAATAAGCAAATTCCCAGGTCGTGGTATCAGCAACTGGTGTCAATACCAATGAATCACCATCATAAAATCCGTCCAAACCAAAGTCAGAATGGTTAACAAGCTCGATATGGCCAAGACCGACTGAACTGGTATCTACCGTATATTCGGCAAGTGTCGGTGAAAAATATGCTGTCACAGCTATATTTTCAGTCATGGTAATATTGATATCCGGATTATTCCGGTCAAAGAAAACCACGTTGTCAGACCATGTATCAAACTGCCAGTACTCATCCGGTGTTGCTACCAGATTTACTACGGTGTTTTCTTCATACAGAGCTAGATCAGGAGTTTTGGTAACAGTTCCTGATCCGTCAGTATATGCGGTTAAGGTATACCAGCCGTCAGCCGGCACCCAGCGCGGGTCACCCACTGCACCGCCATCATCGGCGAAGGTCAGCAGAGCGGAACCTAACGGCAAGGTGAAATCAGCAGATGCCACATCGGCAAAACCAGGATCAACTACCATGGTATCACTTACCGTGGCATTACCGACTGCAAAATTGGTGGTCGCCCAGACAACATTGTTGTGGAACAGGCTGACACTGCTCTCAAAATCGGCAAACTTCTCTGCATCAGCATTATTATTACTAGAGAAAATGCTGTTCTTTACGACCACATTCTCCATATCGCGGAAATAAATCATGGCCTTCTTATCGTTCTCACCAAGATTATAGAACGTACAGCGGTCTACCAGAACCGTCGTATGGGGATAGGTCTGACCTTTGATGGCTTCACGCTCAAAATCATAGAAGGTCGAATTGGTAATCGAAGCTGAGGCCAAGTAAACAGGATCATCAGAAGATGAACCGGAATACAGCACAATGCCTTCCGAAGCACCACCGTAAAACACACTGTTATCAACCACCAGGGATGACATACCGGTAAGCGGATATGGTTTAATGTGTTTATCAGTGAAGTCGTGAACTACGCAGTTCAGGACCGATAAGTCCATCGTCCCGGTAGTATCACCGGTTTCAATACGCAGGAAGTATTTGGATGAAGCGGTACCGGTTCCATTGGAACCGTCGACCTCGACATTATCAAATACGATCGTCGGGCTGCTGGCGGTAACCTTGAAGATATAGTCACCGGATACATCACAGCGGATGATCGGCTTGGCGGCCAGTCCATCGGCACCACGGATCGTGATACCTTTATCCATTATAATGACTCCAGTCTCCTGATAAACGCCACCACTTGTGCTCAACTCAAGCACAGAACCTTCAGCGGCTGCAGCATAGGCTGTACTTAGGACATCAGTTCCTTCAGCGATCTGTATTACTTCCGCTCCCGGCACCCAGCGCGGATCACCCACTGCTCCGCCATCATCGGCGAAGGTCAGTAGAGCCGAACCTAATGGTAATGTAAAGTCAGCAGCAGCGACATCGGCAAAACCGGGATCAACAACCAGAGTATCACCAACCGTGGCATTACCTACCTCAAAATTGGTGGTAGCCCAGACAATATTATTAGTAAACTGGCTCACATTACTCTCAAAATCAGCAAACTTCTCTGCATCCGTGTTGTTGTTGGTGGAAAAGATGCTGTTCTTAACAACTACATTCTCCATGTCACGGAAGTAGATCATTGCCTTCTTATCATTCTCACCAATATTGTAGAAGGTACAACGATCCACCAGTACGGTTGTATTTGGATAGGTCTGGCCCTTGATTGCTTCCCGTTCAAAATCATAAAATGTCGAATTGGTAATCGAAGCCGAGGCCAGGTGAACAGGATCATCGGAAGATGTACCGGAATACAGTACGATACCTTCAGAAGCGCCACCGTAGAACACGCTGTTATCTATCACCAGCGACGACATACCAGTGAGCGGATAGGGTTTGATGTGTTTATCAGTGAAGTCGTGAACTACGCAGTTCAGGACCGATAAGTCCATCGTCCCGGTAGTATCACCGGTTTCAATACGCAGGAAGTATTTGGATGAAGCGGTACCGGTTCCATTGGAACCGTCGACCTCGACATTATCAAATACGATCGTCGGGCTGCTGGCGGTAACCTTGAAGATATAGTCACCGGATACATCACAGCGGATGATCGGCTTGGCAGCCAGTCCATCGGCACCACGGATCGTGATACCTTTATCCATTACAATGACACCAGTCTCCTGGTAGACACCACCATCAGTAGTTAGTTCGATTGTGTCACCATCCTTGGCTGAAGCGTAAGTTGCGCTCAATATATCTGTACCAGCTGCAATCTCATATGTTACCGGGTCAGGGCTTTCCGGCACCCAGCGCGGGTCACCGACTGCTCCACCATCATCGGCGAAGGTCAGCAGAGCGGAACCTAAAGGCAAGGTGAAATCAGCGGATGCCACATCGGTAAAACCAGGATCAACTACCAGAGTGTCGCCCACCGTGGCATTGCCAACTTCATAATTGGTGGTCGCCCAGATAACATTGTTGTTGAACTGACTGACAGCACTCTCGAAATCAGCAAACTTCTCTGCATCAGCGTTATTATTATTAGAAAAAATGCTGTTCTTTACCACCACATTGTCCATATCGCGGAAGTAGATCATGGCCTTCTTATCGTTCTCACCAAGGTTGTAGAACGTGCAACGATCTACCAGCACATTAGTCAATGGGTAGGTCTGTCCCTTGATCGCTTCACGCTCAAAATCATAGAAGGTCGAATTGGTAATTGAAGCAGAAGCCATGTAAACAGGATCATCGGAAGACGTACCAGAGTACAGCACAATTCCTTCCGAAGCACCACCATAAAACACACTGTTATCCACCGTCAGGGATGCGATACCCGTATTTGGATAAGGCTTAATATGTTTATCGGTGAAGTCGTGAACAACACTGTTTAACACTGACACATTCATCGTTCCGGTGGAATCACCAGTATCCAGACGCAAAAAGTACTTAGATGATGCTGAACCGGATCCATTGCTTCCATCCACTTCAACATTATCAAATACGATTGTAGGACTGCTGGCGGTTACCTTGAAAATATAGTCACCGGATACAGAACAGCGGATGATCGGCTTGGCCGCCAGTCCATCGGCACCACGGATAGTGATACCCTTATCAAGTACCATCACCGCTGTTTCCTGATAGACGCCACCATCGGTTGTTAACTCAAGAACATCGCCCTCTGTTGCAGCAGCGTAGGCAGTGCTGATAGCATTTGTATCAGCTGCGACTGAAATAGTTGCTGCATATGTAATTCCTCCCATTAATAAGACGACGAGGATGAGTGTGAATAATTTTGATTTCATTTCATTCCTCCTTATTTATTTCACCAGCAGCATTTTCTTTATGCTGGTATCATTTCCAGATCGAAGTTCATAAAAATATATTCCGGAAGGCAGACTGGCTCCATCAAATTCGATCTTCTGATGTCCAGATTCCTGGTAACCATTAACCGGTTCCGCAACCAGATTACCCAGTAAATTGAATATCCGTAGAGTCGTATGGGCACTGGCATCAAGATAAAATTCAATATTCGTTTCCGGATTAAACGGATTGGGGTAATTCTGAATCAAACTGAATTCTTCGGGCAGATTCTCCAAATCTGTTGATACCGGTGGTGGATTGGTAGCCCAGCGCAGGTCACCTATCGCCTGTTTATCGGAACCAAGTACATACATGGGTGATCCTTCAGCCAGGGTATAATCACCATTGGTATGATCAACAAACATCGGATCATACCCATAGATGGTAGACTCATCAACATCAGCACCTTTCGTGGCATTTATCCGGCCATTAGCATAAGGTAATGTGTAAACCATCTGGAATGTATCCACATGTGAAATTGTTGATTCGCTTAACTGAACCTGCATCGTGTAATCACCACGATCAGGACGTAACAGGCCTGGCTCGCGACCATAGGCTACCAGAATATTCGTTACCGTTGCTTTCCGGTAATTTTTCGCATATATGAAGCGTGGTGCACTATTAACTACAGTAACATGATCCACGATTATTGCACCATCATAAAAGGTTGCCCCTGCCCTACTTGTATCCAGATCACCGTAGATTCGGATACATTCAGCATCGATATCATCAAAGGTACAATTACGTACGACTAAAGTATCACAGGCGACTACTCCATTCGTACCTCCATATTTTTCATTTTCAGAAATCCGAATTGCTTCATCACCAATATCTTTAAAGGTACAGTTCTCAATATATACCTGAGTATTTCTCAGATGATCCAAGGCCAGATTATCATCTACCGGCCGTAAATACCAGATGGCATTTCCCTGGGCATCCTGATCCTTTAAACTATGGAAACCCTCAAAATGGCAATCATAAAACTTTAATACAGTACCAGTTTTACCGCGGGTAATTTGACCGCTGTCATCATCTTCGTAATCGCCGTACCGTACAGCATATTTACAGCCGTTTGTTTCAGCTATTCCACCCATGAAAGCAACACCATTGAATTCGATATCATCCAAGACACGGAAAATTTCCTGAGCTTCATCTTCACCACCGTTTGGATGAGTAAAAATGGGACGTTCAGCCAGACCTTCTTGTGCTATGATTACAAGCGGTTCATATATAACAAAATAATTAGAATCTGATGATGTTACCTCGGGGGTTGTATATATGCCACCACTGGTTGTCAGGATTAAAGTATCAATATCAGCAGAAAAAGCATAGGCTAATGCATCATGAAAATTGTACTCAGCTCCCAACGGCAAATTACTACCTGGCAAGCTGAATACCATAAATAACATGATTAGTAATAATATGACACAGTTAGCATTTTTCATATTACACTCCTTTTATTAATTAATATGGTCCTCACAGATACCCGGCCATAGTTTGAAAGAAAAACATTCTTATCAAAAAACAATCATGTAATCCAGGTTAAAACCGGAGTTTGATTGGTATGAATAATTGGTATTTGAAAAATAGGAATCATAGTATTTCAGACTCCTCATTGAATACATGCATGTCAAAGTCCCAAAACGATTCAGATTAAAACGGATTCCCAATGCAAAATTCTGTGCGGCTGGACCAGTATCCTTAAACGCCTGACCATCAGGAATAAATATCTGGGGTTCATATTGATACCCAAAAAGGAATGTAAGCAAAGAAAACGGGGTGTAATCAAGGCCAGTTCTTATTACTGCCCTGTCTACCCA
>CAYPJE010000046.1:0-22696 GCA_964410945.1 uncultured bacterium
CAGTATGGCGGCCGAATTGTCGGTTGAACCATCATCAACAGCGATAATCTGTTTAGGCTCCGGCCGGGCATTCTTAACCCGCTGGATCAATTCGGCACAGGTTTGTTCTTCATTGTAGATCGGAATAATTATAGTCAGAAACAAAGCAGGATTTACCTCTTACCAGATTATACGATGCCAATAAATTAGCAAATTAATGAATTACCTCTGGCATATTTTCTGATCTAAAATCGTGCGTATATCCTGATCAGGCCAGTCTATATACCTTAAGCAGCGTTATTGATTAGCTTCTCTCAACAGCGTAAATTTGGTAGTCTATGGATGAACTGAAATTCCAATTAAATAAACATATCGGGCGATTAGCTCAGCTGGTTAGAGTGCTGCGTTCACATCGCAGAGGTCATCCGTTCGAGTCGGATATCGCCCACGCATCCAATCAAATCTCGGGAGGTCAGGTTTGAGCTGCGCTTGTCCTATCTCCCAACAGTACGATTGGCAAATAAATATTATTAGGAATGCACCGTTTGGTGCATTTTTCATTTTCCGACGAGGTGCTAATGAGTGAATTGCAAAAATTAATTGAATTACAGAAAATTGACAGTCAATTGCAGGAAATCCGGGATTTGCTGGGTGATTTGCCTACCAAGGTTGAGGAACTGCGGGCAGAGGAACAGACACTGGTGGATAATGTCAGCCAGGGACAGAACCGGTTGAAGGAGATTGAAGTAGAAATTAATAAAATCAAGCTGCTGACTGCCGAGCTGAACGAAAAAATTGATAAATACAAGAATCAGCTTTTTAAGGTTACCAACAATAAGCAGTACGATGCCCTGATGCATGAGATTGATCATCTCAAGGAACAACTGGATCAGACGGAAACACAAGAGATCGAATTGCGCGAGGAAAGGTCGCAGCTGGAAGAGACCACCAAGAGCCAGTCTGTGAACCTGGAATCCCTGCAAACCGATCTGCATGAGCGGATGCGCAAGCTGGAACAAATGATCGCTGAAAACGATGAACAAAAGACGGAGCTGGAGCAACAGCGTACCGAGCAGGTAACAAAGATTTCGGTGTCTATCATGCGGCGCTACGATCGGATTGCGACTGCCCGCGACGGGGTAGCCGTTGTCAAACTGGGCAATGATGCCTGTGGCGGTTGTGGCTCCCGGGTTCCTCCGCAGATAGCAGCTGAGATAAAAGCCGGCAAAGGGATTCATTATTGCGACGTTTGCAGTCGCTTCCTGTATTGGACTGAATAAAAAATTGCTCTTTTAAATGACTGAGCCGGTTGGGTGATCGCCCCGGCACTTGTGTCGGGGAGGAAAGTCCGAGCACCGCAGGACAGGGTGCCTCCTAACGGGAGGAATCCGCAAGGATATGGAAAGTGCAGCAGAAAATAAACCGCCCCGACACTTGTGTCGGGGTAAGGGTGAAAAGGTGGTGTAAGAGACCACCAGTTGCGCTGGCAACAGCGCGAGCTTGTAAACCCCTCCCGGTGCAAGATCAAGTAGTCTCGAGACGTGGTCCGCGTCGTTAGTCATTAGTTTGGCATTCAGAGACGGGTAGGTCGCGTGAATCGGATCGCAAGGTTCGGTCCAGGTGAATGGTCACACAGTCCCGACACAAGTGTCGGGATGGACAAAACTCGGCTTATAGACCGACTCAGTCAAATAATTTTTGTTTTATTAACCCCGGATTTTGAACGGTTCCATAATTAAATTAAACTGTTCCAATTGGTGACAATCGTGAAAAAAGCGTTATATTATAACAAATGAACTGGCACATCCTGGAACCCGATCCTGATCTGGTAAATCGTCTCAAATCTGAGTTCAAGACCACCACAATTATTGCCCGCGTGATGGCCAACCGCGGTATCAATTCACTGGAAAGTTCAAGAAATTTCTTTTCCCCTGATCTGGAGCAGTTTCATGATCCGTTTTTACTCTGTGATTCTGAAAAAGCTGCTACATTAATCAAAGTCCATATCGAGGCTGGTAACCTGATTATCATTTTTGGCGATTATGATGTGGATGGCACTACCGCGGCATCAATGCTATTTCTGGCCCTGAAATCACTGGGAGCTGAAGTAGAGACTTATATCCCAAACCGGGAACAGGAAGGCTATGGTCTGTCAAAAAAAGGCCTGGATTATGCCAAATCAGCGGGAGCCAAACTGTTAATTACCTGTGACTGTGGAATTAACGCTTTTAGTGAGGTTGAATATGCCACCAGCCTGGGACTGGAGGTAGTAATAACCGATCATCATACCCCTGATCAGACGCTTCCGGACGCCCAGGCGATTGTTAATCCAAAGCGCAGGGATTGCCCCTATCCGTTTACTGGCTTAAGTGGTGGCGGTGTAGCTTACAAACTGGTAATCGCGTTGAATTCGCTGATGGGACGGCCTTCGGAAGACATGCATGAATACCTGGATTTGATAACACTGGGAACGGCCGCCGATATGGTTCCAATCCTGGACGAAAATCGATCCATTGTTTACCACGGCCTCCAATTAATACAAAATTCGACCCGTCCCGGACTGAAAGCATTGTTGGCCAAGTCAAATCTACGGAATGGATCACTGACCGTTGGGCAAATTGTATTCTGGCTGGCCCCCAGGATAAATGCTGCCGGGCGACTGGGGGATGCCAATCGCTCCGTTGAGTTGCTGACTACCAAAGACAAGAAAAGAGCTGAGTTTCTGGCCGGTGAGTTGGATCAGGAGAACCAGCGCCGCCAGTTGATCCAGCAGGAAGTGGTCGATGATGCCCTGCGGATGGTCAATTCCCGGATCGATTTGAATCGGGACAAGGCGGTTGTGCTGTCCGGACATAACTGGCATCCCGGAGTGGTTGGAATTGTCGCTTCCCGAATTAAGGAGGAATTCAATCGTCCGGCGGTGATCGTCAGTTTCGATGAAAATGGAATGGGCAAAGGATCGGCTCGCAGTATCAAAGAATTTGACTTGTATGAAGCACTGTCGGCAACGCGGCAGTATCTGGATGGCTATGGCGGGCATCCCATGGCGGCCGGTTTAACGGTTACCGAGGATAAGTTTGAAAATTTCAGCAAGGCCTTCACTAAATACGCCAATGAAAAAATTGAAGACCAAAGCCTGATACCGTCGATTGTTGTCGATGGCGTTATGGATTTGAATGATATTACACCACGTTTCATGGAATTTCTGGAAAAGCTGGGGCCCTACGGACCTGGTAATATGCGCCCGAAATTCGCGGCGCGCGGGCTGACGATTGCCGGTCATCCCCGGGTGATTGGTAATGGTGATCATCTGCGTTTCAGGGTCCGTCAAGGCCGCACTTTGTTCGATGCGATAGCTTTCAATCAGGCCCGCGAATATGAGAAACTGATCACCGGATTACCGATTGATATGGCTTTTGTTGTGGAAACCAATGAATGGCAGGGACAAAAATTTATCCAACTAAATGTGCGCAATATTAAAAGATCGGGAGAGGACGAATGATACGTACTAAAATTGCCGGTATCGGTCATTATGTACCGGAAAATGTTGTTACCAATTTTGATTTGATGGAAAAAATGGATACCAGCAATGAATGGATCATTGAGCGCAGCGGAATTGAAGAACGGCGTTATGTCAGCGAAGGGCAGGGAACCTCGGAAATGGGAACCGAAGCTGCCCGCAAGGCGATCGACATGGCCGGAATCGCTGTAGAAGAAGTAGACCTGATAATCTGCGCTACTATCAGCTCGGATTATTTTTTCCCGGGTTCGGCTTTTCAGATTCAGGCCCAGCTGGGGTTAACCGGAATCGGTGCTTTTGATATTAAGGTGGCCTGTTCCGGCTTTGTCTATGGCCTGTCGATTGCCGATCAATTTGTTAAAACAGGACAGTATAAAAATATATTGCTGGTAGGTGCGGAAGTTCAATCCAATGCTCTGAATATGTCAAATGAGGGCCGCGATATGGCAGTACTGTTTGGTGATGGCGCCGGAGCGGCGATTTTGCAGCCCAGTAAAGATGACAGCGGTATTCTGTCCTCGCATCTACACGCCGACGGTAATTTTACCAAAGAGTTGTGGGCTGAGGTTCCATCCTGCCGTCTCAAACCGCATATCAGCCATGAGCTGATGGATGAAGGCCGTCACTTCCCGCAGATGAACGGACGAGAAGTTTTCCGGAATGCGGTTGTCAAATTTCCAGCGGTAATAAAGGAAGCGCTGGAAGCCAATAACCTGGCGGTAGAGGATATTACCCAGATTATTCCACACCAGGCCAACCTGAGAATTACCCAGGCCGTTGCCAAACGGCTGGGCATTGGGATGGATCAGGTGTACAGTAATATCCACAGGTATGGGAATACCACAGCCGCATCGATTCCGATTGCCATGTCTGATGCGCTGGCCGAGGGGAAATTTAAACGGGGGGATTACCTGATCCTGGCCTCATTCGGAGCCGGTTTTTCCTGGGGTGCCGTGGCCCTGAAATGGTAGTATTTATCTAATAAAAAATATTAATGATGGATATCAAACAAATGAGAGGGACATTTGATGGATAATTTATTTTTTAACGATGAACACCAGATGCTGATTGAAATGGTCAGTGATTTTGCCGCTTCCGAAGTTGAACCGGTGGCGCGTGAATTGGATGCTGAAGGGCGTTTTCCGCAGGAACTGGTGGAACAAATGGGTGAGCTGGGTTTGATGGGAATACCTGTACCGGAGGAATATGGTGGTGCCGGGATGGATTGCATCGCATATGTGGCTGCAATAATTGAATTAGCCAAGGCCGATGCTTCCGTGGCGATTACCATGGCAGCCCACACATCACTGGGAACAATGCCGATAGTTATTGCCGGAACGGAGGAGCAAAAACAAAAATATGTCCCCAAACTGGCCTCCGGTGAAATGCTGGGTGCCTTCGGGCTTACCGAACCGGGAGCCGGGAGTGATGCCGGAGCAACCAAGACCAC
Source organism: uncultured bacterium (assembly GCA_964410945.1). Taxonomy (GTDB): domain Bacteria; phylum Fidelibacterota; class Marinisomatia; order Marinisomatales; family TCS56; genus CAYPJE01. The sequence goes on from CAYPJE010000046.1 coordinate 4,950, forward strand.
AGCTGTCAGGGATGGTGATGAATATATCATAAATGGCAGTAAAATATTCATTACCAATGCCGGACGGGCAGGTATCCTGAACCTCACGACTCAGATCATCGAAGATGGTGAAAACCGGGGCATTGGTGCCTTTATTGTTCCAACTGACACAGCGGGTATGGTTATCAGTCCGCCTGAGAAAAAGATGGGCTGGAAAGCCAGTGATACCAGGGAAATATCTTTTGAGGATATGCGCGTTCCGGCAGAAAACATGCTGGGTAACCCGGCTGGTGGCTTCAAGACCTTCCTGAAAACATTGACCGGTGGACGAATTTCAATCGGAGCCATGGCGGTCGGTACTGCCGAAGGTGCTTACCGGAAAGCGCTCCAATATTCCACCGAACGGGAAGCCTTTGGAAAACCGATTCATAAATTCCAGGGTGTTTCATTCAAACTGGCGGATATGGCAACGGAAATTGAAGCGGCCAAACTGCTGGTATACCACGCCGCCTGGCTGAAGGATCAGGGGAAGGATGTAACCAAGGAAGCTGCCATGGCCAAGCTGTTCGCCAGTGAAACAGCCATGCGTGTCACTACCGATGCAATTCAGGTTCATGGTGGTTACGGTTATGTGAAAGAATATGATGTCGAACGCTTTTTCCGTGATGCCAAGGTACTTGAAATTGGTGAAGGGACCAGTGAGATACAGCGCTTAATTATCGCCCGTGAGATTATAAATTCGATTCAGAATTAATGCGAAAAAAACAATCAAAATTTAGAACCAGGGTAACCAATTTAAGGAAATGGATCAGCACTTTCCGCCTCCAGTTGATAACGATGGGTTGTCTGGTGCTGGCCCTGTCTTTCCTTTTCCCTGGCGGGAGTTCGCTCAAGTATAAATACCAATTGGATGATATTGCCCCGGTAGAAATCATCGCACCGTTTGATTTCCACATCCTGGTGGAGGAGGATCGGCTTCAGGATGATCTGGATGAGGCGGTAAAGTCCGAACCGTTCCTGTTTGTACGTAACCAGGAAGTCGTCGATAACCGAGTGGCTGCAATAACCGAATTCTTCAATCTCTCCGAGCAGCTCCGGTTAGCCCGTCAACAATTACAGCGTTCCAAGGACCTGATGTTCAGATACCGCTATACCAAACGCTACGAAGAAACCAAAAGCATGGTCACAACCGACAGCGCCGCCCTGGCCATTCAATGGGAACAATATTCCGAGCGCTATCCATTTGTGGTTGATAATGACTACTGGAACCTGTTTCTGGAGCCTGTCGATGGTGCCGGACCCCAGTATAATCTTGAGCAATTCAGAAACGAGGTCATCCAGGTCTGCCGCCATCGCTGGGCGGAAGGAATCTATGACATTTCCCGCTCCGATATCATCAGCTACGAGGTAGCCATAAGCAGTGGCGATGTCCCGGTTCTGGCCCGGCCGATTGATTATAATGACCTGGAAGCGGCCTGGCAGAAAGCAAAAGCTGATATCGTGAAACAGTACATGGAGGAAAATGACAGCCGTCGGATATTGGCAGACGAGCTGGTTGTTGAATTCATGAAACCCAATCTGATCTATGACCGGGAAACAACCGAGCGGCGCCAGGAAGAACGGAAAAAAAGGGTCCCGCTGTTCCGGGGAATGGTAAAAGAAGGCGAACGGATTGTTGATGAAAAAGACCGTATAACCAGCGATGTATTACAGAAACTGAATTCCCTGGCGGCGGCTATTGATCAGAAGGAGCGGATGGAACGGGGAATTGATGTGGTCCTCAATTTCCTTGGGCGCATGCTGGTGGTCGGGGTGATTGTATCATTTTATTTCACCTTTTTACTGACCTACCGCAAAGACGTTTTTTCCAAGTGGCGTCTGGTTCTGTTAATGTCGTTGATATTTCTGGTAGAGCATGCTTTGGCCTATCTGTTTATCGTGCAGTTCAATATTTCAGAATACCTGATTCCGGTTGCCGTCGCGGCCATGGTAATAACTATCCTGTTTGATGCCCGAATCGGATTTATGGCCGCTACTTCGATTGCCATGCTCAGTGGTATCATCATGGGCAATAACCTCGATTTTGTGATCGTTTCCCTGTTCCAGTCCTCAGCGGCCGTATATGCAGTGCGGCGCCTGCGTACCCGTGGACAAATATTCACGGCAATCTTTGTTTTAAGTTTAGCCAGCTTGCTGGTTGTACTGGCGATGGGTCTGTTCAAATCCCATGCCTGGCCCAGTGTGGGGCAGGATATTCTTTACCTGCTGGGGATATCGATCTTATCGCCGATCGTAACGTACGGACTGGTCGGACTGATGGAAATCGGATTTGATATCACCACCGATCTGACACTGCTGGAATTATCAGATTTCAACCATCCTCTGCTGAAACGCCTGCAGCAGGAAGCTAACGGTACTTTCAATCACAGTGTTGTTGTCGGTAACCTGGCTGAGTCCTGTGCCAATGCCATTGGCGCCCGGTCGCTGTTAAGCCGGGTAGGGGCATATTACCACGATATCGGTAAGATGCTGCGACCGGAATATTTTATCGAGAACCAGTTTATGGGTGAGAATAAACATGACTCCCTGACCCCGGTGATGAGCGCCAAGATCGTCCGGAATCATGTCAAGGATGGTCTGGAACTGGCCGACGAGTATGATTTGCCGCTGGTAGTCCGTGATTTCATACCCATGCATCACGGCAATATGCGGATCGAATATTTTTATCACCGCGCGGTTGAGGAAGCCGATGATCCCAAGGATGTCGATGAAAGCGCTTACCGGTATCCCGGCCCGAAACCAAACACCAAGGAAACCGGAATTATTATGATCTGTGAAGCAGTGGAAGCTGCCGTCCGGTCATTGAAGAAACCGGATGTATTCAAGGTTCAGGACGTTATAGATAAAATTATCGCCAAACGCCTATCCGACGGTCAATTGGATGATTGTCCGCTGACGATGCAGGATCTGCAGCTGATTAAAGGCGAAATTAATGGTACTTCCGGAATGTTGCCGGTTATCCGTGGAATTTATCATATCCGGGTGGAATATCCGGAGGATGAAAAAGCCGAAGCATGATCGCCGTTGACGTCGTCAGTGAATCGGCATTAGAAATTCCGGAACAGATTCAGGCCCAACCCCTGCTGGAACTGGTCTATGGTAATGAAGGAATTAACTCCGCTAAAATCGCCCTGGTATTTACCGATGATGAATATTTGAGTGAGCTGAAAAAACAGTTTTTCCAGGTTGATCAGCTTACCGACGTAATCGCCTTCCGGCTGAATGAATACTCCGAACCGGAACCGGAGGGCGAAATATATATCAGTCTGGAGCGGGCTCGGGAGAACGCCGGTAAATTCAATGTATCATTTATTCAGGAAGTGGCGCGCCTGATCATTCATGGCGGTCTTCATCTGATCGGGTATGATGATGAATCTCCCATTGAAAAGGAGAAGATGAATAATAAAGAAGATGAATATTTGAAACGCTGGAATGAATTGGACTGAAAATATGACGGTTGGAGAGAAATTTGAACGGCTGGTTGAAATTGTGGCTACCCTGCGGAATCCCGGCGGGTGTCCCTGGGATCGTGAACAGACCCACGAATCACTGTTGCCTTATTTTATTGAGGAGGCCTACGAGGTGCTGGAGGCGGTGGATGATAAAAACTGGACCACCCTCAAGGAAGAATTGGGTGATGTGCTGCTGCACCTGGTATTCCAGGCTGATATTGCCCGGCAGAATGATGAATTTGAAGTAGGGGCGGTTGTAGATAATATTGCCGATAAAATGGTTCGCCGCCACCCCCACGTATTCGGTGATGAATCGGCACGGGCCGCTTTTCATGCCAAGAAGAACTGGGAGACCACCAAGCACTACGAGAAGAAAAGGGAATCGCGTCTGGATGGAGTACCGGTGAACCTATCAGCCCTGATCCGGGCTCAGCGGCTCCAGGAAAAGGCCAGCTATGTGGGCTTTGACTGGGACCAGGTCGATGGTATCTGGGACAAGATCCACGAAGAGCTGGGTGAGGTTCGGCAGGCTGAATCAACCGAGGTCAGGGAACACCTGGAAGAGGAAATCGGCGACCTGCTGTTCGCGGTGGTGAATCTGGCCCGTTTCTATAAAATTCCCGCTGAAGATGCCCTGCGGCGTACCAACCGCAAGTTCACCGATCGGTTTCGCCTGATTGAAAAGGAATTCAAGCGCCAAAATAAGCCGATCGAGGAGGCTACCTTAGCGGAGATGGATGCGGTCTGGGACCAGATCAAAGCAGCGGAAAAAAAGGAATAAAAAATCCCTTCCAACCGGAAGGGATTTTCCAGACAATACTATTCGATGTTTTATTTTTGTTCGGCTGCTTCTATCTCGGCCTGTTTATGCTTTAAATTCAGCTCATAAAGCTGCAGATCCTTCAGTTTGATTTCCAGATCTTTCCTGGCAGCATTTTTCAGTTTTTCCGATTCTATTTTCTCTATTTCCACTCTTTTCGCTTTTATTTCTTCTTTGAGCCGGTCTATTTGTTGAGCAGCCTGTTGCGTTTCAAACTGGAGCTTTTTCAATTCTAATTGTGTTTCGTCAACCTCTGTTTTGAGGTTTTTATTATTTAGGGCAAAAGCGACCGGAATTGATACCCAGACACCAACTGTTTTGTTCTTTTGTCTGGCCGGTGTGAATTGAACTTTTTTTATGGCCGCTATGGCAGCCTCGTTCAAACCGCTGTCTGGGATTCCCCTAAGTATTACGGCCTCATCGACCTCACCATTTACATCGACAAATGCCTGCACGATTACCGTTCCCTCTATTCCTGCTTTTTGGGCCGCTTCGGGATAGATAACATTTTTCTGAATTGCGGCATACCCGTCAACCGGAACCGGCGGTTCGTCGTAGGGGATGAATTTCATTTTCTTTTGTGATTTTGGCGGAGTGGAAGCGACCTTGTCGCCTCCTTTTAGCTTGAAATTCACCGGGACAGAAATCCAGACACCAACCTCTTTATCACGTTGTTGTGCTGGTTTAAATGTGGTTTTTTTCAGGGCCGCAATAGCAGCCTCATCCAAACCGGTATCCGGGATGCTTTTAATGACTTTCGTTTCGGTAACCGTTCCGGTTTTATCCACGAATACCTGTACAATGACCGTTCCTTCGATACCGGCTTCCTGAGCGACTTTGGGGTAAATTATATTTTTTTGGATTTCACCATAGCCACCAATGGGAACTGGCGGTTCGTCGTAGGGGATGAATTTAACTTCGGGCAGGCTATCCGGGTCTTCTCCGGCCATAATACGTGCCAGTACATCATCCTCAGGGATCGCCTCCGGTTTGTTGGCCAGTCCGGCACAGTTCCAGGACAGCAGCACCGCCAGGATGATAACGGCTGGTAGAATTAAGCCCATAAAACGTTTGGTTGTTTCCATTTTATCCTCCAGTAAATATTGGATCCGGTTCAGTAATTCTTTTTTCTTTTTCAACAGGCTGTTGGCCGTGGGATAATCAACCTGGGCCTGCACCATATTTTCAGCCACACTTACCAGGAAGCGGGAATACAATATTGCTCCTTCCGGCTTATCATCCCGGGCACTTTCATCACAGACCATTTCACGCAGTTCGTTGATTTTCCGGTTCAACAACCACACCAGGGGATGGAAGAAATAAATGGCCTGGACTATCAGCTGTAATCCACTTATTAATCCGTCTCGGCGATTGATATGGGTCATTTCATGCCGGATGGCCATTTCACGATCGGTTCGGGACCAGCTATCCCACATCAATGGTACATAGATTCGTTTTGTGAAAATCCCGATTGTCATCGGTAAAGTGATGCAGTCAGTCCGGTAAATTCCGATGGGTCGGCTGCCAGTACCAGCTTTTGTGTCAATTAATTCAGCACTGTGCAGACGATAACGCACACGGAGTAAACCAATCAGTGGCAATAGCAACATTATTGTCATGACCGCAGTCCAGATAATCATCACGGTGGCGGTTGGAGAGATAGCAGCCTGGGGCCCGGAAATAACTGGGGCTGCGGAGACACTGACCACAGGTAAGGAAATTATCTGGTTAATCCGGCCGGATTGTTCCACAGCCAGCAATGAGAGCGGTATAAAAGCGGGAATCAGCAGTTTGACCAATCCTAATAAAGCAATCGAGTACCGGCCCCGGGCCGGCATTTTCTTCAGATAAAGCAACGCTCCGTAAATAATTGCCAGGAAGAGTGTGTTCTGAATTACCAGGGGAATAAAATAGTTCCACCAGGCGTCGCCGAAATAATTTATCTGGTCAATCATTGCCCGACTCCCGCAGTTGCTTTTCTTTTTCCGCCAGCAGCTCTTTTATTTCATCGATTTCCTCCAGCGACAGTTTTTCCTGATCAATTAAATAATTGGCCAGGGCTGGTGCCGATCCGCGGAAAACCCGTTTTATTATGTTTCCTACCTCGGTTTTCACCTGGGACCGTCGTTGCTTAAGCGGCCTATAAAAATTGACCAGACCGATCTTATTTCTGGATAACATGCCTTTATTTACCAGGTTGTTCATGATGGTCTGGACCGTAGTATAGGCCTTTTCCCCGTGCTTGAATTTGCTTTCCAGTACCTCACGCACCGATGGTGCGCCACCCTGGTCCCAGATCGCCTCCATGATTTCCCATTCCACCGGAGTAAGTTTTTTCTGTTTGGTCAAAATGGCTCCTAATCGTTTCGTTGAGTTACTATAACTATAGTAAGTATACTGAATAAATAGGAGTGTGTCAAGAATGAGTATTAATATTTGTAACTGTCACACTAAGCCGGTCGAAGTGTGACGGTAAAGATTAGAAAGTAAGAATATACCTTCCGGGTTACTTCCTAAAAATCCGGAAGGTTGCTTTGCAAATGCAGTTACCTTGAAGGTATCGAAGATATGACCTTCAAGGTTATAAATTCAGTCGAAGGCTTCGTCAGCCAGCACACCCGTCCAGACCTTGGTCACCGCCCCGGTCATGGTGATAAAAAAATTCTCATCAATTTCAATCTCGATATCGCCACCGGCACAATGAACGGTGATCTGCCGGTCACAATGACCAAGCTTATGGGCCACTGCCGCTGCCGCACAACTGGAACTGCCGGAGGCCAGGGTATAGCCCACGCCCCGTTCCCAGATTTCGATGCGAATGTTATTCCGGTCGATTAATCCCAGGAATTGCACATTGGTGCGATTGGTGAAGCGTGGGGCTGTTTCGAAAGCCGGACCGATCCGATGGGCCAGAGCGGCACTGACTTTTTCCGGGATGACAACACAATGGGGATTGCCAATGGTTACGGCGCAATAGCGATAGTCAACCCCCTCAACGGTCATAGTTTCGTTCAGCACTTCGCGGGGCATACCTTCCACCGGTATCTTAGTGCTGTCAAAACTGACCTGCCCCATTTCCACCCGTACCCGCCGGCCGTTTTCGAAGACCTGTGCTTTTACGATTCCACCAGGTGTGTCAATGGAAAATTCTTCATCTCCTGCCAGTTTCTGGTCCCAGAGATAACGGCAGAATATCCGCAATCCGTTGCCGCTTTTCTCGAATTCACCGCCATCGGGATTGAACAGACGCAGACCGAAATCACCAGCCTCGGATTTGTACGGTCCAACCAGGATACCGTCAGAGCCGACCCCCAGGTGGGGGTGGCAGATACGAATGATCTGTTCCGGTGTCAGGTCCTTATCTAAAACCTTGGGATCGATTACGATATAGTCATTGCCCAGGGCCTGATACTTGTGAAATTCCATTTTCAATCCTTATTCAGTTTAGGTTCGAGTCGTTCCATAAATGACAGCAACAGGTGGATGTCAGTGCTGCCCAGGAGGTTCAGCCGTTCCAGAATGCGTCCGTGCAGTTGGGTGCCGGGATTGATACCAATTTGCTCCAGCAAATTTTTTGTTCGGGTATTCAATACTTCAAATTCAGCCTGTCCAGCAATCTGGTCAATATTTTCCGATGGCGTCAGACTTAGTCCAGTCAGGGCATAGGCATACACCATAACCGCCTGGGCCAGGTTCAGTGAAGGGTAGGGGGCCGCCAGGGGAATTGATGATACCAGGTGGCAGCAGGATAAATCTGCTTTGGATAGGCCACTTTCTTCACCACCGAATACGATGGCCACTGATTTGACAGTATCACCTTTGGCCTGAATTGTTGTGGTCAGTTTCTCCGGGGGAAGATAATCTTGATGGGAATGCTTGTGCTTGGCCGATGTCCCGACCAGCAGATCTATATCAGCGCTGGCTGCGTCTGGAGTATCGAACACTTGGGCAGTCTCCAGGATATCATTGGCACCGTGGGCCAGACGGCGGGCCGGCTCACTGAGATGCTCTGCGGGATTAACCAGCCGCAGGGAAGTAAAGCCCATGGTCTTCATGGCGCGGGCTGCTGCGCCGATGTTTTCCGGACGGGCGGGATTGACCAGGATGAAGATGATGGTCATTGGTCAGTGGTCATTAGTTGGTGGGGATAGATCAATTGATTTGATTTTACATTTTACCCATCTCAGCCAGCCAGGATTTTCAGATGCACTTTCCTTGTCCGGGGGCCATCGAAATCACAGAGAAAGATTCCCTGCCAGGTACCGAGTACCAGCTGACCGTTTTCTATGATGATCTGTTCCGATGATCCCACCAGAGCTGTCTTGATATGGCTGTCAGAGTTGCCTTCGTAATGATGGTAACCCGCATCCCGGGGCGCCAGTTTCTCGAATTGCATTTTGATATCGCGCACTACATCGGGATCGGCGTGTTCGTTGATCATCACGCCGCAGGTGGTGTGGGGTACATAAATGGTGATTATCCCGGCGTCGGTCCCGGCTTCGCGAACATAGGCCTGAATCTGTCCGGTTATATCGATGATATCGACCCGGCTTCCGGTGGAAACTTGGATTGTCTTCATGAAAAATACCTTTCCTCAGGTTTTCCGTTCCTGTTTGCGGGCCGCCGGGAACAGGATATTGTTGAGGATCAACCGGTAGCCGGGCGAATTGCGGTGCAGTGTCAGGTCGGTTGGTGGGTCGCCCACCAGGTGCTGGTAATCCTCCGGATCATGTCCACCAAGGAAAGTGAAAGTGCCGCGCCCAATGTTTCCATGCAGATATTTGACCTGATTATTGGCCTGATCCTCACCCATGATAACAACGTGTTTTTTAACCAGGTCGCGCCGGAAACCGGTCGTCTGCCCCATGAAACCCTTGACCGCTGCTACGTGATTCTGGGTCAGCATGGTGGGTACCGGATCGTATTTGGCTGAAAATTCGAACAGGGTGAAATAATCCCGCTCGGCCCCGCGCGCCACCGGATTATGGCTGGGAGGAATGTCGATATCGGAATATTCATAGACCAGGGGATCCGTAATCAGAGTGAAATCCGTGAATGCAAAAGTCTGTTTAAAATTCAGCTTGGCCTGGATTTGAGGATCAGATGGAGAGCCATCGAATACAGCTTCAACGCCATCGGCAGGACCCATTGCCAGGGCAATGTCATATGAATCGGTGGCCGAGCACATGGCAAACAGGAAACCACCCTGCAGCACATAATTCTTTATCGCCAGGGCTACCGACTTTTTCTCATTATGTACCGATGCAAATCCCAAACGGGCCGCCAGTTCCTCATTTTTACGCTGTTCCTCGATATACCAGGGGGCGGTGCGGAAATTCCGGTAGAATTTGCCGTACTGGCCGGTGAAATCCTCGTGATGCAGATGAAGCCAGTCATATTTTTCCAGCTCCCCGGTCAGCACCTCCTCATCCCACAAGGTTTCATAGGGCACTTCGGCATAGGCCAGTGCCAGGGTGACTGCATCATCCCAGGGTTGTTTGTTGGGCGGGGTGTAGATTGCAATTTCCGGTGCCTTTTCCAGCAGGACAATGTCCATGTTATTTGTTTCGACCGAACCATAGATTTCCAGCAGCTGGTTCTGATCGACAGACTCGAAACTAACTCCGCGGACCCGGCATTCCTGCTGAATCATCGCATGGCTATCGATCAGAAAGGAGCCGCCACGATAGTTTAAAAGCCACTCCACATTGATATCCTGCTGCAATACCCAGAAAGCGATCCCGTAGGATTTCAAATGGTCTTTCTGAACCAGGTCCATGGGAATCAGGATCTTCTGTCCAATGGCCAGATTTAACAAAAACAGGAAAACAAGTATCCTTTTCACATTAGCTCCCAAGTTTGGAATTGATTTCACGAATATGCAGACGCACCGGTTCCAGCAACAGGGATTGCGGGTATTCTTCCAGCAATCGATGATAATAGCCCAGTGCCTGGTGGGAATCCTGGTGCATGTATTCAAAGATTTCACCCCGGAGGACCAGGCCGCGATCGGCGAAATCGGTGTTATCCAGCTTATTGGCCAATTGGAGGGCCAGATCGGAATTCTGCAGGGTGCGTGCCAGCAGAGCAGCCCGTAAAGTCAGCAGCGGAGTAATCCTGTTTTCAATCCCGTTGTCATTCAAGTCCAGCAGGATTTCCAGTCCTTCAACCAGCTTGTTCTGCCGGATCAGTGCTTCGGCATCCAAGTAAGTTAAAAATACCTTCTGTCCCGATTCATCATTATCCTGATAGCAGGTGATAATCAGATCCTGGATTTCCATCAGGTCGTTGTAATAATTATTGATCGGCGAAGCTGTCTGGATGCTGGTTTCGCAGAGGGTCAGAGCCGATTCGACATCACCGCTAAGCAGGTTGGTCTGGATCAGCCGGATCAAAAACGGACTGATTTCACCCTCCTGGAATTGGGACTGCATCTGGCGTAAATAATGTTCCAGAGCGTGGTCGAATTTGCCCTGGGCGAGGTAGACATCCCCGATCCGCAACTCAAGCTGGCGCATCAATCCCTTGTTGGGACGGGAGCCCAGGGCTGCCTGATATGATTGAAGGGCACCGTCAAAATCCCGTGTGATCCGGTACTTGATTTCTCCCAACCGGTGATGAGCACGGGCCAGGTAGGCCGAGGTCGGTAGTTCCACCAGTATGGAATCATAAAGCCGGTAGGAAGATTCCAGATGATTAATGTCTATTTCAGGAGCCCCGAAGAAATGATCCTCGAAAATAATATTCTCCGGAAGAAAACCGATCAACGACTGGTTTTCAGCAGGCGGTACGATCTGTTTTTCAAAGGCCTGGCCGATCCCCAGTAGAGCTTCGCCCATTACCCGGCTCGGCATCCGGTTCCGCAGGTCACTTTCCAGAATTGACTGGAAAGCAGCAATCGCTGCCGCATATTGTTCTTCAGCCAGCAGGGCGTTGGCCAGATTAAGCCAGCGCTGGAGATCGTCCTGGGTTACCAGTCCCAGTTGCTGATGCTGTACAATGCTTTGTTCAAAATCCTCGATTTTGAAATAAAATCCTGCCAGAATTGTCCGGATCAGAATATCATTATCCAGTAACCGGGCCTGTAGTTTGCTTTCGATGAAGGAATGGTTTTCCGGTTTATCGCTTAACAGCAGAATCCGGTCGGTAACATATTTCTGTTGTTTGGGATGGACCAGCAGGTGGTTAATATATTCATCAACTGCCTTACTGATCGAGCCGCGGGCAAAATGGTAATTGGCCAGTTCCATCGCCAGGAAGGAGGGGTCATTGAATTGTTTGCGGGCCCGAACGGTGACCGAGTCAATTTCAGAGAACAGTGAAAGCCGGGCCAGGGTGTTGATCAGATTGCGGTAATAACTTTGATTATTTGAAAAGCGCACTTCCAGGTCACGCCAGGTGCTCAGGGCGGCCTTTTTTTCCTCCAGGCGATAGTATATTTCACCCAGTTCGATCTGGGCACTTAAATCATTGGGAGCCGCTGCAATATAGCTTGAGATAACCAACGACGCCTCTTCCAGACGGTTATCACGGATCAGGTTGTTTTTAAGGCTGTTGTACGCCTGGCTATGACGGGGATTGGAAACCAGAATACTGCGGTATATTTCCCGGGCTTCCTCATTCCGTCCCAGTCGTTCAAGGTGGCGTGCTTCCTGAAGAGCACCACTACCTCCAGGAGTGACACGAACCTGGGCCGTCATTGTGGCGATAACCATAAGAGTAAGTAGTAAAATACGCTTCATGGCTGTTGCTCGGGGTTGGATTCTTCCTGGCTGATGGTGTCGAAATAACGGCGGATCATCGCCTGGTAATCGGATGAATACCCGGATTTCAAGGCCTGATTCAGGGCTTCCATTATCAGGCTGCGGCGCTGACCCAGATCGGCTGGCAGTCCGCCGGGGCCGGAATATACTACCGGTGTGGCAGCTGTTGATTTACGTTCCTGTTTAAAATCTCGCTGAGTCAGGGATTTCTGGCTGTCAAGCATCCGTGACAGGATCCGCTGCTGCCGCTCCTGGGTCTGGCGGGTGTAGCGTTTACGCTGGAGGTCCTTGAGCACCTCATCCATTTCCTGCCCGATACCATTCATATCTCCCAGTCCCTGTTGTCCGCCCTGCTTCATTTCATTCATCAATTCCTGGAGCGATTTCCTGACCTGTCGCTGTTCCTGCAACAGCCTTTGCATCAGGGCCTGTTGAGCGGCAGCGGACATTTGTCCCAAGGCCAGTTGCATCCCCTGATTATTGATCCCCTGCTGCTGGCCGGACATCTGTTCCATCCGTTTCATGAATTCCTCAAAACCGCTGGCTGAACCTGATTTTTGCATGTTCTGCATAGCCTGCGCGACGGCCAGGGCCGACTCATTCAAAGCCTGCATGGCACCCCGTTGCTGTTTCCCGGCCCCGCTGCTGTTACGTTCTTCCAGGCTTTTCCGGGCCTGCTGCATCTGGGCATAGGCCATTCCAATGGATTTTCCGATTTCCGGCGTCACGGCAAAGGTTTCTTTTGAGAGGTCCATCAGGCCCGCCATTGTCTGGCGCAGCTGGTCCTGAAGCATTTGCTGTTGTCCGGCCGCTTCTCCCAGGCGGGGAGAATTTCGTGACAGGCCGGCGGTGGTGGACTGGAGATTTTCCTGGCTTTTGGAAATCGTAAGCAAATCGCGCATCACCGCTCGGAAGCGCTCCGCCATTTCGGCGGTGGAGGAATTCTGAAATTCCTGTTGCAGGGTTCCAAAATCCGATTGGAGTTGCTCCAGGTTTTCCCGCGCCTGCTGACTGTGGGGTTGGGCCGATTGGGGTTGGTTGCGACTCAGCTGTCGGCTAGACTGGTCCAGGGCCTGCTCTGTTGCTTCGGTCAGTTCGGAAGCTTCAAGTTCCTCCAGGTTTTGGGAAGATTCGGCGCTGAATTTTTCCAGGGCTATGGCTGCTTCTTCCATCACCGATCTGATATTCCGGAATTCCTCTGTATTCTGTTTTTCCTCAAAGGCCATCCGGGCCAGGTCCGATGGATCAGTATTATCGTGGCTGCGCTGAACCTCGGAATCCAGTTTTTTCTGTTTCTCCACCAGTTGTTCCAGACGCTCCCGAACCTCTTCCAGTTTTTGTTCGGCCTGAATCCGCTCGAAAATATCGATGAACCGGTCCAGCTGTTTTTCAAGTTGATCCATATTGGCGGACATTTGTTCCAGAGCGGAGAGCATATCGCGGGAATCCATGTTTTCCAGTGCTTCACTCATCCGGTCCATACTTTCCATCAATTCCGGTGTGATCAATTCTTCCACCAGTTTCTGGAGCTGGTCAAATTTTTCCAGCATATCATCGGAGAATAATCCATGCTTCTCAGCCTGTTCGCTGATCTGTTCCAGAGCCTGGGCGAACTTCTGCAATTGTTCGATCTCAGCTTTGGCCTTTTCCAGCGTTTCCTGGAGCGTCTGTTGTTGTTCCCAGTCCATTTCTTCATTTTTCAGCAGTTCCATCCTGGTCTGCTCAAGCTGCTCCTGAATAGCCTCCAGTTGCTCGGCTTCGATTTCCAGATCATCAAACAGGTCATCCTCCTGCTCTTCCATGGCCATGAACAAATCGGATAAAGATGGCAGGCGGGCGATATAATTTCCGGAGATAGATTTTTTCGGTCCCGAGACATCATCGTTGTCATAGACCTCAAAATGATAATGTACCTCGTCCTCGGGGAACAGATTCAGGTGGGTCAGATCCCAGTTGGTGAATACTTCCTGGGTCAGGATAGCCGGATTCAATTCAGTGATGGTGTGAATAGCCGTGTAGGGCTGGGTTTCCAGCAGGGAAGGCCGCTGTAGTTCGTAGCTGATTTGCAAATCGGAAAAGCCGAAATCATCGGTCAATTGCAGATGAATGGGGATTGACATATCATCACCCAGTTCAACCATGGGTGGCGGGGCGATCACACGCATATCCGGCGGCAGGTCGGGAATCACCTGCAGATGATAGTTGATCGGATCACGGTTGGTTATCCCCCGCTTATCGCTGATTCGTACCAGGAATTCACCATCATTTTTCAGAATGAATTCGCCATTGGCCCGGCGATTGCGAATATCCATTTCCAGCGGTTTGCCATCCAGTTCGATATATCCTTCGCGGAGGGGCCGGTTGGCGGTCAGCTCAACACGAATGATTGATCCCGGTAAGCCCTGGACATTGGCCTGGTTTCCTCTCTGGGAACTGGTGGACAGACCACTGTATAGCGGCGGAATAATTGTGATTGTGAATTGTTCAAAATTTGGCCGGTCGGTTACGGTGATGCGGTGACTCTTAGTAGATACTTCCTCCCAGGGCTGCCAGAAACGGGTGGCCGAAACATAGGCCCGGTAAATATAATCCTGGTAGACCTCCCGCAGCTCAAACTGGTACAATCCGGCCTCGCTGGGTATGGTGGTCTGTTTGATCACTGAAAAATCCTGACTTGCATCGCCGGGTTTGGTAGCAGTGAGTAATTCCAGGTGGACCGAATCGGGGCGGGCGCCGATGCTTTGGATATCGATGGTAATATTTTCGCCACCCAGGATATTCACATCCTTGGTTTTGTTGACCAGGTGAAAAGGTTTGGGAACGGTAAATTCCCGGCGTGGATGAGCCCAGCGATATAAGGCACCACTAAAGAATTCTGAGCCGCTGACCAATGCTACTACCAGGAGGATCTGCAGAATCATTGTCACCACTTTCCAGTAGCGAATCAGGCGGCGTGGGAAAACCTTATTGGGTATCAGATTATGCAGTTTCCGGTCAACCTGATCGATGAAGGCATGACTCAGTCCGGGAGAGGTGCTGTTGTTCAGCTGATTCTCCAATTGGAGGGCGTTAACAACTTGGTCCAGTTTGGGAAACTCCAGTTCCCCCACTGTCTCGGCCAGGGAAAGCGGTTTATACCGAGGCCAGCGGTTGAGCAGGACCAGCAGGCCAATGATTGCCAGGATTGCCAGGGCGATCAGGAAAATAACAAAGGCAGTTTTATAAGCCAGAATCCGGGTGGCGCTGGAAAAATAAAAAATTCCTTCCAGAAAGGATATCAGCAGTAATCCAGCCAGCGCCAGGCTGTAAAGGCACCAGACCAGAATCTGTAGATCGAGTTTGATGGCGGCCTGGCGGAAATTCCGCAGGTGCCGGGAGATCGGTTTGGTCATTGGGTGAGTGCGTACCAGATTATATTGACCCCCATTTGCAGGGCTGCTTCGCGTACCGGCGTTGGATCGTGATGTACTTCCTCGTCCTCCCAGCCGTCACCAAGATCACTCTCATAACTGTAAAATACCATTAGCCGGTCACCGTCAAAAATACCCAACCCCTGGGGTGGTTTGTTATCGTGCTCATGAACCTTCGGCACACCATTGGGCATTTTGAAGTAACTGGAGAAGATCGGATGGTTATGGGGCAGTTCCACCAGTTCCCGGTTGGGAAAGATCCGTTTCATCTCGCGGCGGAATGATTCGTCCAGACCGTAATTATCATCGGCGTGGAGAAAAGCGCCCCGCAGCAGGAATTCCCGCAGACGCAGTACTTCGTCATCACTGAAGCGCATATTGCCATGGCCGGTCAGGTAGAGATAGGGATGATTAAATAGTTCCTTGTCGGTGAGCTTGAGCTGGACTTCCTCATCGGCAACCGTCATTCCGGTCTGATTGTGCAGGTAATCAAGCAGATTGGGCAGGCTGCTGGGGTCGCAGTACCAGTCACCGCCGCCGCCATAGTGGATGCGGGCAATTGTGAATTCCTGGCTTAAAATAAAACCGGGAATGACAAATCCCAGCATAATGCAGTATTGAATCAGTTTTTTCATTATTAAAATTTTGAATGCCGATCCCGGCGCTATAACTCCCAATTATCAGGCGGAAATTACGAAACCTGAGCTAATTAGCTTGAATTTTCCGTTGGGATTATTGTTCCGGTTTGAGAAGGAAGTATTTAGTGGCCAGCCACAGAGACACAGAGAGCGCAGAGTAATATTGATACTAATGAAAGGTTGGTTTTTTTAATTAGCGAAAGTGTTTTATATTCGGTCACTATGCGGGGAAATAAATGAAATTTGCGGGATTAATTTTATTAATGGTGTTCAGCAGTTTGATTTTTATCGGGTGCCCTGATAATGAAGTAATTATTGCTGACTGCACTGATGGTTGGCATCCCTGTAATGATGATCAATCAGAATGCTGCCCTGATACAACCAGCCATGATTTTATTTGGGAAATTCATTCCTTAGGCAATTCCTGGAGCGTAATAAATGATATAGAAATTGTTGATGAGAATGATATATGGGTAGTCGGCTGGATTTCTATAATAGAAACAGATTCAAGCTATACTGGTTCAAGACGAAATAATTATAATCTTGCACATTGGAATGGATTAGATTGGTCCTTTGAACTAGTTCTTGGTCCCTTTGAGTTATATAATATTGATTTTATATCTGAGAACAATATTTGAGTTACTGATATTGGGTTACCAATTCACTGGGATGGTGAGCAATGGACACTTTACCATATTCAACAATTGGGTATAGCTCAGAGTGCCGGAAAGGGTATTTGGGATGCAGGTCCTGAAAGTGTATTTTTTGCTGGTAGGTATGGAAATATCTTAAGGTGGGATGGTAATACATTGATTAAAATGGAGAGTAATACTGAATTACAACTCAGTGAGATATGGGGGATTGATGCTGAGAATATCTGGGTTATGGTATATGATGTAAGTAATGATTTCCAGAATAAATTAATGAAGTACGATGGAGAAAATTGGTCAACGATAATAAATGAGCCCAATCTTGGTTCATGGCCACCGGATGATTATACATCACCATATGGCCCGATGCTATCTTTATGGTGTACTGAAAAATACCTGTATATAGGAGGTTACAGTATTTATCGGGAAAGTCACAATTCTGGTAAAGGTGAATTGATCCCAATGGAAGAAATCAAATGGCAAGCTAGTTATGGTGTATACTACATGAGGGGTAACCATGATAATGATATTTTCATATCATCTGAAGCAAACAGTGAAATTGGACATTATAATGGTGTTGACTGGTACTTCTATAATGAATTGCATGATTATGATGCTAACGGAACTACGTTTATTCGAGCTTTAGATGTTAAAGATAATTGTGCAGTTATAGCTGGGGTCGATTGGGCAACTGGAAAGGCGTTAGTGTACCGTGGAATAAGAATTGAATAAATTAAGTAAGCCCTGCGCTAGTTTGAGAGGCCAGGCAGGGCTCATGAAGACTAATTATCAAATAGCTGAAGTCCAATCTGATCATTTGCATTTTGAAGATTGGATGGCATTTGGTGGAAATCCTACTGACGCTAGTAATTACCCGTATAATCCACATAATCCTAGTGAAGGCTCTTATGGGTTTGATCCCCAATGGACAGGAGATAATCAGTCTCCTATAATTAAAGATGAACTAATCGCTTT
>CAYPJE010000047.1:0-7612 GCA_964410945.1 uncultured bacterium
AAGAAGCCGATTGCCCGCCAGACGACCAGGATAATCAGCCAGTATGCCAGTAATATACCCAGTGTAATCCAGTAGCCTTCCATTGTGTTTTTAAACACCGCAGTCGGCAAATTCAAAACAATCAGCAGGGGAATACCGAGAAACAGGGTGATTCCACTACCATAAACAGCATCCTCGGCCACGGGTGTTTTAAATTCAGGATCAGTGACACGTAACAAGACCAATGCCGAATTGATCGTTCCCGTCATTTCTCCCCAGAGTTCCACAAAACGTTCGAAATGATAATCATCGAAAGCCCGGTAGCAGAAATAGTACAGGATACCAAAGGTGGCCGGACCTGCCAGAACTGACATGAACATAATTGAACGCCAGTATTGTCCTACTATTGTGATGCTGATGGCCGCAACAGCACCTACTACCAGATAATCCAGGAATACACCCATACCACGGGTCATCAGTCCCGTATCGATGACATAGGCGGTTTTTGTCCAGTCAAAGATCTTCCGGACCAGTAGGGCTATCAGCAAACCGAATACAAAATGAAACGACCACACCGTTGCCACGAAATCGTGCAATCCCATGTTATCAAGGAATCCGGTGAATATATAACAGAATCCGTAGGTCAACAGATAAACGAATCCGATAACACCCAACTGGAAAGCCATCGACTCAATTGCCTCAGATGACATCGGTAGACGCCCGGCAATCGGGTGTTCGGTCTTTTTATTAATCCCGATCCGCATGTCATAGGTTATGTGGTCCACACTTTTGATTACATTACTCTGGCCGGTGCGGATACCCCAGTGGATTATGGCCATTCCGGCAAAAAAGGCAAACAGGTAACCCACCGCAGCAAAGGTGAGTCCGACCAGTCCGCCGCCTTCAAATCCCCAGCTTTCCCAGCTGTTGCCCATGGAATAAGCCAGTCCCGGTCCCATCCCAAAACCCAGTGGCACCAGAAATCCGATGCCGGCAAACAGATCGGGTTTAACCGTATAGATCAACACAAAGGCAACCAACAGGCCGATTGAAGCCTGAACCAGATATGATGACAGGGATGCAAATGCTTTGCTCAACGGTCCTTTGCCCCAGGTTTTTTTCTCCTGTCGCAAACCAAGAGTAATGAAGGTGAGTGCCAGCAGGTGATAGACATAAATGCCTAAGCGTTCCGATGGCAGGTCGATCCATCCGAATCCCTGGGTGCATACAATCAGACCGATTGCTCCGGCAATTAAATTATTCGGGATTAAAAACCGTTGAAAGAATTTTACATAGCGCCTGAGTACGGTTCCGATCAAAATAAACGAACTCAAATACAGGATATCAAGAACTACTACTTTTAGATTAACATCAAGATCCCAGGGACTCATATTTTCCTCCTAAGCTGAATGAATTTTTATTTAGATGAATAACAGTAAAACCGGAAATGTCATTGCCAGAATACCGATTATTGTCAGCAATACACCTGTTTTTCCAAATCGATAGCGGACTGGTAATACACGCTGGTGAATGATTATTATTCCGATGCCATAGATTATCACCCCGATCACCCCGATAAACAAGAGTGTGATGCTTAACATGATCATTACCGAGAAACCCGACCAGATCATGACTGAAATTGGGACTCCAGTACTCAAAATATAGATTAACAGGTAAACAAGGAAACGGTTGTAATTCATTGAACCGATCCGTTGGCTCATTTCCTTGCTGGTTTCGTATAACATCCGGGCCACGGCCTCAAAACCGGCATATACAGTTCCAAATAACGCAAAAATAATACTGATCTTGTACAGTGGTGTCAGCATCCGGCCGATATGCTTGAAAATTATGGCCTGTTCCTTGAGCAGATTAATATCCGAAGGCAATTTGAAAGTGCCATCGGTCTGTGGCCCCAGTAAATATTTGCCAGCGGTCATATAACAGATCGAAACCAGTGAAATTATCAGAAATGCAATCGACAGGTCTACTAGTAGCGGGACTGTAAAATACTTCGATTTCTTATACTCAAGGTCGTGGTCAGGAAGGTAATCAATTTTATCGGTTTCCTTGAAACGCTGGAATAATCGGTGGGAAAATACCTCCGGTTCGGCCTGATCCTTGAAAATCCCCCATTTTTTAACCTTGACCCAGCCCAGGTAACCAACAAGGGGTATAATGGTGAAGGACAGGGTGCCCAGCATACCAAGCATCAGCAGCTTGACCGGCTTGGCGGCGGCATCGGGGAAATTTGTCACCATCCATTCCGGGTAATCAGGAATGTGCCCGATCTTGAAAAAATAAGGTATCATTTCAAAAACATCAGGCTGGATTTTAATGACCGCGATAATAGCCCCCAGGCCCAGGACAACCACAAAAAAGGCCTGAGTCAACTCGAGGATTTTATAACGCCCGGCCAGCACCATCACAGCCGCCAGCAGACAGAAAGAAATTCCCCAGGCCAGATAATGGCCGAATCCGAATATCCAGGACATTGACTGTCCCAGTGAGGTGATAATGGCTGCTGTGAACATTGGAATAAATATCATTATGATTAAAATAAATACCCAGTTCAGCCAGCTGCCACGGGTTTTAAGTGAAAATACGCTCATGGTGCTTAAACCAGAGATCAGGGTGAACCTGCAGCTGGTATAGGCGATCATGTACGAACCTAGGTTCAAAAGAATAATCCAGAGAAAACCATAGCCGGCCCAGGCACCCAATTGCGGCGCCAGGATCAGCTGTCCCTGACCAATAGTCATCGAAGCAAGAACGGCCCCCGGACCGAAAAATGCCAGGTAGCGCAGATATTTTTTTAACGAAGGTTTTTGTGTAAGCAGAGGATCAGGTTCAGGAAAAGTAATGGTCTCAGGTGGTTTCGAATTATTCAATCCATTCTCCATCGTTTTCGGATAGACAACCGTTGTCGTTCATTGTTGCAAGGTATCCCGCTTCACGGCAAGTGTCCTGCCACCACCAGTTTGTCAGACCGGCTGATACCTCCCCAGTAGAGGTTGAAATATAGACTTATTTGGTATATTCTAGAAACCGGTAAATGTAAATGTGAAAATACTGTTGAATAAACCTGATGAAATTGATAGCCGGTTATTACTAAAATCCGCCGCTGATTTACAGTGTTATAATTTGCATAGATGGAGGCGTGGCAGAGCGGTTGAATGCGGCGGTCTTGAAAACCGTTGAGGGTTAGCGCCCTCCAGAGGTTCGAATCCTCTCGCCTCCGCTTTATGTATTATGTTTACGTAATTGAAAGTATTGAATCCACATTTCGTTATACTGGATTATCGGAGAATCCACGCCAAAGGTTGAAGCAACACAATGCTGGGAAAGTGAGATCTACAAAGCATTATTCACCATTCAGGATTATCTACCAAGAAGAGGTTGGGACACTGTCAGATGCACGGAAGAGGGAGAAATATTTGAAGTCCTGTGCCGGCAGGAAATATATTGACCGGGTTACGCCCTCCAGAGGTTCCCTGCCCGACTGACTGTGTCAGCGGTCAGGCGGGGAATCCTCTCGCCTCCGCTTTATGTATTATGTTTACGTAATTGAAAGTATTGAATCCACATTTCGTTATACTGGATTATCGGAGAATCCACGCCAAAGGTTGAAGCAACACAATGCTGGGAAAGTGAGATCTACAAAGCATTATTCACCATTCAGGATTATCTACCAAGAAGAGGTTGGGACACTGTCAGATGCACGGAAGAGGGAGAAATATTTGAAGTCCTGTGCCGGCAGGAAATATATTGACCGGGTTACGCCCTCCAGAGGTTCCCTGCCCGACTGACTGTGTCAGCGGTCAGGCGGGGAATCCTCTCGCCTCCGCCAACCTATGCTGAAGCTTCGGTTGGCAGGCCAACCTGTGCCACGATAGCAAAATATCGTCTGCTAATGCTTCGACAGGCTCAGCATGACAGACTATTAATATCTAATTAATGAATATATTTGTCACCCTGAGCATGTCGAAGGGTGGTAAGACGTTTCTTTACTACTGCCTGCTGAACAAAATCTCTTTCGTATAAACAGGCAACTGGTTGTATATTATAATGTCACTATTCAATTACATTAAAGGAATTATCGACAAACAGTTTAATGTTTTGGTGATTATTAACACAGAATCATCCCCGTTATTATTTTAGTTTAACGCTAAAAAGATTGAACCAAAATGAATAAAATGCTACTGAAATCCGTTATCGTTATCATTGTCGTTGCCATGCTTGGTACCGGGTGTGAATTGAACGACGATGGTAAATACGATCCACCGGCGGACCATGATATCAGTAAAGACGGCAGAATGCATAAATCAGGACTGAATAATCCAACTGAGGGTTGTATTTCCTGTCATGGAAATGAATTACAGGGTGGTAGTACCGGTGTCTCCTGCTATGAGTGTCATGGCAAGGAATGGTAACTCTCATTACTGTCTATTTCTTCTAAACATTTTGAATTATTTTTGCCGTATTTTCTAAGGTAGAATTTTAACGTTAATTTAAAATAAAGAATTCACATATTTATGACTACTGGCCATGACATTCACGTCCGTTTTGCCCCCAGCCCGACTGGTGAACTTCACCTTGGGGGGGCTCGAACAGCCCTTTTTAATTGGCTTTTTGCCCGTCACCACGGTGGTAATTTTCACTTGCGGATTGAAGACACCGATAAGCAGCGATCCAAAGAGGAATACACCAGCCAGATTCTGGATTCCCTCCGCTGGCTGGGTCTGGATTGGGATGGCCCTTTGTTATACCAGTCCAAACGGCTGAAAGAATATAAGACAGCGATACAGGAACTGCAGAAAAATGGCCATGCCTACCGCTGTTTCTGTTCCCGGGAAAAACTGGAGCAGGATCGGGCTTCCGCTAAGAAAGGCCGCGAATTCATGTATCCGGGAACCTGTCGTGACTTGACGGATGAAGAAATAATGACCCGTCTGAATCAGGGGCAATCGTTCACGATCCGCTTGAGAGTACCCAGTGGTGAGACAGTATTCCATGATAAGATTTATGGTCCCGTGAAGGTGCAGAATAAGGAGATCGATGATTTCATAATTGCCCGTTCTGATGGTTCGCCGGTCTATAATCTGGTTGTGGTTGTTGATGATCATGAAATGGGGATCACCCATGTGATCCGGGGGGAAGATCATATATCCAACACTCCAAAGCAAATTCTTATATACCGGGCCATGGGTTATTCAACGCCGGTATTCGGCCACCTGCCAATGATTCTGGGACCGGATAAAAAACGTTTGAGCAAGCGGCACGGTGCTCCAGGTATCCAGGAATTCAGGGATGCTGGGTATGTCCCGGATGCATTATTGAACTATCTTGGAATGCTGGGCTGGAATCCTGATACGGACCAGGAGATTTTCACACTGAATGAGTTGGTTAAAACATTCCAGTTATCACAGGTCCAGAAAAAGGGTGCTGTTTACGATGAGAAGAAACTTAACTGGGTTTGCGGTAAGCATCTGCAGGAAATGAGTGATCTTGAGATTCTGGCCGGGATCAACGTGATCGAACCGGACTGGCACACTGATCGGCCGGAGAATTACAATTTGCGGGTAGTAGAACAACTGAAACCCCGGGCTCAGTCGTTAACCAAGCTGATGGATATCAGTTCTTATTTCTATTCAACACCAGCAAAGTATGATGAAAAAGCCACTCGCAAGCGCTGGAAGGATGAGTCGGTCAATGAATTGGTCCAGGCTTATTACGACCGTCTGCTGGTGCAGATCGATTGGACAGCTGAAAATTGTGAATATCTTCTTAGGGAAGTGACAAACGAACGAGAATTGTCAGCTGGCAAACTTATTCATCCGGTCCGCCTGGCACTTACCGGTGTGGGGGAGGGACCATCGCTATTCGCTCTGATGGAAATTCTAGGGCAGGAAGTCTGTCTGGAACGTTTAAAATTGGCTTTGGAAAAACTTCCCTAAGGGCTATATTTCTCAAGCATGTACCAACGATTTAGATTATCAATTTTCCTGATCCTGTTGATATTGGCATTTGGGATCGGTGCACCGGCACCGAAAATTTATCTCTATATTCTACCCTTCGAAAATATTGAAAATGATCCTTCCGTGGACTGGTTGCGCCAGGGTATGATGGATATGCTGAATAAAAACCTGGATCACTTAACTGGCATCAAATTGCAGGATCGTGATAATCTGGAAGAATTGATGAGCAACCGTAACCGGTTGTTACATCAACCGCGAGGTACAAAAAATTATCTGCTGCTGGGCAAATTCGAACGTTCACTGGATAAGATAAAGATCGGTCTGCAATTGATTGATGTGGCTACCTGGGAAGAGGTGGATCGCCGCAGTACCCAGTCACCCTACTCAAAAATAGACGATCTCAATGATCAGGTGACCGAAACAGTTAAAACCATGCTGGTGCCTTATTTACCGGAAATCGAGACTGTAACAGCAGCCGAGCAGCCGGTCCCAACTGCACCACGGCCCCGGATCGGTCGTGAGATGGAGGAAATGGGCGCATCAATTGATATCGCCCTGGATAATCTGGAAGAATCGATGGATTATGTTATCGGTGCCCGTGGTAAGCCAGACCCAAACGAACCGGTGGTGGAAGAAGGGGAGTGGGTGCTCGATATCAGTGGCCAGGATTACACGCAGGAGAATCCTGAACTGGTGGCCAATACGGAAATGCTGATGAATGTATTGGATGACCTGACCGAATCACCATATCATGTTTCCCTGTCCAAACCACGTTTTGAATACCACGAGGATAACCGGACCAAAATGACAGTTCTATTACCGGTTACCTATGCCCTGAAAGAACATCTGATCAAAGACATGCTTAATTCACTGCCTTATAACGGGCTGAAACAGGACGGCAGTCTGACAATTTTCTATTTCAACCGTGATCGATTCAATTTCCCGGCGGAAGCCATGGAGCGAATCAATTATGGTAAATACCGGGCAATCCCTGTTATCCGGTTTTTTGATGCCAAGGATAATGTTGTAGCAATGATTATTGATGCTCCTGGCGCTGACCATCTTTCTGGCCAAAATACTAACCAGAAATATTTTTCCGCCCACTACTTTTCTCCCTTAATTGTCTTTACAATTGGTGGATGGTCGATGCAGGTCGCAATGGAAACGGTGAAAATACCAGCTACCTATCAATTTGATCTGGATGTCAACGATGTGAGCCGCCTGTCCCATGTCAGCCTGAAATTTGTTCCGGAAGAAGAACTGGAGCAATTTATCGAGTTGAATCTATAGCTGATCGGTTCTTTATTCGATTCATTTCACTTATTCGCTGAAACCCGTTTGAAGCGAGCATAATCCAGCTTAAATTCGCCCCGCTTTTTTACACCATTGGGGAGTCGTCTAATGGTAAGACTTCAGACTCTGGATCTGGCTATCGGGGTTCGAATCCCTGCTCCCCAGCATGGCCCGTTCGTCTAGGGGTTAGGACGCCGGCCTCTCACGCCGGTAACAGGGGTTCGAATCCCCTACGGGCTACTACTGTTAGTTGACAGAAAAGTATCATTTATCAATTGATTGGTCATTGGCCATTCGTAATTGATAATTTTTAATTCGTAATTTGAAATTGAATATGCGCCTGTAGCTCCCCGACATTCGCTATG
>CAYPJE010000047.1:7712-21351 GCA_964410945.1 uncultured bacterium
CTCATGTACGGGACAGGCATTTCGCTACAGGTTGTTAGACATCAGTATGATTGAATTGGAATGATGATTGATAATTGTTAATTCGTAATTTGAAATTGAATATGCGCCTGTAGCTCCCCGACATTCGCTATGCTCATGTACGGGACAGGCATTTCGCTACAGGTTGTTAGACATCAGTATGATTGAAATGGAATACTGATTGATAATTGTTAATTCTTAATTTGAAATTGAATATGCGCCTGTAGCTCAATTGGATAGAGCGTCTGGCTACGGACCAGAAGGTTAGGGGTTCGAGTCCTCTCAGGCGTACTAAGGCCCATCGCGAGATGGGCCTTTTTTTGTACGACAGACATTCCTGTCTGTCACGGTGAAATTCCGCAGGAATGAAGTCGGAATGTCCGCACTGCGGAAGCAGGTTATATCCTTTATCTACTGTATCACTGAAAATGTATTTAATGTAAATTCTCTATCGTATTTGAATTTCTAACAATGCTAATCTCACAAAGAATCGATCCATGACAGAAGAAAATCCCCGATTGGTAAATAATTTTATCACTGAAATAATCGACCGCGACCTTGGAAATGGCAAAAATGAGGGCCGGGTCCATACCCGATTTCCCCCCGAACCGAATGGCTATCTGCATATTGGTCACGCCGCTTCGATATTCCTGAATTTCAGTATCGCCGAGCAGTACAGCGGGAAATGTAACCTGCGTTTCGATGATACCAATCCGGTCAAGGAAGAGGAAGAGTACATCCGGTCGATCATTGAAGATGTAAAATGGCTGGGTTTTGACTGGGAGGATCGCCTGCTGTTTGCCTCCGATTATTTTGAACGGATGTACGAGCTGGCCGAACAACTGGTGAATGATGGGAAAGCCTATGTCTGTGATATGGATGCCGATCAGATTCGGGAATACCGTGGGACTTTAACCAAACCAGGCAAAAACAGTCCTTACCGTGACCGTGATCCTGAGGAGAATCTTGATCTTTTCAGGCGTATGCGGGCCGGAGAATTTCCTGACGGTAGTCGTGTACTGCGGGCCAGGATCGATATGACCTCGCCAAACCTCAATATGCGCGATCCGGTGATCTACCGAATTCTTCACGCCAGCCATCCAAGGACAAAAGATGCCTGGAATATCTACCCAATGTACGACTGGGCACATGGCCTCGAGGATTCCATCGAAGGTATTACCCATTCGATCTGTACGCTGGAATTTGAAGACCACCGTCCCCTTTATGACTGGTTTTTAATTCAACTTGGGGTTTACCATCCACAGCAAATTGAATTTGCCCGAGTCAACCTGAGTTATACAGTAATGAGCAAACGCCGTCTGCTGCAGCTGGTCCAGGATGGTGTTGTCGATGGATGGGACGATCCCCGTATGCCAACCATCTCTGGAATGCGTCGCCGTGGCTACACCCCGGAAGCTGTCCGGAATTTCTGCCAAAGTGTTGGGATCGCCAAGAAATTCAATATTGCCGATATTGCTCTTCTGGAATACCATGTGCGGGAAAATTTAAACAAGATTACCCCACGAGTGATGGCGGTTCTCAAACCATTAAAGGTTGTAATCACCAATTATCCGGACGAGCAGGAAGAACAATTGGAAGCCATAAACAATCCCGAAGATCCTGATGGTGGTACCAGGGTGATCCCGTTTTCAAAAGAACTTTATATTGAGCAGACTGACTTCATGGAAGAGCCGTTCCGTAAATTTTTCCGTCTGGCACCGGACCGTGAAGTTCGACTGAAACATGCCTACATCATCAAATGTGAAGAGGTCATAAAAGATGAAAATGGCAATGTCATTGAGTTGAGATGCACCTATGATCCGGAGACAAAGAGCGGTGGAGCTCAGGCCAACCGGAAGGTAAAGGGAACCCTGCACTGGGTTTCAGCCCGCCACGCCAGGGAAGTTGAAGTCCGTTCCTATGACCGGCTGTTCAACAAACCCAATCCCAATGAAGTAGAGGAGGGGCAGGATTTCCGGGCTAATCTGAATCCGGATTCACTTGAAATACTGAATGCCATGGTTGAGCCCAGTCTGACCCACGCTAAACCTGGCGAGAAATTCCAGTTTTTACGTCAAGGTTATTATTGTGTCGATACCCGGTATTCAAAACCCGGGGAGCCGGTTTTCAACCGTACGGTACCTCTGCGTGATTCCTGGGCGCGCCTGGAGAAGAAACAGAACATAAAATAAAAATGGATACCATGGATGGCATCCATAAACACAATAAAATATGTGTGTTTGTCGTCTGAATCACGCCCTGCTTGAAAAGATTGCATTGAAGTGATTCATTGACTTATATTACCCAAGCCTGCACGATACCGGTAGGCGAGGTAAGGGTTAACCCAATTTGATTAAGGAACAGTACGTTACGACTGTTCAAGAGGGAAAGACATGCAGCGGAGAACATTATTTAGCGATATTTTATCTATTTCCAACCTGACTATTTTTATTTTAACAGCACTATTCTTGTGTTCGGCACCACTTCTGGCTCAGGACGATTATTATGCGGAAGATGATTCGTCCTATTTCTGGGATGAAGATGAAGAATACTACGAAGACGAAGAATATTATGAGGATGACGAGTATTACGAGGATGATGAGTATTACGAAGATGACGAGTACTATGAGGATGATGAATATTATGATGATGAGTACTACGAGGAGGGCGAATACTACGAAGACGACGAGTATTACGAAGACGATGAATACTACGATGATGAGTACTATGATGAAGAGTATTATGATGAAGGTGAAGAATACGAAGAAGGCGATGACGAATATTATGAGTTTGACGAGGGCAGCGGCGATTATGTAGAAGATCGAGGAGCCGGAGAAGTATCCAGCCAGGAACTGGCGGCCCGTGCCCGGCGGATGGGGTACAGTATGGCAATTTCCTGGGCCTCACCAGGTTTCGTCAACCATGGTTTGATGACTTATAATTCAGTCGCTGATTTCAGGGTTAGTGTTGAACTGCCAATGCTCATGCAGCTATTCGGTATTCAATTCAGGATCGGGGCTGAATACGGGACTTTCAATTTTGAAAATTACCTGCCGTCCGGGGGAAAATTTTCCGGTAGTACGATCATGGGGATATTGTCATTCCCGGCCGGACCGGGACAGGTGAAAGTTGGGGGCGGAATGATCGGGGAATACTACGGTTATATGGCCGAAACCAGCTATGGATTTGCTCTGGGTAATATACTAGACCTGCGGGTAGGCGTACGGGCCACATCGGCCAGCGACGTGGTTGATAACAATGGAAATGATATCGGCACCGCCAGCTGGCTGGACGGACTGGTAACTGTTGGTGTCAATTTTTAATACCAGATTCAAGCGCCACTAATCATGGAAATCAATAATATGCAAAAAATCTTTTGTTCGTCGAATAAAAGGTCCACAAAGCACTCGTTGCTGATTGCTTTCATTATACTATTTTCAATTGTACCAGCCTTCGCCGGAGGTAGTTTTTCGTGGGATATTGGCAATGCTACCAGTGGAACGGAAAGTACTGCCGGTACTGTCAGCCTGACTGTTTCGATGAGTGGGATAGATACTTACCCCTCGGAAGTTTCGGTCGGGATTGCAGGGGGTACCGCTACTGAGGGTTCAGACTATAATTTTTCATCGACTACGATTCAATTTTTTGCCGATGGCGACCAAACAGTGGATTTTACTGTCCTGGATGATGTCAAAGATGAGGATAACCAGACCATAATTTTTTCCTTAACATCATTGACTGGTGGGGTAACAATTAGCGGTTCCTCGACCCATACTTATACGATCACTGATGATGATGACCAGCCAACGATCTCATTTGCCGAGACCAGTTCGTCGGATGATGAACAGGATGGAACTGCATCGATTGCCGTAACCCTGTCGGCAGCCTCTGAATACTCTATCTCGGTTAATTTTTCAGTCACCGACGGGACGGCCACCGTAACTGCTGATTATGATGCTTTTTCACCAACGAATCTGACATTCTCACCTGGATCCACAACCCAATATATCACTCCCAGCTTAAATGAAGATGCCCTGGATGAGGATGCCGAAACCATTGAATTGACTCTCAGCGGGCCGACCAATGCCACTTTGGGTACTAATACCGTTCACACTTTTTCAATTATCGATAATGATGCTACACCAACAATAGCATTTACAAGCGGCAGTAGTAGTGGGAACGAAGGTTCCTTGACTGCTGATGTTCAAATTGGCCTGTCAGCTGTTTCGGGACGCGATGTGAGTGTGAACTATTCGGTGAATGGCTCCAGTACTGCTACCGGCAGCGGAACCGATTTTACCCTCGGTTCCGGTTCGAAAACAATTCCAGCCGGACAACAATATGCCACTATTCAGATTACAGATATCAACACTGATGCGCTCTATGAAGCCGATGAGACCGTTATTATCGACCTCGCCAGTCCGACCAATGCTACTTTAGGTGGACAAACGCAATTTACATTCACTATTATCAATACTACGGCCCTGCCGGTAATTCAATTCACCGGTACATCCTCCAACGGAGCTGAAAACCTGTCGCCAGCCACCATTGAAATATCGAGTACCCAGTCAGGATTAGATGCGTCAATTGATTATACCGTTACCGGTACCGCCACCGGGGGTGGGCAGGACTATACCCTGGCCAATGGTACCGCTACGGTAACCGCAAGTTCAACCACCACTGATATTACAATCCCGATTGTGAATGATCTTCTCGACGAGGTCAATGAGACAATTATTCTTACATTATCCAATCCCTCCAATGCCACCTTAGGGACTAATAACGAGCATACATACACGATTAACGATAACGATAACGAACCGACTGTTGGGTTTTCTGTCACATCTTCATCGGTTGCGGAAGACGCGGGTACCGTTAGTCTTACAATCGGGATTTCGGCCGCTTCCGGGAAAAATGTGAGTGTTGATTATGTTGTATCAGGTGGTACGGCCACCATCACTGACGATTATACCTATACGGCCGGCACGGCCACCATCACTGCCGGTAATACCAGTACTACTATTTCGCTTGATGTTGTTGATGATACGGTAGATGAGGAAGATTCTGAAACAATAATTATCCAACTCAGTGGTGAGTCTAATGCGACATTAGACCTGGCTGCCGATGAGTATACCCTGTCAATATTAGACAATGACGCCTCACCTATTATCGATTTTAACCTGACGGCCAGTTCCGGTTCGGAAGCCACTTCACCCGCCAGTCTAACAATAGATTTAAGCACTGCCTCCAACCGGAATGTGACCGTTGATTATTCCGCCACCGGAGGAACGGCCACCGGAGCCGACTACACCCTGGTCGATGGTACCGCCACAATCACCGCTGGCAATACATCAACCACCGTTGATATTGACATTACTAACGATGATCTGGATGAGAACAACGAAACGATTGTCGTAACCCTGTCTGACCCGTCAAACGCCAGTCTGGGAACAGATTTTACGCATACCTATACCATCAATGATGAAGATCCCCAGCCATCGATATCATTTGCCGTAGCCACCGGGAACGGTGCCGAAAGCAGCAGTCCGGTTACGATTACCATCAATCTGTCTGATGTATCGGGTCTTGATGCCAGCGTTGGTTATACGGTTACCGGAATCACCGCAACGGGAAGCGGCACTGACTTTACCCTGGCTGATGGCACAGCAACTATCAGTGCCGGTGGCAGTTCAACCACACTGTCATTATTGATAACCGACGATAACATTGATGAGAATAATGAGACCCTATCGATAGAAATTTCCAGTCCTTCCAACGCCACCCTGGGTGCCACTACCACCTATACATATACAATCAATGATAATGATGATCCACCGGAAATCGATTTCTCGGTTCCGACTGTCTCGACCAGTGAAGGTGAGGGGAGCCTGACCTGGTCCCTGCGGCTTTCCGCTGAAGCCGGACTGGATGCCTCGGTTGATTATACGGTAGTTGGCGGAACCGCTACCGGGAGCGGAGGCGATTATACCCTGGCTGATGGCACCGCTACGATAACGGCCGGTAATACTTCTACTAATTTGACTCTGAACCTCAATGATGATTCCCTGGATGAACGGGATGAAACCGTAGTTATTGTCCTGACTGATCCGGTTAATTCAACTATTGGTACCAATGATACCTTAACAGTTACGATTACCGACAATGATAATCCCGTGAAGGTGGCCTTCCAGTCGGCAAGCAGCACCGCACCGGAAGGGACATCACCACATGCTGTTACCGTCGAATTATCAGCGATCTCAGATCTGGAAGTATCGGCGGATTATACGGTAACCGGAGGTACAGCTGATGACAGCGGTGACGATATCGATTTTACCCTTGTTGCGGGGACGGTAACTATCCCCGCTGGTTCAACCACTGAAACATTTGATGTGACAATTAATGATGATTTGCTCGATGAAGCCGGTGAAACTATAATTGTCACCCTTTCGAATCCGGACAGTGCTGATCTGGGAGTGATCAGCGAACATATAATAACTATTTCTGACAATGATGATCCTCCAGTAATTCAGTTTACAGCTACCAGCGCAACAGCAGGAGAGGGTGCTGGTACTATCAGCATCGGACTTGACTTAAGTGCTGAGTCTGGTCAGGACGCGACGGTCGATTATACCGTTACTGAGATTACCGCCGAGGGTGACGGGACCGATTTCACCCTGGCCGACGGGACAGCAACCATTTCCGCCGGGGCAACCTCTACCAATATTGCACTGGTAATAGATGAAGATTTTCTCGATGAAGATGACGAAACATTATCGCTGACCATATCCTCACCGGTCAATGCATCGCTGGGTGCCAATACGACCTATGATTTGGAAATTACTGATAACGACGATCTACCGGATGTGGCCTTCAGTACCAATGCAGTGGCAGGAAGCGAGAATGTAACTTCGGTAACAGTCACCATAAATCTCAATGCAGCCTCTGGCCGGATGGTCAGTGTTGATTATTCCATTGCTGATGTTACCGCCAGTGGCAGCGGTGTCGATTATTCATTTACCGATGGCACCGCTACTTTTGCTGCCGGTGAAACTTCCAAACCGGTTACACTGACCATTGTCGACGATGGTTTGGATGAAATAAATGAGACGGCAGTTATAACACTCACTAATCCATCCAATGCCAATATTGGTGGGAATAGTACCTATACCTATACGATTTATGATAATGATGATCAACCAACAGTGGCTTTCGCTGTGCTGTCATCTAATGGATTGGAAGCGGTCGATAGTGTTTATCTTGATGTGCAGCTATCGGCTGAATCGGGGAAAGATATTAGTGTGGATTATGCCGTAATCGCCGGTGATGCAACCGCCGGAGGTGTTGATTATACCTTGCCCGCCGGAACATTGAATATTGCCGCCGGATCTACGGCTGAATCTATCCTGGCCGTGATTGTTGATGATTATCTGGTTGAGGATGATGAATATTTTACCGTGGCTTTGAGTACACCGACTAATGTTACCATTACCACCACCAATCTTGACGAGCATACTTATACTATCACCAATGATGACAGTCCACCGGCGGATTTCACCGTTGGTTCGGTGGTGACCGATGGTGGTAATGTCGTCAGTGGCTGGTGGAATGCCGCCAATACATCGGTTACCGTTACCGTACCGATTGAAAATGCCGCCGACTTGAATGGAGGAGAAGTTCAAATTCTGGCCAAAACGGCCACCGGGGGATACGAAACTGTTGGTGATATTCATTCCATTCTAGTGGGCGAATTAGGTGGTTCGGCTGCCGTCATTCTCACTGATACCCAGTTTGAAACCATCTCGTTTATCGATGAGCAGATCGAGGTTTTTCTCAGCGCAACGATCACTGATGCTTATGGTAATTCCACCACTGGCACCTACAGTGGGACGACGATCACCGTTGACCGGGGCTTGCCTGATCCGTTCACAGTGGCCGATGCCGATCCAACCGGTGGCAGCATCAACAGCAGGTACTGGAATAAAACCAATACCGGAGCCACAATCAGTATTCCGTTAGCGGATGACGGAACCCTCACTGGTGGCACAATTCAATTAAAAGGCCGGGTAGGAACCAATGGTTTCGTAGACCTGGGAACTCCGGTGACGATCAGCTCCGGGTGGCTGGATAGTGAGGAGAATCTTACACTCAGTGCCGCAGAAATTGAAGGTCTGACTGATTTCGGTGATAACGAGATTGTCCAATTCTCGGCTACAATTACCGATATAGCCGGGAATGCCCAGGAAGGCACCGCCGGTGATTCAACCTTCTTGATCGACCAATCGCCGGCCACCGTTGCCGTCGCTTACAGCCATACCCTGGCATCGGTGGATACGATAGTGGAGATCGAGGCTGTCTTCAACGAAATACTGTCTTCACCACCATATATTACGGTTGACTATGCCGGGGCCGGGGACGACGAAATCGCCCAGGTGATGACGATCGTGGGCACCGATTCCGCCAACTGGACCTATGAGACAACGATTCCATCGGGCGAAGCCAATGATGGTGATGCCGTTATTGAGATTGCTGCTACCGATATCGCCCTGAATGATTCTACCCTGGCCGATACGACCCTGGTGATCGACAATACCATACCGAGTTACACTATTGGTTATGAAAATATTACCCAACCGACCCTGGATATGCTGGGTAAAGGCGGGGATGAGGTCGAAATAACCGTGACCTTTTCCGAACCTGTCAAGACCGGTTTAAGTGCCCCAACCCTGGATGTGCAGTATGCCGATTCCACCGATGATTCGGTGGTCGATATTCCCGCCGGTTCCAGTTCCAATGGTGACAGTGTCTGGGTTTTCAATATTACCCTGCCGATTGGCGAGGAGAACTCCGGCGAATTGACCGTGGGATGCACCGCCAATGATTTGGCGGGTAATGAAGCAATCAACCTGGATATTATTATTTTACCGCCAGCTACTTTATTATTTATGCTTGACAACACCCCCCCGGCCGCCTTTGCCACCGGTGCCTTTTCGGCTGCTGATGGAAAAATTGTTTCCGGCTGGATCAACAGTACCAATGACAGCATCCAGACCAGTGTACCGACCACCGTCGATGATATCGATGGAGAAATCTACCTGGCCTTTGCCATCCCCAGCAAGATGGATACTTCCAGTACCTGGGAGGAAGTGGGTTCGCCGGATATTGTTATTTCATCCGGGACGAAAACCGTTTACCGCACCGTGGCTGAAATTTTAACCGCTTTGAATAATGTCACTACTGTTGAGCAGGGCGACACTATCCTGGTACGGGCCCGGAAATATGACGAGGCCGGCAACGTCCGCCAGGGAATCGTCAGTGAGGATAAATTAGTCTATGATGTGCTGGGGCCCTCAGTCAGTAATATAATCGAATGGAACGAAACGAGTCCCGATACGATAATTTCGCAGGATTCTTTGACTTTCAGTTGGGGTGAATTCACTGAACCAACCGCTGTCACTGCCTCAGGTATGGAACGCTATGAATGGATCATAACTTATGATGACGGCCTTCCAGGGGCCGATACTCTGGTTGACTTTACATCATCAGGATTGACAACAGCTGCTGACACGGTTCTGGCTTTAACTCATCTATATCCATATACAATTGCTGTCCGTGCCTGGGATGTGGCTGGGAACGTTTCCAGCGCTAACCTGGTATCCGATCCAATACTGCGGCTGAATTCCGCTCCAATAATTACTTTGATTGATTCGACCGTAGTTTACGAAGATATCGCTTACTCGGATACCGTTGAATTCAGCGATCTAGATATTGCTACGCTGGGTGGTGACGAATTCACGTATACGCTTGAAACCGATCCGGTTTTTCCTGGGAATTCTGCATTGCAGCCGATGATTGATCAAGAAGGAATAATAACATTTACACCCACACCGGTCGACACCGGTCTGTACGATTTTACCGTTTACATTGACGATAACTGGGGCTTTACCGATACCCTGGTTTATGTTGTCAATGCCCTGGCGATAAACGATACACCGGTAGTTGATTTCCGCGACACCTCGGTCGTGATCGTGGAAGACTCCGTGCGGACGATCCAGGTCAATCTGGACCGTTTCATCACCGATGAGGACAATGAACTGGCCGATCTGGAATGGTACGGCTATACTATCCTGGATACGGTCGACAATCCCGGGTATCCGCTGGGTGGCTATAACCCGGAACTGGCGGCGGCTGTCCGCGCCGAAACGCCGGTTTTGAATGCTGTTGCGCCGGCGACCTTCTGGGCAGCCAACCCGAAAGTGGCCATCGATTTTACCGTCGTTAACGATTCCAATTATGCCGTTATCACCGCCGATACCAATTATTTCGGCGCGCTGCATCGGCTGATTTTCTATGCCCGTGACCTGGATGGCGCCACTGCTCAGGACACAATGATCCTGGATGTGGAATCCCGGAATGATCGACCCCAGTTGACCGCCATTGACGATCAGGAAATTTTTGAAAATGATTCCCTGCTGATCGACTTCGGCGAATTCGCCTATGATGTGGATGACACGGCCCTGACCTTTACCATTTCAGCATTGACCAATGCTGCATTCATTACTTTCAGCGACACCAATTATGTTTCCATTGACCTGGGTGATACAATTGTGATCAAACCGGATGATCTGTGGTCCGCCGAAACCACCATCCGGGTGATTGCCACCGATGATTCCCAGGCCTCCGACACGGTGGATTTTGCCCTGGATATAATCCGGGTCGATCGTCCCCATCTGACAATAGCATTGATTCAGAACAGCGCCTTCACCAGTCAACTGGAAGTGATCGTGAACGATACGATGGAGAAGGCCATCGATTGCCAGGTACTGCTGGAGACCGACCGGATTAATCTGGATACGGTATCAACCCATACCTACATCGGGCGAACAACTATCGAACAGGCTCTGGAATTCACTGTTACCGCCTATGCCGAGGCGCTGGTAGGGGATACTACCATCTCCCGGGATGCAGCGGTAGTGCTGGCTAAGGCCGGCGGTACCTGGTCCGGAGCAAGCCGGGACGGTACTTTCCGGATCAGCGGTGAGCCCGGTGCTGTTGTCAACGATCAGTATATCCTGGTAGTGGATACGTCCCTGTTTGCCGGTGATGCTCATCAGCTGGCGAAATACCGGATGGGTGCGCTGGGAGTGGAATTTGACCGTCCGCTGGTTGTTACCATCGATACCGATGATCCGCAACAGGCGGTTTACCGCAGTACCAACGGCGCGGACTGGGAAGAATTGCCATCGCTGCCTCAGGATGGTGCCGTAGTGGCCTGGACGGCCAAATCCGGTTACTTCGGATTGGGACCGGCAACCTTGATCGTACCGGAAGAAACGGCCCTTCACCATAACTATCCAAATCCGTTTAATCCATCCACGACGATTGTCTACGATCTGGGTTTTTTCAGCGGACCGGATCAGCGGTTGGTGATCAATGTCTACGATATCCTTGGACGCCGGGTACTGACTTTATACAACGGCCGTCAATCCATCGGCCAGCATGAGATTCGCTGGGATGGACGCAACGGGCAGGGAGTACCGGTGGCTTCGGGAATTTATTTTGTCCAGATGCGGGCCGGCCGGGATTTCTATTCAACCCAGAAAGTGATGTTGTTGCGATGAAGTATTTACAACAAACAGCAATTTTACTATTAGGTATTTTCCTTGTTTTGACTGGTTGCCGCAAGACCTATGAGGCTACCGAATATGAGATATCTGTTTATGCCTGGGATCAGTATGAAGCCGGCGATTATCTGGAATCATATACCTGGTTCAAGGAGGCAGTGGTCGTCGACTCCAGTTATATGGATGGCTATAATGGCCTGGGCTGGTCCCTTGGTCAGTTATCCGAATTGGATAGCAGCATTTACTATTTTACGGCGGGTCTCATTTATAAACAGCCGGTAGATGTCGAGGCTAATATTCAGCACGAAATCTGGGCCGGATTGGCCTTTGCCCATCAGGCGGCGGGGAATGATTCCCTGGCCGTCATTTATGGCGATTCGTTGATCGCTGAAATATCGGATATTGGTATTTCCGATGAAGCAACCTGGACCTTCAGCCATGATGAGAATCTGAATGAACTGGATGTGCAACTGACGGTGGCGGTAGCCAATTATAACCTGGCCAACTATGGTACCTGTCTGGAGCATATTCAGAATCTTTTGATTGCATTAGGCGAGACTACAACCCTTACAGCCGATACGGCTACGGTTAAGGGCCATCAGACCATAGCTGCCAAACTGGAAGAAATCCGCGATCTGCTGGCAGCTCCGTGATCTATTGATGATTTATGGATCATAACCATTGGATGGAGCAGGCTCTCAGGGAAGCTCAGAGGGCCTATGAACTTGGTGAAGTACCGATCGGCGCGATTATAATTAAGGACAATTCTATCCTCGGACGGGGATATAACCAGACCGAAAGCCTGAACGATCCCACTGCCCATGCGGAAGTATTGGCTATTACCGCAGCGGCTAATACATTGAATGATTGGCGGTTAAAGGATTGCATCCTCTATGTAACCAAGGAACCCTGTCCCATGTGTGCCGGAGCCATCATAAATTCACGTCTCAAGCAGGTTGTATTCGGCTGTTACGATGAAGAGAAGGGGTGTTGCGGGTCATTATACCAGTTATGTGGTGATCCCCGTTTTGGGATCAAAACGGCGGTTAAAGGCGGAGTACTGGAAAAACCATGTATCGGAATAATTCAGGACTTTTTCCTGAACCGCCGCAAGTCGTAACTTCCGCCCGCTGTTTGATAGCAGGGTAGAAGAGTTTCAAGAAATCCTCTTTTACTTTTATCTTGAAAACTTTTATCTTTGATCTTGTTTATGGAGAGGTGGCGGAGCCTGGCTGAACGCACCGCACTCGAAATGCGGCATACCCTATGGGTATCGGGGGTTCGAATCCCTCCCTCTCCGCAATTTGATTTATATGTTAGTAAAAATTGTGATCATTATATTTGTTATACAGGGAGTGCACCAATCCGGAATTACATTTGAACCAACCTAGTACTGGCAGGGAATGTTCAACAAAACACTACAGACCTTTTGGTATATTATAAACCGAAGTAATTGGAAGGAGAGATGAAGTTCTTAAAGGTGTAAAGTATTGGAAATCAGTAGCTGGCGGAAATACAATAAATTGAATTATCCTACCGGGGGTTCCCTGCCCGCGTGACTGCGTCAGCGGTCAGGCGGGGAATCCCTCCCTCTCCGCAATTTGATTTATATGTTAGTAAAAATTGTGATCATTATATTTGTTATACAGGGAGTGCACCAATCCGGAATTACATTTGAACCAACCTAGTACTGGCAGGGAATGTTCAACAAAACACTACAGACCTTTTGGTATATTATAAACCGAAGTAATTGGAAGGAGAGATGAAGTTCTTAAAGGTGTAAAGTATTGGAAATCAGTAGCTGGCGGAAATACAATAAATTGAATTATCCTACCGGGGGTTCCCTGCCCGCGTGACTGCGTCAGCGGTCAGGCGGGGAATCCCTCCCTCTCCGCTCGACTACGCTGTGTAACAGCGTAGGAGAACGCGTCGTAGTCCCGATGTGTCAGGACGAAGACGGTAGTACAGAATATAACTAAGCTTCGTCGCAGCAAGCTCGA
>CAYPJE010000048.1:0-21202 GCA_964410945.1 uncultured bacterium
TTTCAGGGCGTTGGGCAAGAGAAAAGTCGATGTTGGATTTTGAGTTTTGGATGTTGGATTGGAAATGGTGAGAAAAGGACAAGAATATATAGAAACTTGAGTAATGGAGTATTGAAGTATTAAATCAAAAAATCACACTGAGCGTACCTGCCGGGTCGCAGCGCAGCGTAGACTGGTCGAAGTGTGGAATAGTGTTTATCAGCGTCTTGTTCGGCGCTTTCCTATGGCCTTTTAGGAGCAGGCAGACCAGGTGGCTGGATGACGTATTGTCCAACCAGATTCACTACGGCGTTCGGCTCGAGTTGATTAAGCATTTTCAGTAGTTTCTCCACTATGCCAATTTTTTTCTCAAAGTTCTCAAGGGATTTTCGCTCTCGATCAAGTGCTGCACTTGCCAACTCAGATTGGCGTCTTTCGTACATATCGCGAGCCTGCTCAAGCAGAAGATATGTCTCAGCCTCAATCTTTTCGTTACCGGCTTTCTTGCTGCGTAACCATTCCTTGACGTGGGTCACAGCTTCCTGGGCAACGTTTCCGAGTTCGTCCTTAACTGTTGTCTTCTGTTCTATATCGACAACGGTATTCAACAAGTCATTAATCGCCATGGCAATCCTTGATCGCAATCTACTGATTTGCTTAGACTGTTCTTCATCTGGCATGATGCGAGACGGATTTGAGACCTCAACCGTCTTCTGGCCTTGCATGACTTGTGAAAGAACTTCGTCAAAGACATCAACAAACACATCTGCCGCATCCATTGCTGTAGGCACCTTCATGATCGTCGCCAGCCTGATTGCTCCTTTACGTGTCACAACCCATGGCAGAGCGCGACTTCCACCGCGTCTAGGGTTTGGGATCACCCCCAGTGATCTCATATGCTCTAACTCTTCTTTGCTTACTTGGAAGGCATAACGCTCGGGGAAAAGGGGGCGAATGCCTTTATTGTTGCGAGTTATGTTCTGGACAATTTCCCTTGTCTGGACACCAAAGACTTCGGCAACTCTGGACGCAAGAATAATTAAATAACCCCGCAATTCGAGGATCGTGTTCTCCTGAGCAGACGGTTGAAGTTCTTCCTTTATCCTTTGGGACACTCAGATACTCCTTCTTGTTTGAGATCACTGGTTGTGATCTCAAATATCATATTACAGCCAAATACAATCAAATATTTGGTTGGACTGTTTTGCATGGTTATTATCACTATCATCCCTCTCCCGGAAACAAGCCAGAATAAATTACATCGAGGATACTCCCACGCCGGGTGCGATGGCGGAGTTTATTGTTTTTTAGGGCGTTGGGCAAGGAAAAACCGATGTATTATTATTAGTTCTGGATTTTAGATTGAAAAAAGTTAACCTGTCATGCTGAGCTTGTCGAAGCATCTCTGGCAGTGGTCAGTATAAAATACCTTAGTCAGAGATTCTTCTTCCCCTGATTAAAATCGGGATCATCAGTTTGACATACCATAACATCACTAACCAAAATTGCGTACTTTCCGTACTATGTATTTTACACAAGCCATTTATTAACAGTATCTGGATAATTTACCGCTTCCGTAGGATACGGAAATTCCAAAATAGCTGTACCATTATATCCAGTAGTCATGCCTACTCCTTTGATTAATATCATCCTCAGGCAATAAATTTGATTTATAGATATATATACATTAAAATGAAATGATGGTCCAAATCATTTGGGGAAAAATTTGAATAAATACTCCATTGAAAACTTTTCCATTGTCTTCCGGAAAAATCTGGATGATCTGATCAAGAATGCCCTGGCGGAAGATATCGGTGCCGGTGACATAACATCACTGGGTACCATCCCGGAAGATTCCCTCGGAAGTGGCCGGTTTATCTCCAAGGCCACTGGCATCATTGCCGGGCTGGCAGCGGCTGAACGAGTATTCCGGCAGGTCAATTCCGAGGTTGAATTCGCAGCAAAAATTGAAGAAGGCGAATCAGTTGATACTGGACAGTTGGTGGGCACCGTTCAGGGACCGATCCGGGGAATTCTGGCGGCCGAACGTACTGCCCTCAACCTTCTGCAGCGCATGAGCGGGATTGCTACCAGAACCAATTCTCTGGCCCGGATGATTGCCCACACTGACTGCCGATTACTGGATACCCGCAAGACCGCTCCGGGACTGCGCCTGCTGGACAAATGGGCCGTGGCACTTGGCGGCGGAACCAACCATCGCCAGGGTTTGTATGACATGGCACTGATTAAAGATAATCACATTGCAGCCGCCGGGAATATCACGGCCGCGGTAACAGCCATGCATAAATTCCTGAAGGACCATAATAAGTCTGCTTTACCAATCGAAGTTGAGGTTCGATCCCTGGATGAATTGAACAAAGCTCTTTTACTGCCAATCGACCGCATAATGCTGGATAATATGAGTCTCACAGAAATGCGCCGGGCCGTGACACTAGCTGCCGGCCGGATTCCATTAGAAGCCAGTGGCAACGTCACCGGTGACAATATTGTCGCTATCGCTGAAACCGGGGTGGACTTCATATCGGTGGGAGCGCTGACCCATTCCGTACAGGCTCTGGATATATCATTATTAATCGAATCAACAGATTCCAATTAACCGGAAATAATTATGTCAAATCTGTCATTCGCCGAAGCGCGGGAAATTCTTTCTACCAAAACCGGGCACGAATTCGAGCCTGAAGTACTGGAGCAGAAGACCAATACCGTGATGGAAATCCAGCGATTGAAGCAGGAATTGAATGCGGTGGTTTTAGGCCATAATTATATGAAACCGGGCCTGTATTACACCATTCCCGACTACCGCGGCGATTCACTCGATCTCTGCCGCCGGGCGGCTGAGACCAGCAAGGATATTATTGTTTTCTGCGGGGTGCGCTTCATGGCCGAGACCGCCAAGCTGCTGAATCCGGAAAAAACCGTGCTGTTACCGTCCGAAAAAGCCGGTTGTTCCCTGGCCGATGGAATTACCGCCAATGATGTGCGCCGGTTGCGGCAACAATTTCCCGGAGTACCGGTAGTTACCTATGTGAATACCTATGCCGATGTCAAAGCAGAATCCGATATCTGCTGTACCTCAGGTAACGCGGTGGCGGTGGTGGAATCACTGAAATCCGATACTATCATATTCCTTCCCGATGAATACCTGGCCCAGAATGTTGCTCGGGAAACCGGGCGGCATATTGTCTTCCCAAAAAAGGATGAAAATTTATCTATTGGCAATCTCCTCGATTACCAGATGATCGGCTGGCAGGCCCGCTGTGAAGTACACGAGCAGTTCACGGTGGCTGATGTGGAACGGGTCCGGGAACAATATCCGGACACTTTAGTATTAGCCCACCCTGAATGCAGTCCGGAAGTCGTGGCAGCCTCGGATATCGCCGGAAGTACCAATCAATTGATCAAGGAAGTAGCAGAAAGTTCAGCTCCCCATTACCTGCTGCTAACTGAATGTGCAATGGGTGATAATATCGCCGCCGCCCATCCCGAAAAGGATATGCTACGCCTGTGTAGTGTGCGCTGTCCGCATATGAATGAAATCACCCTGGAGGATACCCTGCTGGCGCTGAAGCACAAACAGTATCAGGTTGAAATCCCGAATTCAATAGCTGAAAAAGCCCGTCTGGCGGTACAACGCATGATTGCGATTGGATAGATTATGGCTGAATTAATTACCAGTGATGTCCTGATCATCGGCAGCGGAATTGCCGGAGCGACAGCAGCTTATGAATTAGCCCGCGGCAATATAAATGTCACACTGGTGACCAGGGCACGTAAGCCAAAGGAGAATAATACCTACTATGCCCAGGGTGGAATTATTGCAGGTAATCCTGACAATGACAGTGAACTTCTGATTCAGGATATAATCAACGCCGGGGCCGATTATAATAACCGGGAAGCAGTTGAAATTCTGGCCAGTGATGGACCGGATTTAGTAAAAAAAATACTGGTTGATGAGCTCCGGGTACCTTTTGAGCGCGATAAATCCGGTCAATTGGCATTGATCAAAGAAGGGGCGCATTCAAAAAAACGTATTCTGTTTGTAGCCGATCATACTGGACGCGCCATAGAAACCGCCCTGTTGCATGCCCTTGAGCAAAAATCCAATGTCAATATCCTGGCAGGACATACGGCCATCGATCTGATCACCCCTTCCCATCATGGTGTTGATCCATCCAAACGCTACGATTCTGTATCCTGTGGCGGAGTATACTGTCTGGACCAGGACAGTGGAATTATCAAGCGCTGTTTGGCGAAAGCAACGATCATTGCCACCGGTGGTGTAGGCCAGCTTTACCTGCGGACCAGCAATCCGGCCGGAGCACGGGGGGACGGGCTGGCAATGACTTACCGATCTGGCGCACGCGTACTGAACTGCGAGTTCGTCCAGTTCCATCCCACTACCTTCCACCATCCCCAATCGGAGAATTTCCTGATTTCCGAGGCAGTTAGAGGAGCCGGTGCCCGGCTGGTAGATACCCATGGGAATCCATTTATGGCGAAATACAGCCCCAAGTGGCTGGATCTGGCACCGCGTGACATCACCGCCCGTGCCATCCACCAGGAAATGCTTGAGAACGGTACCACCAACATGTACCTGGACCTGTCACCGATCGGCACCAGCACTGAAATCCATCGGCGATTCCCCGACATTTCCGATCATTGCCGGAAATTCAAAATCAATATTGCCAGTGATCCGGTACCGGTGGTTCCGGCCGCTCACTATTTCTGCGGTGGTATCTGGGTGGACAGTTGGGGGCGTACTACAATCAAGAACTTGTATGCGGCCGGTGAAGTGACCTGTTCCGGTGTTCATGGAGCCAATCGGATCGCCAGTTCGGGATTGCTGGAAGGACTGGTATGGGGCACCCGTTCGGCCCAGGATATCCAAAAGATACTAGCGGATTTACCCTCACCCAATGGAGAAGACTACCCGGAATGGGAATATACCGGTGATCGTGAGCCAGACCAGGCCCTGATACTCCAAGACTTTAAGAACATCAAACAATTGATGTGGAATTATGTGGGACTGGTTCGCACCTCACGACGTCTCGAGCGGGCCCTGCAGGAACTAAATCATCTGAATGCCCAGATCGAGCGCTTCTACCGCCATGGTCGTTTGAATGATGAGTTGATTGGCTTGCGGAACGCCGTCCTGAGTGCCCTGTTGATCGCCCGTGCCGCCCACGCCAACCGGAAGAGTATTGGCTGCCATTTTCGGGAGGATTGATTTTAGATCACATTTAAGGACAAGACATGTCTTGTCCCTACAAACAATTGTTACTGCAGG
This sequence comes from uncultured bacterium, assembly GCA_964410945.1. Lineage (GTDB taxonomy): Bacteria > Fidelibacterota > Marinisomatia > Marinisomatales > TCS56 > CAYPJE01. The sequence continues at coordinate 5,288 of CAYPJE010000048.1, forward strand.
TATTTGCGGATAAAGATAAAAGTCAAATAACTGGTAAGGATTGTCGCTGTAATCGCGGCAACTGTACCCCATAGGATGTCCAACCACCCGTAAAAATAATGTACGGCGATGGCATAAACACCAACATTGACCATGGCACTGACCACCAGGGTTTTTACCACCGCCCGGGAAAAATCCACTCCTCCGGTCCGGTAGGTAATAACCATATTGGAAGTGAAGATCACCGGAAAAACTGAGAAGACCCCACCCAGGACCGGACCGCCAATCTTGCTGATCAGAACGGCCACAGCGATTATCGTGCCGGCGAACAGCCCACGCGATAGCACTTCACCGGTTGTATATTGAACAATAACTTTACCATGAGCCGGGATATTGGCATAATGTTCCACCGAGACCAGATAAAAGATCAACAGCAATAGCCACCCCACAAGGGCGACCCAGAGTTGGGTGACATTGACCATCACAAGCATCCCTGCCAGTACGACCCATGCCAGGTAAGCCAGTATCAGGGCCGTAACCAGTCCCCGGCGGACGAATTTTAAATACACCAGGGTAAAAATACAATTTACGCCCATAGTCAGGGGAATTACGATCGTTGCATTGATAGCTGCTGATGCGGTCTGGGTAATTCCAATGAACAGCAGTGCTATCAATACCGTAGAGGGCAAACCACCGATAAAGCCACCGATCTTACTGCCGAATTTCTCGGCTATAATTGTGGTTGCCGTTACCCAGGCGGCACCGACCAGGAAGCTGAGAATAAGCTGTTGCAGGAATAATTGATTCATGATTTTAAGTGCGAAGTTAGAGCCTGTCATACTATCAATGAAAAGGGATAATCACAATTCTCAATCGATTAATACGAGAATTTCATGCTTCAATTATTTAACCATTGGTTAAATTCCGCCCAGTCGTTGGGTAGTGTTTTAAATAGTATAATAGCATAAACGCTATTATTAAAAAACCAGCAACGATTGCATTAACAGTTTCAGGCGACTGTTATTGCTAGGGTTAACACAGAACAATTAACATGGAAGAAATCCATGCGTCCGGAAACTAGGCAAAAAATTCTGCGTGGTCTGGCACTGGTTGTCACCATCTATTTATTCCTTTTAAGTATCAAGCTGCTGGGTCATTCCTTCAAAGCTTTTGGGGTCGATTTCGCCCGCATGTTGATTGAGATGACCTCCAATCCCTTTGCCGGATTGATAATCGGAATTGTCGCTACCAGCCTGATTCAATCGTCATCTACGACGACTTCAATTGTTGTGGGACTGGTTGCAGGTGATGCGCTCACTTTCAGCAATGCCATCCCGATTATCATGGGTGCCAATATCGGAACGACAATTACCAATACATTGGTATCATTCGGGCATATCACCAACCGGGTTGAATTCAAGCGAGCGTTTGCGGCCAGTATTGTCCACGATTTTTTCAATATCTGTGTGGTGATCGTTTTATTCCCCATTGAATTAAAAACCCGGATCATCGCCAAATCGGCGCTGGCCCTGCAAGATTGGTTTGAGGGAGTTGGCGGTTTAAAATTATTCAATCCGATTTCATATATTACCAAGCCGGTTATCAAGGTCATCGATCATCTGGTGGCCCCACTCCCGCTTTCACATTTAGTGCTGACAGTGATTTCTCTGTTCCTGCTGTTTTTCGCTCTCACCCGGCTGGTGAAACTGATGCGCTCCATGATGATGACCAGGATCGAAGTGATTGTCAATGATTACCTGTTCAAAAACGATTTCCTGGGGCTATTGCTTGGAGTGGGAATAACCGCTGTAGTCCAGAGCAGCTCAGTTACCACCTCATTAATTATTCCTTTGGCCGGGGCGGGAATCATATCAGTGCGGCAGATTTTTCCTTACACTCTTGGAGCCAATATCGGAACTACCGTAACGGCCCTGCTGGCTGCCATGGCCACCCAGAACAGCATGGCGGTAGCGGTCGCTTTCAGCCACCTGTGTTTCAATATCTACGGAATCGCATTATTCTATCCTTTAAAAAATATCCCCATAAAACTGGCCGAGTGGGTCGGAAAAGTAGCGGCAACGTCCAAAAAGAATCTGATCCTGTTCATTACTATCTATATCCTGATTCATTTCATCCCGGTAGTGTTCATTCTATTCACATGATCTGAGAGACCGGGATGATAAAACCAAATCACACAAATTGTTTACTTAACGAGGTATAAGATGTCCTTTTTCACAGATTTCATCAATCTCTGGCGTTCAGATGACCTGCTTTCCCAAGCCTGGAATGAAAGCAATGAAATGTTGAAGCTTTCACTGGAAATGTTTGAGGAAGCCTTGAAACTGCTCCACGAAGACACTAACGTAGAAAAAATTAAAGCCCTGAAAAAGCGGGATGTTGAAATCAACCGCTACCAGATGGATGTGCGTCGTAAAGTGATGACCCACTATTCGGTCGACCCTAACCGCACCGATCTGGCCAGCGGTATGGTGCTGGTGAATATGGTGGTCGATATCGAACGCCTGGGTGATTACACCAAGAATATTCTGGACTTGGCCAGTTATTACCCCAAAATCTTTAAAACCGACGAAATCTCAGAGAAACTGGCGCTGATCGAAAGTGAAATACTTAGCCGTTTCTATATGACAGTCAAAGCAATCGAGTTGCAGGAAACTGAGATGGCCAATAAGATGCACGCCACCTATAAAAACCTGGTGAATAATGCCTCTGACAAACTGGTAAACAGCATCCTGACCGGAGAAACCAAATTCGGAGATGAAACATTGACGGCTACGGTAGCCCTGTATGCCCGGTACCTGAAACGGGTTGGCGCCCATCTGAAAAATATCACCTCGATTCTGGTCAATCCTTTCGACCTGATCGGCTATAAGATTGACGAAAAATAATCCGGGTCGGCTTGTTCTGATCAGGCATGGAGAAGCGGCTCACCGAAGTCCTGATGGCCGGGATTTTGCAAGACCGCTTACCAGCCGTGGGCAACATACTATCAAACTGTTAGGCCATGCCCTGGCTGAGGACAATCTGGTACCCGACCTCATATTTACCAGTCCCGCCCGCCGTACCACCGAAACAGCCGCAATAATCGGCAATACAGTAGGATTCAGAGGAATCATTCAGCCCAAACCTGAACTTTATAACTGTCACAAAAAAATTGTTTATAAGTTAATCCGGAAGTTTTGTGCCGAGGATATGACTATTTTTATTTCAGGTCATAATCCCAGCATATCCACCGTCCCTGGTGAATTGATACCGGAATATTTTGAATCCTTACGACAGGGCGGAGCCGTTGCTCTGGCTTTCACCACTACCGAACCGGTATTGCAGGCTCAGCTGGTCAAGCATTACTCCCCAAACTAAAAGTGGCCGGAAATACCGGCCACTTTAACTACTTTAAAATGTCTGACCTAAGCTCCGCCGGGACCACCCATTACCTTACTGCGTTCGATTGACTGCAGGGCCAGATAACGGTCTCCGAATTTGGCCAGGTTTTCCAATTCGGTATCGAACTGATCGAAATGGCGTTCTTCATCATCAACCAGTTGTTCAAAAACCTTTTTGGAATTGGCATCGGCATTAGCGGCACATTCATTGGCAGCTTCATTATAAAATTTGACAGCACCCATCTCCGCATCGGCTGACAGTTTCAGCATTTCCTTCACATCATGGATTTTCTGAACATCTTCCGCCGGTACCATTTCCACTTCGCCTTTCAGGAACAAAATGCGCTCGGCCAGCAGTTCCACATGCATCATCTCATCGATGGCTGCTTTCTTGAAAAGCCCGGCCAGCAGATCATAACCCTGATCGTCACAATGAAAATGAAAATACATATACTGATGGACAGCCGCCAGTTCATCGGCCACGCCCTGATTCAATAATTTTATACTTTTTTCATACATTACAATTTCTCCTCGCTGATATTCATGTTTTAATTGTTCAACAATAATTATTGCTGAAATTACTCATATCGCTGACTACTGCCAACAGGTGTTGAACGCATCAGATTGCTTAGAATGAGTAGGTCAGCTTCAGGTAGCCGTTATCATTTGCAGCAAATTGACCGATAAAACTGCCGGCTTCACCCCAGAGGATATCAACTCCCAGGTCAAGCTGAACGGCATCGGCCACTTCATAGCCAAAAATCAACCGGCTTAGTCCCGACTCGTAATTACTATCATACAGGGTCAGCCACTGGGCGCTGGCGGTCTCATTCCAGAAGGTACCGGACATCATCAGGGATAACATTTCCGCCACTTCATCGCTGCTCATTATCGCAGATTGATAATCCAACACCTGTTTGCGGATATACTGGGTCGAGATGCTGCTGCCCCAGGGACCGGAAATATCCAGGCCAGCCACACCCTGCAGATAATCTGAGACGACTACATTTTCAACTTCAGGTTGTCCCCCTGCCATAATGGTCTGAATCATATCCTGGGATAAATCAGGTCGGCTGATGAAATGATAATCATTAAAATAACCAACCTCCCCACGGACTACCAGTCCTCCAACCGGCCGGGCAAAATTAATACCATACATATTGACCGGTTTAAAAACCGGGGTCATATACAGATGACCGGATTGAGGGATTGCTAACGAAGAAAGTGGGTCAGGCGTGAATGCAATACTGTCAATCCTGCTCACATAACTATCCTGATAACTGTGGAGAAACAGAAAACTCAAATCGGTACCCAGGGCAAACCCGGACAATTTCAGACCGAATTCGCTGTTGGCTAAGGTCGCATCCGGCAATTCCTGTCCCTGCCAGGTAAACGCCACCGGCAGGTTGTAACTGGAAGTATCATTCAGCATAAGGGGGGCAATCATACCGGAGGGACGAAAAAATTCCCAGGGGCTGCCAGGTTCGGCGTATTCATTCGGCTCGAATTTTGGGATGAACAGCGCCTCGAGTCCCCAGCCGGCCACATAAGCATTGGCTTTGACCATTCCGGTTCCCTGGCGGATATCCTTGAAATCCTGCATCAGGAAATAGCGGAGATCGAGATTATTGACAATATCATTGATGAAAACACCGTCAGCCTTACCCCATACAACCTGCTGCTTGCCGACCCGCAGATCGAATTTGTCAAAATACAGATCGACATACAATTCGCGGATACCTACCTCCTGGATTGGTAGGTCCAGCTGCCGTTCATCAGTAAAATCCACACTGGCGAAGCCCCGCGCCCAGTCACCGGACAGGGTCGAATTAAGCTGGAAGCGGTTGCGCAGCAGGAAAAGGTCATGATCATCATTCAAATTGTAAGCCGTCCAGTTCTGGACAAAACCGTTAAAACGGGGCTGGGCTGTTACCAGTGTAACCAGGCAGAGATAGCCCAGCAATGCAATTTTACGTTTCATCGTCAATCAACCCGCATTAAGAATCGTTCGGTAAAATAATTATCCTGCAAACCGGTGTCGTACTGGATATTGCTGATCAGCATAATCGTTTTATGCTGGTTCTGGACATTTTCCATCCGCATTTTTTGAACCGACCAGTATGGGCCATCCTTCTGCACTTCATCAATGGTCATGACCTTCAAAAGAGCGTTTTTCTTATCATAATATTCGACTTTAAGGACAATCCATTTCCCCTTGCTGACCCAGACAATCCGACGGCCATAACTGGTGTTATTGTCAATTGGTACCGCTTCTATCACATAGCAGTCTTCATCATTATACAGCTCACTCCTGACCAGATTAAAATGATCGTCATCCAGGTCGCGGCCGCCCATATCCTCATAGGAGAAATCACTGCCCATGAAATTCTCACCTTTCTCCCGGGCCGCGATGCGCTTGACCTTACCCAGGGCCGGTAAAAACAACCATTGGTCATCGTCCTTATCGGCATCATATTCCCACATCAGAAAACCGGTTCCCTTGACATCGGCCGGTTCGTTGAACCTGATCAGCGATTTACTGTCAAAGGTCCCCGAATTATAATTCCTTTGGTAGCGAACAATCTCGCGCACCCGCTCTTTGACCTTCCCCCGCTTCACTGAAACCAGGGTCATATTGGTAGTGGCAATCATTGTTTTCGGCTCGGGCTGATTATCAACCTTCATCATAATTTCGCGGGCTGTCATCTGTCCCATTACCTGCGTTCCAATCAACAGGCCGGTAATTATTAGTCGGTTCAACATAGTTATTTCTCCATTTTAACAGCTTTATTTCTGTACTGTATTAATCATTAACCTATTGGCGATGACCATACGCAATCATCATCCCTGGAGGTGTTAATATGAGGGCCAATCCAAAAGCCTTCATAAAACTTTTATTATATTTCAGCTCGGCCAATCCCGAAGACTGGAGACAGATAATGGCATAGATGGCGATGACGATACTGAGGTTTTCCCACAGGAACCGTCCAACAGATCCCCACCATGATGATGAATATCCACCAGAATCGATATACCAGTTCCAAACCCAGGCACAGCCCGAATATATCCAGTAAATTAAGATCATAAGACTGAAAAGGAATAATACCCTGCTGACTGCTTGATCCGTTTTCATTATTTACTCCTGGTTGTAAAGAAATTTTGGTTTAAGCCAGCTGACCAGCGCAGGCAGAATAGCCAACGCTCCGAATAGACACATCGAGATTGACATTACAATCAGGAAGCCAAAGAAGTAGACCGGCAGAAATTCCGATAATGTCAATACTGTAAATCCGATGATCACCGAGAAAGCATTGAAGATAATCCCTTTCCCGGATATGCGCAGGGTGCTGAAAATGGCCTCTTCCATTTCCTCTCCCTCCCTGATATGATCACGGAGATGCCAGAGAAAATGCAGGGTGTAATCCACCCCGACGCCAATCATGATACTGGACAGCATGGCAGTGGCAATATTCAATTCTATGCCAAGATATCCCATCGATCCGAATACCAGAATTATGGCTGACGATAGCGGAATGATCGATAGAAGTCCGCCGATCAGCGATCGGAAGACAATACTCATCATGATAAATACAATTACCAGCGAGACTGACAGGCTGGTCACCTGGCCCTGAACGATCATCTGTGCCAATCCACTGATCAGGGCTGACGGACCCGATATCTGCATTGGCAGGCTGTCACCAAAATTGACCCGGATGTACTCTTCCGTATCATGGGTAACTTCGGTTATTTCACCGGTTTTGATATGTTTCAGACGGGCCACCAGCAGGGCATGCTCCGGTTCATCGATGTCATCAATATACTTTTCAATATCCTCCTCATCGCCGGTCATGCTATACAAGAAAAGATACTGGGCTATCAGATTACGGTTATCGGGAATTATATTGAATTCCGGGTTACCCTCGTTGAAGGCTTCATGCATCTGCTTGACCTGATCGGCAATCGAGAATGTATGTGATATGAGCGGATTCTTCTCTAAATGCTGCGATAACTGATCGATATTGCGCAGGGTTTCCGGGTCTTTAATATCGCCTTCCACCAGAACAATCAACTGGGATGAACCGCCGAACATTTTTGCAATGGCGTCACTGTTGACCCTGATCTCGGATCCTTCATGGTAATATTTATCCGGATTGGTATCAACAACAACCCGCTGAATTCCGATGCCGATGAACAGCAGTAATACAATCATAATCAGTATGAAGGGCTGACGGAAGCGAATGAAAAATTTACCCCAACTGGTTAGAAAACTATTCATCCTGGTCATACTTTTCTGCTGTTCCAGGATACGGGGCATGCGGGCCACCACCAGGGCTGACGGTATCAGTATTACGCTGAAAATAAAGGCCATAGTTATACCATAGGACAGAAATAATCCGAATTCTTTTATCTTAGGTAGAACATGTCCCAACAGACTGAGAAAACCGATCACGGTAGTAACCCCGGCCAGGAATATCGGTATGCCCAACCGGCGCAGTGTTTTTTTGATGATCTGGATCTTTGTCTTTACACCATTTGAGCGGATATACTCATAATAATGGGCGATAATGTGGATACCGTAATCATTGGCAATGGCGATCAGCATCACCGGGACCAGGACCCCGATAAACGGTAATTCATAATTCATCAGGGCCATCATGCCGAAGGTCCAGATTATTGAGATAATAACGACTGCCAGTGGCATGAAAACACCCAACCAGCTGCGGAAACTGATCGCCAGTAAAACAATCATCAGAGCCACACCGAAGGGCATGAATGTTTTCATATCGCCGCCCATAGATACCACCATTGAGGACCGGGTGATCGGCAACCCGGAAACATAGATGCGGTCAGTATTGTCCCTGAAAAAGTCAACTACCTGCAACACATCTTCTTTTAATTTGTGCTCATCATAGTGAAAACCGCTTTCAATCTGGCAGATGAAGGCCATCGACCGGAAATCCTTTGAAATCAGATTTCCATACATCAATTCATTGTCTTTAATAATGTTTTTCAGTTCCTGGTTTTCCTCATCGTTAACCGGATAGAATTCCATCAAATCAGCGACTTCGAAGCCCATTGAGGAACTGATAATATTGGGAGCGTTGTACAGGGAGGTCACCGAACTGATCTGGTCGATATTCTCCAGAGAGTCATGCAGGGCCTCAAATTTCACCAGCGTATGTTCCCATAACAAACTATCAGACTCTACCCCTACCATTATTATATCTGTGCCGCCAAATAAATCATCGATTTTATCCAGAGTCACCATCAATGGATCATCCTTGGCAATCATCCCCCTGAGACTGGGATCGAGTTTCAAATCCGGAATATTCCAGAGGAACAACAAGGTGAAAAACATGGTACTGGCGATGACAGTGCGGGGATAATTCAGGATCAGCTTAAATAGCTTTGACATATTTCAAGCCCTCTTCGGTAAGTGTACCTTCGGTTATTATGCGAAAAAAGAATTTTACTATCTCAGATTTATCAAGATTGATATTCACCAGGAATTCCGGCTGGAAGGTTCCGTTGATCATCTGCATCAGCAGAATGGTGAACAGATCTATATCGATTGTTGGCTTAATGAAGCCCTGTTTTTGCGCGTCAATTAAAATTGCATGAAAATACTTCCGACGGCCCGATCTGAAATCTTCCAGCATTTTCCACATTCTGGGATAACGCATTTTCAATTCATATATCCGGTTGGTTTGGATCTGGCTTAAAAACGATGATACAAATTCTATCACCGCCGTAAAGCACAGAATGGGATTTGGTTCGTCAGCGATGATTGCATTCATTTGTTCATCGAAACCAGCCATCGTGTAATTGATACACTTTTCAATCAAATCATCTTTGGAGGATACATATTTATAAATCGTTTTCTTACTGACCCCCATTTGATGAGCCAGGTTTTCAATCGTGAAGGCGCGAACCCCTTCCTGTACGATGATCTGCCAGGTTGACTGGTAAAGATGATTTTCAAATTCTATATTTTGGCTCATTGGAAACGTTTTACGTTTATTTCGTTTCCAATTTACTATCAGCTTCAAACCGTTGTCAATATCAATTGTTATTATTTTGAAACCGGCTGCAGTTAAATTCCGGCAATGTTACCCGATATAAAAGACGTCCTTAAACCCCGGCCGCGGAAATACCGTAATATTGCCCGCCACCTGTCACCGCTGCTGCTGACCCAGGATATGGAACAGACAGCATATGCAGAACAGGATATTTTCAAGGATCTGACCACCAGCCGGGGAACGGATCGATTTCTGGGATTATTCAGTAAACTGGGAGTTCAATTCAGCCTGAAAAAATTCGGGATTATCGATTTCCTGAGAAACAGTAACCTCCCGGAGCCAATAATTGAGCTGGATACCAGTGATGCCTACAAACATCTGATACGGATTACACATCTTCAGGCCAGCAATAAATTGATCTCAGCGGAATTAGTTGCCCGCCGTGGTTATTTCAAGCACCCGGAAATATTGGGCTATAATCCACCCAAACAGCAACTGGACCTGATAATAATCGAATGGCTGATGTTGCAGCATCCGCTGAAATCATTTTCTCGCTACCGCCCACAACTGCCGGGACAGGAACACCCTGGCTTAGGAATTGCCGAGCTGATTTACGAATCCTTGTACTGGTCGGCCCGCCGGGCTGGCGCCGATGGTATCCTTCTGATTCCGAATTTCCTGCATACGGGACTGTTTTACGGACGCCAGTTCCTGTTTCCCGATCCGGTCCGTCAGAGTCTGATTTATTACGTGGAAAAAAACATCCGCAAGAAGAAAAGTATCGATCAGATCACCTGGGCTTGTGCCGAGGGCCAACTGATAAATAATAAAACAGGGCAGCCATTGATCTGGGAACCGGCACCCATGATCCTGCCGGTATCGCTGGAAATGAAGGATTATTTCAGTTCACCACAGTACACACGAATAGTACAGGAAGAGCGCAATAACTGGAATCTGAGAATCAAAACGGGTTATAGGAAAAATTATGATTCAAACTGGAAAGCAGTGCAGAATGACAGCTGAACCGCAATCCAGTGTAGTTATCCTGGTTAATGGGGATTTTCCAGGCCATCCGGCACCAATTAAAATTCTTGAAACAGCCCCCTATCTGATCTGCACCGATGGAAGCGCCGACCAGGCACTGAGTAATGGTATCCAACCGGATCTTGTGATCGGTGATATGGATTCTACCGGGATTGATCTGAGATCCAGCAGTTTCCATTTCAAGCATATACCGTCACAGGAAAATACCGACCTGGAAAAAACACTGGACTGGCTGATAACCGGAAATATCGAACAGGTGACTGTTGTTGGATTGACCGGCGGACGGGAGGATCATTTCCTGGCCAACTTATTGATTCTGTCTAATTACTGCCTGAATTTCCGCATCAAGGCACTTACGGACCAATTCCAGATCGACTACATATCCGGAAAGAGTAAATTATCGGTCAGTCCCGGCCAGCTGGTTTCCATACTCTGCTTCTCGACAGTCAGGAACATTTCAGTCCAGGGGCTGAAATTCCCCCTGCAAAACGATAGTTTAAATCCATCCGGCCATGGTATCAGCAACCTGGCTACCAGAACAGAAATAGAAATCGCTACCAGCGATCCGGTCCTGGTATTTCGTTCCCACAACCGATGACTGCCCAGATCCGGTTTTCCGACGCAGCCGTTGTATTACTATATTTTTTAATCCTGATCATCCTGGGACTGTTACGCAGCCGTCACAGCCGGGACAGTGAAAAGGAATTCATCCTATCCGGACGGCGCCTGAGCCTGCCGGGATTCATTGCCACCCTGGTAGCCACATGGTATGGAGGAATCCTGGGGATCGGCGAAAATACTTTCAATTTTGGTATCCAGACCTGGGTAATCTTCGGATTACCCTACTATTTGTTCGCCGCCCTTTTTGCTCTATTCCTGGCCGGCCGCATCCGTATTAAAGCCCGGCTTTCAATCCCCGACCATTTTGCCGAACGGTACGGTAAATATCCCGCCATCATCAGCGCGGTCCTTCTGCTGTTCCTGGCCAGCCCGGCACCCTATATCCTGAGTATCGGCGTATTACTCCAATTCCTGTTTGGCATTTCATATGGCTGGGCTCTCCTGGCAGCAACGGTTCTCAGTCTGGTCTACATCTGGTTCGGTGGTTTCGGAGCCGTGATCCGCACCGACATCTTACAGTTCATTTTGATGTTTTCCGGGTTCATCCTGCTGGTCATTTTCGCTTTGATCAAGATCGGTACACCGATTCAATTGATCAATAATCTTCCCGACAGCCACCTTGATTTTACCGGTGGTCAATCACTTCAATTCATCCTGGTCTGGTTTTTTATCGCACTGTGGACCTTTATCGATCCCGGTTTCTATCAGCGCTGTGCTGCCGCTAAGTCACCAAGCGTAGCCCGCCGGGGTATTTTATGGTCAATCCTTTTCTGGTTTGTCTTTGACATGCTGACACTTTCCGCCGGCTTATTCGCCCGGGTTGCCATTGAAACAGAAAGTGCCGTATTCGCATTTCCATTGCTGGGACAGCAGATCCTGCCACCGGTTCTGTATGGTTTATTCCTGACAGGGATAATTTCCACCATCATGTCTACTATAGATTCTTTAGGTCTGATCAGCGCTGCCACTTTTGGCCGCGATATTATCGGTCGTTTAAAAAATACCGGCAGTTCGCCGCGCCTGATCCAATATGGCCTGGTAATAATGGCACTGATTGCCATTATCCTGGCCTGGCAGTTTCCTTCGGTGGTTAATCTCTGGTATACCCTGGGATCGTTGCTGGTACCGGGAATGCTGTTGCCGTTTCTGCTCACTTTCACCAGCTACCGGTTGTCGGCCGGAACCATAATAGTCGCGATGCTGCTACCGGTATTAATATCCGGGGTATGGTATTTCAGCGGAAATATCACTGGCGTCTATCCCTTCGGGCTGGAACCTTTTTACCCGGGATTGCTGGTGTCGATCATCCTGTTATCCGGTGCAATCCGGCTGAATAACTAATAATAACACCCCAGACCCTGTTATTTGTAAATTTAGCGCCCTCAATCAGCTATATAACCGAGGGTGATTTATCAATGGGAATTGAAATCGAACGCAAATTTCTGGTCACATCGGACCGCTGGCGCCGGTCCGCAACCACAATTGACTATCGTCAGGGGTACCTGACCAGTTCAGCCAGCAGGCTGGTTCGCGTACGGATCGCCGGTGAGCAGGCCACCCTGACCATTAAAAGCAGGATCAATGACCTGGAACGCAACGAATTTGAATATTCCATCCCCCTCGACGAAGCAAAAATTCTGTTGGACCAGCTGTGCGAAAAGCCAATCATTGAAAAACAACGCCACCTGGTTCAGCATGGCGGACACACCTGGGAAATTGACGAATTTCAGGGCGCCAACCAGGGATTGATAGTGGCCGAGATCGAGCTGGATTCAGCGGAGGAAAAATTTAAAAGGCCGGACTGGCTGGGTGAGGAAGTCAGTCACGATCCAAGATACTTAAATGTAAATCTTCAGAAAAAACCATATTCCGAATGGTAGGTTTATCAAATGCAATTATTTAAGAAGACCAAAGAGCTTGAACATAAAATGAATGAATTCCTGGATGCCATCAGCGAGACCGGCATGGTATTCATGGAAGGTTTGAAATATTACCTGCGGGCTGATGAGGAAGCCCTGCAGCGCCAGATAGTGGCCATTCGCAAGCAGGAGAACCGGGCCGATAAACTGCGGCGGGAAATTGAAGCTCAACTTTACACGGAAACTTTAATCCCGGAATCTCGCGGTGATGTACTGGCGCTGCTGGAAAATACAGATGACCTGTCAAACAAGGCCAAAAAGAACCTGATCGAATTGTCGATCCAGCGGCCGGATATCCCGGAGGAATTACACCAGGGTTTCATGGATCTGTCAGGATACGCCAACTCGGCTCTCGATGAAGTGGTAAATGCCATCCGGGCTTTCTTGAGTAATCCGGTTACGGTTCGCGATTATCTCCATAAAGTCTACCATTTTGAGAAGGCTTCCGATCGACTGGCTGAGCAACTGAAAACAAAAGTATTCTCTAACCCCGATCTTGATCTGAGTCGTAAATCACACTTGCGCTATTTTGTCCAGCATTTAGACGTTTTAGCCGACAAGGCCGAAGATGTGGCCGACCGGCTGGCAATCTACACCATCAAACGTTCCCTGTAAATATGCTGCTGTTGTTCTTCTTATCCAGCGGCCTGTTCCTGGGCTGGTCACTGGGGGCCAACGATGCCTCCAATGTTTTCGGTTCGGCTGTCAGTACCAAGATGGTCAAATTCCGGACGGCCGCCATAACCAGCAGCATTTTCGTGATTCTGGGGGCGGTGATTTCGGGCAGCGGAACCAGCCAGACACTGGGACAACTGGGTTCGGTGAACATGATTGCCGGTGCTTTCCTGGTAGCTCTTACCGCCGGATTTACCCTCCTGCTGATGACCCGGTTGGGGATTCCCGTTTCAGCGTCACAGACTATTGTCGGAGCTATCATCGGCTGGAACCTGTTCTCGGGCACATTGACTGACTGGAGTACCCTGTTCAAGATTTTCGGATCATGGGTGACAGGACCGATCCTGGCGGCGGTGATTTCATTTATTTTATACAAACTGTTGACTACGATGACCAATCGGATCGGAATTCATATTTTCCGCCTGGATGCCTACACCCGATTGGGACTGGTACTGGCGGGGGCTTTCGGTGCCTATTCCCTGGGTGCCAATAATATTGCCAACGTGATGGGTGTTTTCGTTCCGGTGGCCCCGTTCAAAACAATCACCCTGGCAAATGGATTCTCCTTTTCCAGCACCCAGCAGCTTTTCCTGCTGGGCGGTATCGCTATCGCAATCGGAATTTTCACTTATTCCAAACGGGTGATTCAAACAGTGGGCAAGGATATCCTGCACCTAACGCCACAGGCTGCCTTTGTGGTTGTTCTGGCGGAAGCGTTGGTATTGTTCCTGTTTGCCTCCCGGGGATTGCATAACTGGCTTTCCAGTCATGGTTTGCCGGCGCTCCCTCTGGTACCGATTTCCAGTTCACAGGCGGTGATCGGGGCGGTGATCGGCATTGGATTGGTTCACGGAGGACGGAATATCCGCTACAGGGTTCTGGGCCGGATTGCACTGGGCTGGATCACCACTCCGGCGCTTTCGATCCTGCTGACTTTCGTGGCCCTGTTCTTTCTCCAGAACGTATTTGACCAGCAGGTTTATTACCCGGTGAAATATGCTTTCACTGATGAAGTAAAGCTTCAAATTGCTCTGGAGGAGGTTAACATCGATGGACTGGATTCGGAATACCCGAATGCCCGTCATTTGAAAAAGGCATTACTCAAAAAGCAGGTATCACCAGAAGATGAAGCTCTGATAATCCGCTTCAGCGAAGTATATCCGTTGAATATAAATAATATCGGCGATTTTGAGAAAAAGGTCAGGGGCTGGTTTACAGACGATCAGATCGCGGTGATCCGAGCTATGGATAATTACCGTTTCCGGCATAAGTGGCAGCTGGAAGAACACCTGGAATGGTCAGGACTGGAATGGCAGTCCGATCAAAAGGATTATATTTACCGCTACTTCAGGGCCGGTTCAGTCCGCTGAATCAGGCCGCTCGGCACGGCGTTTTATTCCCTCCAGCAGTTTACGCTCCATCACATAAGCGATCGGCTCGACCAGGGCCGGGCCATAGCTGATGCTCGCCAGGATATTATCGGAATAGTAATAATTTCCACGGACCACCAGACGGGTAGTATCGGCATCAACTTCCCGCAGGTAAAACAGCCAGGTCAGGCTGTAATCAATTCCATCATTCTGAACCGGGCCGGATTTGTCATCGCTGCCGGCGCGCAGCAAAAACCAGTACCCGGAACGGATTGCCGCCACATTCAGCGGTGGTGACTGGGGGTGAAGATAGAATTCTTCACCGGCCCGTTTGATCTGCCAATCGGGATTTACCACCTCGGCATTGGTAATCCGGCAGCTCAGCAGGTTTTCCAGTCCCTGGTAACTGTAAAAGCCGCCCCGTTTCTGGCCCAATTGGGCAATCCAGCCCCAGACTTCAGCACGGGGGGCGGCAATTGTAATCGCCCGGGTATAACTCCAATTTGGTTCCTTCCCGCGCTCATCACCGGGCAGACTCTGGTGCCGATCAAATTCGTTCGCACCCCAGATACTGCGGTAATCCCGCAGCCAGGGTGTGGTCAGGTGGAAAGCTATTTTTATGGCACCGGACAGACTGCTGACCAGTGATTGTTCATCCCGGTAATGAGCAGACGGCTGGCAGGCACAGTTGGTTCCTTTGGAAGGCGGTCCTTCAACCAGGCCAACACCGATTATCAGGATTGTTCCGATTGTAACAGCAAATATTATTTTACGCATATTGTTTAACAGGTGGAGTGAATCAGGGCGCCGACGGGTTGATCGACGCGGAATTTATTGCTATTCCGATAATATCCTGGCGAGCATCAGCTATGGCCCGGCCCTGGTC
>CAYPJE010000049.1:0-20834 GCA_964410945.1 uncultured bacterium
ATCCTTACTATACCTAAGCATAAAAATAAATCATATGGCGGTGTCATTCCCACAAAAAAACTGGAGATGAAGATTGCCTGCCGTTCATCAGAAGAATTCGGTGCCTTACGGGAATTTCTCATCTATCAGGGAATTTACGGCCAGGAAGAAGAAAAGCTGACCCTGCACCAGCTCTGGTCCGAACAGATATTTCATTCCAACTCTCTTCTACGGCTAGATCTCGTCGACCAGCCCGGCTATCTGCGTGCCCACCTGCTGACGGACAAAGGGCATCAATGTCTGACAAATCCCATCTGGATTCAAGATACCTGAATTAGATTTTGAACAATCCTGGCAGCAGAAATTCCATTCAACACTTGAAAAAGTTACCAAGCAGAGAATCAATGCTGTATACTGTTACTGCTGAGCCGGTTTCAACCAGAATATCCGGGAGACGATCCTGGGAAAGCCGGTAGAAGTGGAATTGAATAGAAGTGTACTGAAGGGAAATGATATTTGCCAGGTGAGAATCCATTTACCCGAATCCATTATTGCTGCAGGAGGAAAAAATGAATAAACAAACTGCCCGGGGCGAATGCCTTTGTGGAGTGGTTAAATTCCGGGTGACTTTACCGACCAAGTGGTGTTCCCACTGCCATTGTACCCTCTGCCGCCGCTCCCATGGGGCTGCTTTTGTCACCTGGTTTGGCGTAGAGAACAAGCAGTTTGAATTGGTTTCCGGGGCTGATCAATTGAAATGGTTTTTTACCTCAAAAGAATCCCAGCGGGGATTCTGTACAAATTGCGGCAGCCATATTCTTTTCCGTTCCACCAAATGGCCCGGAGAAACCCATATCACTCTTTCCAACATGACCGATCCCATCGATCGGAAACCGGGTGCCCATGCCTATTTCGATACTCACGTGGACTGGCTGGATTTCGATGATGGACTCCCCCGCCATTACGACCCGGATTTGAAAGGAGCCCCACGGGTAAACCCGTGATCCCATTCTGTTACCCGTCTTCGCCTTCGGCTACGCCGCGGTTATCCGCCTCAGCCCTGGACGACATCGCGCCGTAGCAAAACACCTGTTCTCTCCGAACTGGGGATAGTCTTCGCATTCATCCACGGGCGAGCCCGTGCCTGTACGACGTAGCTTCTTTCGGCACGCAGGAGTGGTCTTCTGCGAAGGCGGATAAATAATTGCCAGGCACGTTGGAAGTGCCTGGCAGATCTCAAAACTATGATTTCAGGAATTTGTCTTTCTGATTTTTGAAATACTGGTCTTCCGGCTGAAGTTCAATACATTTATTTATTACCTGCACCGCTTCCTCAGACCGTCCCAGTTTCCATAGCACCTCGGCTTCCGTATCCAGGATACCGGCTTGCACATCAGCCGACTGGTCGGTGAGCATCTGCACTGCCTGCCGGATTTTTACCAGGGCATCTTCCAGGTTCTGTTCCAGCTGGGTCATTCTCCAGGCATAACTGTTCAGATCGGACGGCGTAAGTGTATTCTTTTCCTCCAGGAAAACCAGAATCTCTTCAAACAGGGCCACCTCGGCCACCGTATCTCTGGCACTGCGGTAAAAGTAGCGCAGACCGGAATAGGCCTCGGCCAAATAGGGGCTATCCGGATAGGACTGGATATAGTCTTTCAGATAATCCGGTGAATCCTCCAGCATGGTTTTATTACTGGCCTGTCTGATCAGGGCCAGATCACGGTATTCCGATTCTTTTCCGGCCAGCCGTTCCCAGAATCCCAGGGCGGCACCACGGTCGAGTCGCTCCTCATATTTCTCAGCGATTTTAACCACCAGGGAATCCACACCGGGAGATTCTTCCAGCTTCCGTACCAGGTCGTCGATTGTTCCGATACCGGCGTTGATCCGCTCCAGTTCCTTCAGGAAAATATCAACGGGACGATAGCCTACAATCCGATCGACTTCATGGCCATCGGATTTGATAAATACGATTGTGGGATATCCGGGTATATTGTACTGATTTTTCAGATCCGGGCCAATTCCCTTCTCAGCATCGATTTTCAGGCTGACCAGATTGGCATTGGCAAAATTAATTACGTCTTCATTGGGGAATACGTCGGCATCCAGCCGACTGCACCAGCTTCACGTCTCAGTGTAAAAGTCCAGCATGATGAGTTTTTCACCAGCATTGGCCAAAGCATTCTCATAAGAAATATTAGCCCAGGGATAATCAATTCCTCGATTTCCACAGGCTAAAAATAATAGAAATAGCGGTAGAGTCAGGTATTTCTTCATTTTTTCTCCATTGTCCGGTTATGTCCCTGTCTTCGAATTAGTCAAATCATCCGGTCGCCATCGATGGCTCAGATATATAAAGGGTGTATCAATAACAGCCACAAGAATTTTGAAAAGGTAAGTCGTTAACACAATCTGCCACAAGACTTCCACCGGCAGACTGGTGTCAGAGTTAAAAACCAAGATTGGTAATATTGAGAATGCCAGGACCGTGAAAATTACGCTGTCCAATCCCTGGCTGACAATTGTTGACAGGTTATTCCGCAGCCATAGGAACCGGCCGGCAAATTTTGTTTTCCAGAGATGGTAAGCCCAGATATCATGGAATTGCGAAACCAGGTAGGCGGCCAGGCTGGCAACAATAATAGACGGGCCCGCGGAAAAAATACTCGCCATGCCAGCAGCCGCGCCCCAATCATTCTGGTTAGGTTCAAAAAGTAGAATAAACTGTGACATCACCAGGTAAAACAGAGCGGCAAAGAATCCGATTAATACTGCCTTTCTGGCAGCCGCTTTCCCATAATGTTCCGATAACAGATCGGTGGCCAGGAATATTGATCCGTAAACAACATTTCCACCAGTGGCGGCAATTCCAAACAGGTCAAATTGTTTGGTCACAAAAATATTGGCCAGGATTATTGCCATTCCAACATAGGCATACAGCCAGGTCCGTCCCAGCCTGAATGCCACCAGCGCAAAGACCAGTCCGGCAACGGTCTGAAGCAGAAATGCTAACTCATTGGTCATCGGCAGCCTTCAAACATGCTTTGAAGAAAGCCGGTGGACGAACGACCCGGCCCGTTTTTGTAGTAAAACAATGCTCGGTATACCCGGCAACAAGCTCTTGGCCGGTACCGTTAACCAGTCGATACTCAATCCTCAACCTGGCACCGGGCTTTGTTGGTATCACTGTTTCAACAGTTAATTCATCCTCGAAGCGGGCCGATCCGGAATAATCACAGTGTGCACTGACCACTGGCAGCAGGTAGCCCCTGTTTTCGATTTCGGTAACTTCAAGGCCGATGGCCTTCAGCAATTCAGTCCGGGCCGCCTCAAAATATTCGAAATAACGGCTGTAATAGACCACACCCATCTGATCTATATCACGATAATAAACCTTGGTTTTATAGTTAAATCGGATCATTTGTTATCCGCAAACACTCCGATTTGATCGTACCGCGCAAGTCGTTGATCCAATAATTCGCTGCCAGCCAGTTGGTTCAGATTCGATAATTCTTCCAGGATAACCTCTTTTAAAATTGCTCCCATCCCGTCCCAATCGCGGTGTGCTCCACCCAACGGTTCTTCGATTACCCGGTCACAGATACCCATATCCGCCAGATCCTGCGAAGTAACCCGCATCGCATCGGCAGCGTCCGGCGCCTTGGATGAATCACGCCAGAGAATCGAGGCACAGCCCTCAGGACTGATCACCGAAAACCAGGTATTTTCCAGCATCATCAGACGGTCCCCGACCCCAATGCCGAGGGCACCACCGCTGGCTCCTTCACCAATCACGATTATCAGGATAGGAACACTGATCTGTGACATTTCAAAAAGATTGCGGGCGATTGCTTCTCCCTGCCCGCGCTCCTCGGCACCAATCCCGGGATAGGCTCCCTGGGTATCGATAAAGCTGATTATAGGCAGACTGAATTTTTCCGCCAGTTTCATCACCCGCAGCGCTTTCCGATAACCTTCCGGACGCATCGACCCGAAATTCCGAAAAATATTCTCGTTGGTGTTACGTCCCTTCTGCTGGCCGATGAACATTACCGGTTTATCTTCAATTGTACCGATACCACAGACTACCGATGGATCGTCTGAAAAATTCCGGTCACCATGCAGTTCGAGGAAATCCGGCGACAGATAGTTGATATAATCGAGACTGTAGGGCCGTTTCGGGTGGCGGGCCAGTTGAACACGCTGCCAGCGGTTCAGATTCCCGTAAACTTTCTGGATCAGACGGGTTCGCTTCTGTTCCAGGTCAGTAATCTCTTTCTCAAGCTCGGGACCCGGTATGGCAGAGGCCCGTAATTCGATCAGTTTATCTTCCAATTCCTTAATTGGTTTTTCGAAATCAAGAATAAAATTTGTCATTTCAGTTACCAAATACTGATTTAATAATTATCTCCAAATCCAGCGTAAATGTCTGGTGCTGTACGTAGTAATGATCAAGCAGACGCTGGTCTTCAGCCGTATACCGGGTTTTCCGGATGCGGTCCAGACTGGCCAGGCCGGGACGAAAAATAATGCTCGGATCCGGGCTGGATGTTTCCACCAGTGGTGACCCAACGATACTCATTCTGCCTGACAACACTTTCCCCAACAAAGGAATTCCCCGCACGAACCGGTTGTCAGAACCAAGAATACAGGCCCCGAATTTTGTACCATCCGGACCCCAATATTCAACCTTTTTTCGCTTTCCGGCCAGAGAATATATCCCGGCAACCGGTAAGGACAACAGCCATAAGATTGCGCCGGAACTGATATCAAAGAGGCGTTTGGTAAAAACATGCAGTTTCCGGAATAACGGATACTCGATGTTTATAAAGGAAAAATCCCCAATCTCCTCTACCAGAGCTTTCCCCAACAGGATATCCTGCTTCTGGGGCACCATTCGGTAAGTGAGATTCATATCGCGGGTGGCTTCCATAATCCTCAGAATTTCTTCATTAGTAAAATTTGCCGTTGAGAAAATCACTTCCCTGATATTTCTGGTAGTGACAATATCCCGCAGGTCTGTTATCAGTCCTAGGAAGGGAATCGGCAAGGGCGAAGCATTATCGTAGCCATTATCACAAAAACCAATTACTTCCAGTCCGGTATCAAAGCGTTTGAGTAGTTTTCTGGCAATTCTCTGTCCCTCTTCATCGGCTCCAATAATAATCGTATTCCGCATAAAAAGCAGGTTTTGCCGACCTTTCACCGGTCGAAACCATCCCCGGGAAATCAGGTAATTGATGACCATCCGCCAACCAGGAAGCATCACTACAACCATCAATGTTGCTGCCAGGATCACGAATCGCGAAAAAGCATACTGCTTGAAGAAAAATGTAAATGCAACCGCGAAAAGAAAACCTGTTAAACTTGCAAGAATGGCGCGCGAATAGGATAAAATGTACCGTGAGTACAATTGGAATACAGTTCCCACCAGAATCCAGGCCACTACATAGATTGTCGGAACCAGACCACGACTCAGGACGATCGGTTCGAAATCGTGGAACTTGATCATGATGGCAATGATAAAGGCCGTCGTGACCGCCAGCATATCCAGGAAAATTGAAAATACCTGGGTTCGTTTGCTGCTGGCCAGGGCCAATGATTTCCGGAAAATGATGCCTATCCGGATCGATATACGCATTAACAGGCTCTGACTCACGGAAAAATGTTTTTCTACAAATAGTATCATGGCATTATAAAAAGCATTGATACTGTCATAGGGCGCCGATTTTACCGATTCGCCATGATAATGGATAATCTGGGTAGCAGGCACATAATGGGTCTGGTAACCAGCCTGCCCCACCCGGTAGCATAGATCGAGATCTTCGCCAAACATGAAGAAGCGCTCATCGAAACCATCAAGTTCCCTGAATAATTCAGCCCTTATGAACATGGCCGAACCGCTGATAGCGTCAACCGCATGAACCTGATCGGGATCGAGATAAGTCAGGTTGTAACGGTTAGCCCAGCTCGCCCGGGGAAAAATCCGGTTCAGACCGAGTAACTTGGGGATAGCGACTTTCAGGCTGGGAAAGGAACGTTTGCAGGCCAGTTGCAGACTACCATCAGCATTTAGTATCTTGGGGCCAATCAGGCCAACCTCTGGATGCTGAGTCATATAATCGACGAATACCGATACTGTGTTTTCCTGTACTATTGTATCCGGGTTCAGGATAAAAAAGAAATTACCGCTGGCAATCTGGGCGCCCTGGTTGATGGCTTTCCCGAAGCCACGGTTATCATGGTTGGCAATAACCTGCACATCCGGATAATTTGACTCGATATATTCCACACTGCCATCATAGGAATTATTATCAACAACGATTACCTCCAGTGCTCCCGGTACCTGCATCTTGCCCAGAGCCTCCAAGGCCTGCCCCAGGTACTGCTTGACGTTATAACTGACGATTAATACTGAAACAGCCGGTTGTTTCATTGCTAAATTATTTTATCCAGTTAAATATTTTATATATCCGTAACCGCCAGACCATGAAAATGGCTTCAAACATGATCGACTTACTCATCTTGGATTCACCAATCGTACGATCGATAAATATTATGGGGTGCTCCACCACCCTGAATCCCCTGGCCCACGATCTGAAATTCATTTCTATTTGAAAGGAATAACCCTGGGATTTAACTGTATTCAGCTCGATTGCTTCCAGGACTTTACGGCTCCACACCTTGAATCCGCCGGTACCATCCTTGATCGGCATTCCGGTCACAATGCGTGAGTAAATATTGGCACCGTAACTCAAGGCTAGACGGCGCAGGGGCCAGCGCACGACACTGATCCCGTCGCAGTAGCGGCTACCCACTATAAAATCATAATCATCGAGTAAATTGATCATAGCCGGTATTTCATTGGGATCATGGGACATATCGGCATCCATCTGCACGATTATATCATAACCGTTTTCCAAAGCCCATTGAAAACCATAACAATATGCGGTGCCCAACCCTGACTTTTCCGGCCGGCGCGCCAGGTGGAGATTTTCATATTTCCCCTGCATGGATTCCACCAGATCACCCGTCCCGTCCGGTGAATTATCATCAACAATTAGTACATGATAATCGGGATTGACATCGAATACCTTTTCTAATAGTGTCGGTACATTTTTTTTCTCGTTATAGGTCGGTGAAACAATCAGCGTCTTCATAAGCTGTCCTGTTTAAAAATTTTTGTAATTGCCTGTTCGACAGAGTAGAGTTTTATTCCGTTAATCGCAGCTATTTTGTCATTTTTCAAACCACAGCGCAAAGGTCGTGGTGCTATCTGGTTCAAATCGGCTGTTGAAATTGAGTTAATCAGTCTGGTATCCAACCTGAAAATCTGAGCAATCTTCCTGGCAAATTCAAGACGGTTCAAATAATCGGTCCCGCCGTAATTGAAGATACCCACCACCCGGTCATCAATTACCGTTTTGACTGCTTCCGCCAGACCGATAGTCCAAGTAGGATTATTCCACTGGTCATCGACAATATTCACCTGTTTTCCAGCCCGTAGTGAATCAATCAACCATTTAAGAAAACTGGCACCGGTGTGGGTTGAACTGCCAAAAACAACGTTTGTTCGAAGAATTGTATAATCCCTGGCTCCCGCCATGAGAATCCGCTCGGCCTGCTGTTTGCTGCGACCGTAATGATTGATTGGATTCTGTGGATCGTTCTCATTATAGGGCCCGTTGGTGCCATCGAATAAATAATCGGTGGATATCTGGATGAAATGCAAGCCTGGTTTGGAGGCCGCTTCCAGCAGATTACCAACTGCCTGGGCATTGACCAGGTTCGCCAACTCCGGATTGCGTTCACATTCGTCTACATTCGTAACGGCTGCCAGATTTACGATTACATCCGGTTGCCAGGCTTTGAGATTGTTCTCCAGATCACTCAAACTGGTTATATCCATAGCCAGCTTCCGACCCTTGAAACTAAAACCAGCCAACAAGTCCAGATCAACTGCCAACAAATCATATTCATCCCGCAGGATTGACAGCACGTCTATTCCAAGCTGGCCGAAGGCACCAGTTACCAACACTTTTCGCATTATGGCTATTTACTCCACCTGGTCAACGAAAAATGAATGAGCTATCAGATCCAACTGGCGCATTAAGATAATTTTTTCCGATCCGGGAAAATAGATCAATACATTGATCTGATAAGTCCGGTCGGTGACACCATCATAAAAAATGTAATGAATGAACGGTCCACCCTGTGCTTCAACCACCTCTTCCCAGAGACCGGTTATTTTCCAGGCTGTCCAGTTCTTGAAATCGACCGTCTGCACTTTGAGTTTGAAATCGGTAAAACGAACATTGCCATAGAGTGAATCGGCGTAGGCCTGGGCCATCTCAGTGGCACCGGACTGGTCAACATCAACTAATCCGTCCGTCCAATTCACTGATAGCCAACGAAATGGCTGCTCACGACCCATCCAGAAAAAATTATCTTCGGGTGCTTCCTTCAATACCAGATATCCCCAGGGTACCAGAATACTCCAGCCGTATTTGCCAAGCAGCTCTTCTTCCAGATCGGATTGCCGGGATTTATGAAACAGGTATTTGCCCTGCCGGATCGCGAACAGGTCATCATACTGCTGCTTCAGCCAGTCGCTGTGCTTGTTCAATTCATGTTTCAGATGATCAACATCCCGGGCACAAAGAATCAGTAACAATTGATTCTTGGCATAGGTGTCCCTGGTTAGGAAAATTGCCTCACCGCCCTGTTTGGCATCCTTGTATGTTTCGGCCGGCAATAACTGTTTAACCAGCAGGTTGCCGGGATCGGTTTCATCAGTACCAAGTCCGATAACAACAGCATTGACATGGGTTCGGTAACGGTTGAATTCGGCGATATCCACACCACTCATGAAATATTCCAGTTCGGGTTGCGGAGTATACAAGGTATCGTTAAAAACAATTTCCAGTGCTTCTTTCACCTGTGTTTCATGTGGTTGAGGCACCATTATTGTTATTTTATTATCCCGACCGATTGCGTCGCGCTGTGATTCACATCCCACCAGCAATAACGTTGTGAGTAAAATTGGTAAACTAATCCTTAACAGCATGAATTTTCCTTCTGGTACAAACAGGAATTTCAAAATAATGTAGAAATAATCATAATATAAACTCCGTCAGTTACCGTCTGACAATCGGAAATTAGCCCTCAGTTTATCAATCAGCACTTCCTGTACCAATACCTCCACCGCATCACCAAGAGAAAACTGGTGCCCATAGCGCCGTCCGCGCAGACAATAGTGTTCGGTGTCGTGAATAAAATCATCGCCTTCCAGGGTGGAAATATGGACCAGGCCCTCCACCAGGGAGTCAGCCAGTTGGACATAGAATCCCAAACTGGTCACCCCGGAAATAATTCCAGTGAACTGCTTTCCAACCTGTTGCTGCAACCAGCGCAACTGTTTCAGCTTAATATATTCCCGTTCAGCTTCCAGTGCTTTTATCTCGCTGGCGGTGGATGTCTCGGTAATAGATAATAAATCCTCAACTGCTGTTGATTCCGGTGTATTTACCGAGCGGGAGTATTCCTTGATCAATCGATGAACAGCCAGGTCGGGATAGCGGCGAATCGGACTCGTAAAATGGGTATAGACCGAGAAAGCCAGGCCAAAATGTCCCCGCCGGTCAACGGCATACAAAGCCTTGGTCATTGTGCGCAGGGCCAGGTTCTCGACCAGGTTGCGATGGGGTGAATTTTCTACCTGTAACAGGATATCACGCATCCCGGCCGAGGTCAGTCGCTTCTGGCTGGACTGGTGGGTGATGCCGATCCGTTTCAGTAAATCAAGGAAACCTTCCACATCACCAGCCGGTGGTTCGTCGTGCACCCGATAGATAAATGGTACAGTTTCTTCCCCTTTCATTGGAATTTTCTCAGCCACGAGCCGATTGGCCAATAGCATGCATTCCTCAACTATCCGGTGGCTTTCCAGCCGCTCACTGGGTTTAATCTCGTGGGGAATTCCGTCCGCCGACATGCTGAAGAGTGGTTCGGGTATATCAAAATCGATGCTGCCCATTTTCATCCGCTGTTTGCGGAGGGCCCGGCAAATTCGCTGGAGATCTAGCAGGCGTTTCCGCTCCGGGTGAGTTTTATCATCGTTCAGGACAGCCTGTACCTGTTGATAGGTAAACCGGTAATTACTGTTTATAACTGTCAATGTTACCCGGGAATCGACAACACGGTAATGTCTGTTAAGATCGATTACTGCCGAAACCGCCAGTCGATCAACTTCCGGTTGCAATGAACACAGCACTGCTGATAGTTCTTCCGGGAGCATATGGACCGTCGCGTCGTCAAAGTATACCGATGTTCCCCGGCTGCGGGCTTCACGGTCAAGCAGGCTGCCCGGCGTGACAAAATAACTGACGTCAGCAATATGGACCATCAAGCAATAACCGGAATCGGTTCTTTCCAGCGAGATTGCATCATCGAAGTCACGGGCCGATTCGGGATCAATCGTGAAAGTCATCAAAGACCGGAAATCTTCCCGGCCATCCGCCTCCCGGTCAATCATCTTCTGGCTGAATTTACCGATTTCAGTTTCAACGGTTCCAGGGAAGGCAGTATCGTATCCATATTTGGCCATGACTATATTTACATCATTGGCCGGATCGTCGACCTCACCCAGGACTTTCACCACCCTCACCAGCACCGGACTTGTATGACTGCCCCAATCCTTGACCTCGGCAATAACAACCTGTCCGGGAGAAAACCGGATTTTACGCCCTGGTAATATTCTAATTCCTCGGGGTGATGTTACAGGCTGGATAGCAAGGAAGGAGTGCTGTTTTTCCTGGAATACCGTGCCCACGAACTGACTTGTGCCACGTTCGATAACACGATTGATAATTCCCCTTGGTCCTTCAAAACGATTACCAGGCAGCAGTTTGACCCGCACCAGATCTCCGTTTACCGCATTTCCAAGATTGCGGCGTCCAATATAGATATCCGGTTCGGGTTCCGGACGGAGTACAAAGCCGAAACCCTTCTGATTAATGGTTAACCGACCCTCGATGTGCTTATCCTGTCGACCCAGTATATACAGACCACGCTTGATCCTTCGAATTTCTTTCGATTCAATCAGGCGGCGCAGGGCAATTTTGAAGGTATTCAACTCGGTTTGTTTGATTCCCAGGCGCCTGACCAGGTCTCGCTGCCGAAAGGTTTGGCGTGGAGACTCCCTGAATATCCGGAGGATCACCGGCCGCCAATCTGATTTACGGGAATTAGCCATCACTATAATTTACCACTTATTCTGATATGAATCCGGCCTTCAGATATTGCCGAAGAAGGTGTCAGCCCATAACTCAGTTCAAGAATCGCCCCTTCGCTTTGTTGAATTATGCCGCAGCCATATCCGGCCGGGAACGGATGATATCCGGTTCCAATCCCCGCATCATAAAAACACAGTAAATGCAAACTATTACTGCTGCGGTAGATTAATTCCGTCTGGGACAACAGGATCTGGTCAGCTGAGTAAAATGCTTCCGGATAGCCCCGCAGCGTACTGGCTCCACCAAATTGAATCTGTTCGGCTTCAACCTGATCGCCGGTTCGGGTAAAATAGCCTGCGCCCGAAAAACGGCCATGCAACACCAGTTTATTGAACACCGGCTGATAGTGCTGATATTCAAACCGGTAACGAGCAAGATAGTCATTGTCTGCCTGTCCCGTATGGGTACCATAAGCCATAAAAATTTCCCAGTGATTACCAGCGGTTGGCAACCAGCGGTTATTGCGCCGGTCTCCGGTTAAGGTGGTGTAAATCGACGCACTGCTGGTAGCCGCAACCCCGGCCGAATCCCCATCGTCAGTCGGAGTGACCGTAATATTCTGTCCCCCTACCTGCCAGCTTCCCAGTGGACTGAAATTGGTAATAATTCCCAAACCGGACTGTAGCCTGACATAAAGTCCCTGCTCCAGTTTCTGCTCAAATTCGGCCCTGAATCCTAGCGGAGCACCAAACGGAGCCGGTTCTTCGATGGCGATTTCAATATTCTGTGATAATTCATTCTTCCGCTGCCATTCCACTTCCACAATCCCTGCTGTGTGCCAGATATTCTCCAGATGCAAATCCAATTCGCCGGTAACCAGCAGATCATCCTGGTCAGAACGACTCAGACCAATGATTCCACTGAACCGACTGGCGAATTCAGGCTGAAAATCAACAATGGCTGCCAGCTTCCGTTCATCATATCGACCCAGTGTATAGGACGTATGGTCATTAATAAAAGGGTAGGCGGTTTTAATCCGGTCGAAATTGCGATCCAGTTTTGTGCCCGGCTCAATACGCATCAATGGCTGAAATATTTTACTGCTGACCATCGGATATACCATCTCTTCGTTTATGAATACCAGTGAATCTACTTCCAGCTCCCAGCTTTCCAGGCTATAGATGGCTTTCAGCACCCGTGCTTTACTGTAAACCAGTTTGTGCAGATTGATTCGGTAATTTAATGCTCCCCTGTGAACCAGGATTGAATCCAGTTGTTGATGAATAGAAACTGAATCCGTTCCCTGGATTTCCCAGTGAAAATCCGGCACTTCAACCTGCAATGGAATTTGCCCGGACAACCAGGTTATGAATATCAACGATATGAATCTAGAAAAACGCACGAATCTCACCGTTGACGGTTATGAAGTTATCATAGCGGCTGTCATTCAAATAACTGCCATTAATATTCAAATTGAGATTCGGCCCCAGCATAATCTGTCCCGACAGACTCGCCCGGAATGATTGTCCGATCGCCAAACCTTGCAGGGCTTCGGGTGGCAGGGATGATATTGCGGTGCCAGCCTCCACATTATACCAGTTAATCTGGCTTCTCAGTCTGCCTTTCCGGCCCAGGAACCGTAAAACGTTAATTTCCACACCGAAGGCCTGGGCATCAAATTCTTCAGCCACATGCTCACCGGCATCATTCCCAAAATTAAATAATGTTTCCAACTGCCAGGTCCGTTCCACTTTCAATTTTCCACCTGTTGAAATCCAGTATCCATCCACATTCCGGTCACGTAAATCCGAGACAGTGGAATTAATCTCTGAGGTGTGCAGATATCCACTCCCGCTGATCTGAAGTTCACGGTTTAATACATAAGCCAGATCACCACCGGTTTCAAATTCCAGCTTCAAATCCATCCCCCTGGGGTCAAGGCCGTTCAAGTCCCGTTGATTCCGGTCCCAGATCCGAAATTGGTATTTCCTCTTTGCCGGCCGATAAACAACTTCCGTCCGGCGGTTCAATCGGGCCCTGATAATATCTTCGTCATTCAGATTCCCGGCAGTTAATCTGTTCAGATTAAAATCCAATCCACGATATTCAGTGTTCAGTTCAATTGAAGCCGCTAATCCCTGTAAAAAATCGATTCCGGATTTATTAAAATCAAACTCGATCCGCTCGATTCCTTCAAACCTGGTAGTTGGATTCCGTTCACCGGTCAAGACAGTATAGGCGATATAAGCACCATTGATATCAGAAATATATTCATTGAACTCAGGATCATAACGGTATTGCCCCAGGCCAACGCCAACTGAATCGTAAACGATAGCCCTGCTCTCAGTGTAGGTCTCTTCCAGGCGAGTTTTAGAATCGATGCGCCAGGGGCTTTTCCGGTTGAAATAGGTAAAATGGGCACTTATCAGTTCAAAATCGACGGTTTGCCCATCAGTTTTCGATTCTTTCAAATGTTTTTGAATAACAACATCGGCCACTAATCCATCAGTTCTTTTTAATTTGTAATTCAATGAACCAAAATAGGCGGTGCTGGCCGTCTCCAGGCCAGCTAAGGTTGTGTCCAAATCCATCTGATCCCGGCGCTGGCCGACTCCCAATTCCATTGAATTCGATTGACCGGAAAAGATCAGACCTCCTTTCTGCTCATCAAATTGAGACATATTTCGATTTATTTCGCCCTTGTATTCAAAATAGGGATGGAAACGGCCGGGTAATCCCACCAGCCTGGTATTGATTTGCCGCAGGTGTTCGTCACTGGCATCGACCTGGCTGACCTGTAACAGATATTCCGGCATCCAGTCCAGTTTTCCAAGTACACCCAGACGATTGCGCGACCTGACCTGTGTTCCCAATTGGTAACGGGCTAAATCCCAGTTGGTGACCAGCTGATCGCGGCGCTTCAGCGATAATCCGGCTTCCAGCATATTTTCGCCGGCATCCAACTCTTCAGCAAGGTTCCAGTCACGGTTAAAGCGAGCCGTACGATCTCTCTGAAGAGCAGCGAATTGATCCGATTGGCCCCAGTTCTTCAACTGGTAGCCTAATTTAAATTCACCAGGAAGATGGTCTTTAGTGCCAGATAATGCCAGATTATAGCCCCACCCCAGATTATCGGAATCATCCCGGGAAGAAAAACTGTTGTCATCTAAATCAGAGAAGGCAAAATCAACGGCCAGGGAATTTGATCTGCCCAGCGATCGAACCGCAGATATCTGCAGTAATTGATGATCCTGCGGAGCGGTTAATTGTCTAACCGGGCTGTATAAGTCCTGATATGAATTACGTTCATTGACTGGAATATATTCGTAGTACAACCGGCCATCGCCGGTAATTTGCCGAATGTATTCGCCTTTCGTAACATCATTTTGAAAGGTCACGGCAAATCGGTCACCTTCCGTACCAATCGGCATTAAATCATAATAAATGTAGATTCCATCGATAAACAAATAATCACCGGTTGAATCACTACTGGCACCGGAGATTCCGGCCGGTCTGTCTCCCGCCTGCTCAAGCAGATCGATTTCCACGTCCGATAAATCAGTTTGGCTGCGGTTGATATTATCAGCTTCCCGAATGTAACTGACAGCAATTTTGCCTGTCTCATTCCAATGCCGGATCAGCTCTCCCCCACTGATGCTGCGGGGATATTTCAGATCCGTATACTGGTACTCCACCAGGATGTCAGAATCGGAATGAATCAGGCGCCGGGCGGTGAAGTGAATCTCACCGGCTGAATAATCGATGATATAGTCATGGTTTTCTCCCCGCATCAGTCGCTGACCATCCAGATATACCCGCTCCGATCCGGCAATGACGATTATATCTCGGCTGCCACTGCCGGACGTTAATGAATAGGGGCCCTGGTTTCCATCAGTTCCTTTGAACGACATTTCATGGTAATTCCCTTTGGAGCCGGCAAAAACCGCCGTTCCGGAATAGTTACCTTGTTCATATTTCCCGGTGAGACCGGTTAAACGACGGTTCAGGCTGACAAATCGGCCCTGCTGGAGATTGATTTCAACATCGCCAGCAGTAACATTTCCATAAGGATGAGTTACCGAAAGATAGACCTGATCCAGTTCATCAATCGATTGGGTATTCCCCTCCGGTTGAATCGGCAGACTTTCATCGGTAAGGATTCCATTGACCTGGATATCCGGCCCCAGGTTTCCCTGTAACTGGAGGCGTAATCCACCACTGAAATCCGTGCCACTTAATGGTGATAACTCGATATTGCGGTAAATTGTCCCCGCTGCCTGTAAATCATCGTTTCCGGCCTGTATTGGATCATCCGGTTCCACAATGGACGCCTGCACAGCACGGTTGGAATCAACTATTTCTTCAACCAGCGGCAATTGCAGATAACCCGGTCCTACGCTTGGTGGCAAACCGCCGGATAGATACTGGTAGGAGGCCACAGCAATCATAGTATCAACTGGAATCGCCGTAAAACCCAAGCGACCATTGACAGGATCAAGCTGATAGTCAGTGACTAGTTGTCCATTATGAAACAGCTGGAACTGGGAAGTGATGATAGCTTTATTACTCAGATCATATATGCTATCCGGCTCAAAAACGACTAGTGTATCCCGGGCGTTGTCGATATCAAAAGGTCGTACCCACCCAACGATTGACAGGAGAACTATAATGAAATATTTACGCAAACCGTATAATTATTATACTGCTGTCAGTAAGAATATATACCCTGTTTCTATCACTGGTAATCTGGCGCACTGTAGCATTTTCGATATCAACAAAACCCGAACGGTCAGCTCCGTTCCGGTCTACTGTTTGCCATTGGCCACTTGCATTGAGCAGGAGCCAGCTATCTTGTAGTGGTACCATAAAAGCTGGTTCATCAATAGTATATGATAGTTGAACTTCGGCACGACCGAATCGATTAAAAGTATGAATCCGGTTGTTACATGAATCAAGAATTGCAATCATTCCCTTAACGTCCAGCCCCATGGTGGACCAACAACTGCTATTAATGCCGGTCAGTCTCAAATCAATATAATCATTGAGATTAAACGAAGGGTTTTCCAATCTGACCACCGATTCATTATAGCGGGTCAACAGAAAATAATTTCCCCAGGAATCAACTTCTACCTCATCGGGGTAAACCTGCTCCAGATCCAGATCGGCAATGAAATTCAGGTTCAGATCATAGCGCAACAGCCGGTTACCGGAACGGTCGCAGAGAATAATCTCCAGATTATTGACCACCAGATCCACCGGTTCAAAGAAGGAGTCGGCCGTATTTCCAAATCCACCAACAATAATATGCCCACCGGTACTTTTCAGAAGTGCCAGGCGACGATCGATGGGATCAACCAGGTAAATATCATTATTCTTTGCTACAGCCAGCAGAAAAGGATTATAATCATGACCAAGCACTGGGCGGTATGCTATTCGTTCTATCGGCGTTGTTTCCGATTGTCCGGAGAGAGTGGCAATTCCCAGAAGAATGAAAATAAAAATCCGGTGTTTTATTCCACACTTCATTTATTGAACGGTGACCGGGTATTCCTTCCCTATTGGTTTCCATAAAAAATATCCACCAGTCCCGATCAATATCACCGCTATCAGCTGGGCTCCGGTCAAATTGAATAAATACTTCGGATTGATTCTAATGAATTCAATCAGGAAACGTTCGGCACCAGCCAGAATGAAATAGGTGAAAAATAACTCACCGCTATATTTTATCCTCAGCCGCCGCCACCATAAATATCCAAATATGATCAAGCCCAGCGTTATCTCATATAACTGGGTCGGATGTACGGATATCCCAGCCGGCAGATGCTGAAAATGGATACCCCAGGGCAAGTCTGTTTCAACTCCATAACAGCAACCATTCATAAAACAACCGCTGCGGCCAACCGCATAACCGAGAATCAACAGGGGCGCAACCAGATCTGAGAATACCAGCCAGTTCAGCTTTTTCCGGTACAACACATATGTGACTCCCAATGTCCCACCGATCAATCCACCCCAGAATACCAGCCCATAACCGGAAAATATCATGCCAACCGGATCGGCCAACAGAGTGCGGTAATTTTCGGCCAGGTAGTAAATTTTCGCACCCAGAATACCACCGACAGCCGCCCAGAATACAATGTCGGCTGCCAGTTGCGGATCGTATTTCAAACGCTTAAGGTCATACCTTAAAAGGAAATAGGTGCTGTAAAAGGCAATAACCAGCGCCAATCCATAACTGTGGATACTGAGCGGGCCTATCTCAAACAGAACCTGGCGCATTTACTTTGGTACCACAGTTTGCGCAGAACTTATCCCTGGATTGCAGGGGCTGACCGCATTTTGTACAGAATTTATTATTTCCACCTTTGGATGGACCTCGGTTCTGAAGTTGATTCTGGCGGTAAAACAGAAAACCGACAATCACTGCAACTGCGATAATGATTATTATTGGTTCAGCGCCCGGCAAACGATGGCGTTTGGCACTGGTCGCCGGTGGCATCTGCTCACCCATCATCGGACTCTGTCCCGACAACATCTTCTGCAACTGCTGAATGCTGGTCTCACCGGTATGATTCTCATACTGGAAATCGATTGTCCGTGATGTATTGGCTGATAATCCCGGCAACTGTTTACGGTAAAATGTCATACCATGCTGGTCCTGGAATGATTCCATATCAGATTCCCCCAGGGTGAAATTCTCTGATCCGAAGGGCTTCTGAATTGCCAGCAGAAATTCGGGTATTTCCATACCAAGTTTGAGTTCATATTCAACCTGGCGGCTGTGATCATCGTCAAACGGATTATAGTAGAATTCAATCTGGAAGGAATTTCTTATAATGTTTACGGATACCCATTTTTCCGATCCGCGAGTCTCTATCGGGACAGGTAACAGTTGATCGCTGGTGTCGGAAATTCCGGTTGCCAGAACCCGATTAGCCTGATCGGGGACCAAAAATTCAAATTTTTGCGGCAGGTCAGCGGAATCAACTTTACCACTGAATAACACCAGAACGCCGGGATGATCATATTCCGGCCACAATGAAAATATCAAGTCATTGATCGGTACCGATTGAGCCGATAGACCGGTCAATGTTCCTATTAGTGCCCCCGCAAGCAGTATTCTTCGCATTTTTATCCTCTATTGACTAATGAAATTAATCAGGTTTGAGTTCCCTTACACTGCATAGATTACCATATGGTTCCGTATTGCTGATGTTTGATGAAATCAGGGATTAGTCGTGATCATGGTCAAAACGATCAAATCATACCAGGCATGACTGTAAGCGGCAATACCAAAACCCCGCAGAACATAGATCAGCCCCAGTAATATCCCGGCGAAACTACGTATCAGCAATAGTTTAAAATCATAAGTATCGGCAAAGCTGCCCATAAAATGAAACCAGGAAAACAGGATTGCCGCCAGAATCACCGCTGTTATATAGCACGGTATGTTAGTCCATTGGAAAATCAGTTTCAATAGGGCCGCAATCCCGGAGATCAAGATAACCCTGAAAACAAATTCTTCATAGATACCGGCACCCACCGCCAACACCAGCTGCTGAATCAATCGCTGTCCGCTGCTGATCATCAATAGAGCCTGGG
Organism: uncultured bacterium; assembly: GCA_964410945.1. Lineage (GTDB taxonomy): Bacteria > Fidelibacterota > Marinisomatia > Marinisomatales > TCS56 > CAYPJE01. The sequence continues at coordinate 18,819 of CAYPJE010000049.1, forward strand.
TACTGCTGATGAGAATAAACAGCAGAATACCCCAGATGATGCCTTCACCGAACATAAACAGCAGATAACTACTGCGAATATTGGTTATTGACCAGCGCTGTTTCTGTAACAGGAAGGTCACTATGAAACCAATCATGAAAACCACTCCGAAACCGTACACACCCAGATCGCCGAAAAGTTCGAGGAACTGACGCATCAACACATCAGCGCCATTGCGCAGGCTGGGAATATTCTCTTTCGCCAGCAGTAAAATTCCTATTTCATAGATCAAGAACAGGGGCAGGGCAAAAATAAAACTGTATAAGGGAGAGCGGGATTGATTCCAGTAATTACGTTCGGATGATGAAATTATTTTTTCAGGCAATTGACCACTGACCACTGACTAATGACTAATGACCTCTATCCAATGATAATCCCATCATTCCTTGTCAATCTGCAAAACTGCCAGCAGCGCTTCCTGAGGGATTTCCACCCGGCCGATTTGCTTCATACGTTTCTTGCCCTCTTTCTGCTTTTCCCACAATTTTCGTTTACGGGATATATCGCCACCATAACATTTGGCAGTCACATTCTTTTTAAGGGCCCGTACGTTAGCCCGTGATATGATCCGGGTACCAACAGCCGCCTGGATAGGGACATCAAACATCTGCCGCGGGATCAGCTCCTTCAGTTTTGAGCAGAGCGCCACGCCGCGATGATAGGCATCATCCGCATGGCAAATACTGGACAATGCATCCACCGGTTCATTGTTCAGCAGGATATCCAGTTTCTTCAGATCACCGGAACGGTATCCGGTGACGGTATAGTCAAAAGAAGCGTATCCGCGAGTTGATGATTTAAGCTTATCGTAGAAATCAAAGATAATCTCACCCAGGGGCAGATCGTAATGAACCTGGGCTTTATCTGCCGACAGATAATGGGTGGTTTTATACGTCCCACGATGATTCTGGCACAATTTCATGATCGTGCCCACATATTCTTTGGGTGTTACGATTTCCGCATCTACGTATGGCTCGCGGATCTCCTCAAACTTCCCGCTGGGCGGCATCTTGGCAGGGGTATCGACCTCGACATTTTCGCCATCTTTCATCACCACCTGATAGCGTACATTGGGGGTCGTAGTCACCAGGCCAAGGTCAAATTCCCGTTCCAATCGTTCCTGGATGATTTCCATATGCAGCAGCCCAAGGAATCCACAGCGGAATCCAAATCCCAGCGCCTCACTGGTTTCCGGCTCATAGATCAGTGAAGCATCATTCAGTTTTAGCTTATCCAGCGCCTGGCGCAGCTGGTCGTAATCATCCGCATCGGAAGGATACAGACCGGAGAACACCATCGGTTTGATACGCTCATAACCGGGCAATGCTTTATCAGCCGGATTCTGTTTCACCGTCAATGTATCGCCAGGCATGATGTGGCCGACCTCGCGAATATTGGCAATTACATAGCCCACATCACCGGACCGTAATTCCTTCGCCTTGACCTGTTTCAGGACGAAATGGCCGACTTCGGTTATCTCGTAAGGTATCTCATGACCAAAAAAACGGGCGGTCAGGCCAGGTTCAATAACACCATCGACAACACGGACATAAGGTATTGCCCCGCGATAGTTATCATACATGGAATCGAAGATTAATGCCCTTGGCTTGGCCTCAGCATTATCCGGTGGTGGCGGAATTTTATCGATGATGGCCGAGAATACATCCGCCACACCGATTCCCGTCTTGGCACTCACCTTAATTATCTCATCCGGGTCACAGCCGATAAGTTCCACGATCTGGTCAACAACTTCATCCACCCGGGCGGCGGGCAGATCGGTTTTATTGATCACCGGTATCAGCACCAGGTCGTTTTCAATCGCCAGGTAGGTATTACTGACGGTCTGGGCTTCCACACCCTGGGCGGCATCCACCAGCAGTAATGCCCCCTCACAGGCTGCCAGCGACCGGGATACTTCATAACTGAAATCAACATGTCCCGGTGTATCTATCAGATTCAGGATATAATCCTGTTTAT
>CAYPJE010000050.1:0-6071 GCA_964410945.1 uncultured bacterium
CGCCGCCAAGAGGGCGGTACTGGAGCCAGAGCTCGTCAAAATGACCCTGGTTCAGGTCATAGCCCGTCACCACTATATCCAGCGTGTCGTTGTTGTTAAGGTTCAATACCCACTCACCAGCCGGATCGTACAGCTCAGCCTCCGTGCACGGACGGGCGTAGTTTACCGTGAACGGCAGGGTGAAACCTTCGGTCACACCAGCATAATTCGCCTCACATTCCGGTGCAAATTTCAGCCGGAGGTTCTCAAATTCATAATAGTCATCAGCACCCCGCCAAACGGCAATCTGGGCACTATCGGCCGCATAGGCGTCCATGGTAAATGGTATCGGACCATCATCACCATTAATGGTCACATTGGCGCCCAGTGGATTACTTGCCCCGACAAAAGAAAGATAGTAAGTCCGCTCTTCGTCCTGGTCATTGCGCAGCAAAACTGATAATAGGGCCACATCATCCGGTAATACATTACTAATCGTACCACCAGGTGCCTGCCACTCCATATAGGGTACATCCCGGGGTGTTGTTACCACCGTTCCTTCATCGTTGAACCAGGTTTCATAGGGACAGGAGGAGTTTCCTGCAATTACGTGAAAAACAGGTGTCCCATAGACTGGGTCCGATCCAACTCCAACACTGTAATCATCGCCAAAATCATCATCCTCCAATGTGAATGAAGATGTATTCGACTGAGTCTGGGTACTGGAAGCACTGAAACCCATATTGAATCCAAAATTGAATTTGGTGGTAAATTCGAAACCAGCTGCTTCATTTACTTCAAAACCAACCGTCTGGGCTAATTCAGTGTCAATTTCCATCCCGACTTCGAAACCAACTGTCTTTTCCACTTCCGAGGTACGAGACATCGTTATCGGCCCGGCACCGCCTTCAAAAGAATAATTGGCTGTATCGGTAGTAATCCAGCGCAGGGAATCTTCCCGGGCCAGGACATGTTCCCAGCGACTGATCGACTCAAACATGGTGGAATCCGCCAGGGCTAAAAATTCCAGCTCTGGTATCAGATAATCTTCTATATACCCTCTGGTGTATACAAAAGTTGTGGCAAATCCATCGGGCACAAAGATAATCTCAGATGACAGGCTATACTGGTAAGTATCATCCTCAAAAATCAGGTCCAGAACTTTTGTTTCACCATAGAGCAGGTTAAGAGCACCACCTACAAAGAGATCGCCCCGGTTCCCCAATACCTCTTCCACATCACTGGTGGAATAGGTCGTTTCGCAACTCAGGCAGACATTCTGAGAGGTATTGCTGGTCGTACTGAAATTAGCCGAGATTCCGGACGTCATTTCATAGGTTGTTTCAACATCCAGTTCGGTTGCTACAATCCAGCCGATGGAGGTTGTCACACCCAAACCCAACTTGGCCGAATATTCCTGACTGTAACCGAATGATGTTCCCATAGTGAAGCCGATCTCCGTACATTGGGATTGCGAGGAGGAAAATTCGGAAACACTCTGATCGCCCGGAGGTCGCCGCAGTATCAAATAGGGAATATCCGGTGCGGTAGTGGTAAAATCCATCATCTGCGGTTTATGTCCCAGCACAACCGCCCGATCGGTTTTCACAACTGCGGGGCGACCTAAAATATCATTGGCAATGACTTCAATAGTCTTACTATAGGGTACGCTCCCGGTGGGGCTGATATTAGGCTGACCAGGCAGTAAACCATAACGGTATAGACCATCACTACTGAAAGTAACCTTAGTAGTATCGGATCGATCACTGATCAGGTCAATAATCTTGAATGTGCCACTGTCAACCGGACAATCATAATTATTCCAGTAACGCTCAAAGGCAAACAGGTCAAGTGTATCCCTGACGTTCTGCTCAAATTGTTTATGGTCCAGCTGGTTTACCTCAAATCCAGTGATCGAGGTTTGCATGGAGGTCCGGTAATTGAAGGTTACCGTATCCTCCTCACCGACCCAGACAGAATCGATCAGTGAAAATGAATCTTCCGTATCAATCGACTTGCCGCCATTCAGGAAATACTGGTCCATGGCCAGCAGTTCGGGAACCGCAGGATTAAAGGTACCGGTCTCATTAATATTAACCAGCAACTGGTAGGCCTGGGGCGGCAGATTAGGAAATACATAGTTACCGAGGGCATCCACCGGTACAGTCTTGGTGAACAAACCAGTAGTTGGTTTTATCTGTACTGTGGCAACACCCAAAGGACCAAGGGGACACTCACATATTCCACCGGTCACAGTGCCACGGATTGTACGGGTCTTCAAATCTATAAAACTGGCGGTTTTGTTGGTTACAACATTAGTGAAATCAGTACTGTATGGTGAGAATTCAACCATTTCCCTGGAAACCAGATAGGGCTGAATATTTACATCAGCACCCGGTTCAACCTCAACCCGGTAAAACCCTTCATCATCGGTCAGTACGCCTTTGAATTCACCATTGACCCAGATCTGTACATTCTGTTCACCGCATTGCACACCTTCGGTATTATCCATATCGTAGTAAACATAACCGGTAATTGACATCAGGTTTGTTACCGTGAAATTCTGCCCATTGGCAACCGGTGTGGCATCTGACAGGTATACCAGCCGGTAAGTAGGATTGAAGTCATGGTAAGCTTTGGACGGAGTCAGAGTAAAATTGGTTCCATTACCGTAATTAATATTATTGATCTGGTAATTGCCATCGAAATCGGTGTAAGCAGTGGCAAAAGCATCAGGTATGGCAGTCGACCAGGAATCAATGGTCAAATTCTCAATTGTTCCATTTTTGGTTTGATCAACCGCATTGGTGACAATATTTCCCGAACCGCCATCCATATTGAACTGGGCCGTCATGGTGGGATAATTCACTTCTCCCAAGGTCTGGAAGTACAGGTAACGGTCGTAATCCCGGGCCAGATCCTCAGCGGTACGGGCTTCGTTCCAGAAGATCAGGTCATCCATGTTACCACGGAAGAACAGGCCACCGGGATATTTACCCAAGGATACCGATGCAGTGGCCTGGGTGATACTGGCTTGAGTATAGGTGCTCTGACCGGAGTTGAAGGTAGCTGCTTCACCGTTAATGAATAAACTCCAAATTCCACCCGCCGCTTTAACTAAAGCGATATGGGTCCAAGCATCAACACCAATACTGGCATCACTGATCATCACGATTGAGCTATTAACGCGAAACACCAATTTACTGTAGCCTGAGTTATCCCGCAGGCCAATATCCCAGTGACTGCCCTTGGAAATAAGCGTTTCATCGGCCACCCGGTTTGGGCGGATCCAGAATTCTATGGTTGCTTCCGGCAGGGCCGTATGGGATGCTATTTCAAATGCATCACCATCGGGGATAGTGATAAAATCATCAGTCCCATTGAAATACAGGGATGAGCCCCAATTAGGGGTCAATTTCAACTTGGCATTGGGAATCTTGGTACCCAGCGAAGTTGATACCGTCCCTGATATAGATCCGACAGTTGATGTCTTACCGACAACCGATGTCGGTAATCCAGCCCACCCGAACGAGTTTTTCCCAAGAATCTCATAATTGTATTCCGTGCCAACATTCAATTCAACTGCATCGTCAGTGTAGGTGCTGTTAATTATAGCATATTCATTCCGGATAATGACATCGTTACGGTAGATGTTGTGCATGATCGTAGCTGGCGGTGTATTGGGATCGTAGGACCAGTCCAGATCGACCCGGTCAGGATAGATTTCATAGGTCGCCGTTAGATTAGCTTCACCAGGAGTTCGCAGCATCTGGGTCCAGAAACCCAGTTCCATGTTATAGCCGGCCCCGGTCATTGGCACCGGTGAAACAAATGGCTGCCCCACTATTACCGATACTGATCCGGTAACACGTTCTTCACCAACCTGGGCCGGTGCCAGGTAACCGGTCATCATTCCGGTGCCGCTATTAATGATCACGTGGTCAGAGGTATATCCTGCCACTGCCACTCCCTGGAGTGATAACAGAAGTATCATTACCAACAGCAATGGACTCCTGCAATATTTATGATTTTTAAATTTTGAACGCATCAGGTTCTCCTTTCAATCCAAAAATATTTCTTCAGATTTCGTTTCTGGATCAGGGGAACCTACTCGTTCACCTTATTTTCTAGGTCTTCTATACGCTCCAACAAATCATTTATTATTTCCTGCTGTTCCTGAATAGCGGCAATTGCCATTACAGAGAAATCACTATAGCTTAAACCCAGCATCCCCTCATTTTCCTGAACAACATCAAGCTCGGGAAAAATTTCCTTAACATCTTGTGCAATAAGACCTATCGAGCGGGGATCTGAGTCAGATTCCGTATTCATATTAAATGTTCTTGGTTTTAGTGCCAGTAGTCTTGGTAGCATACCTGTGACAGGTTCAATATTCTTTTTTAATCTCCGATCACTGCTGTTTTGGTAGGATCCGTCAGGATCAATCCAACCTCTGGAAGTACCATTCATTGAAAAAATTAAATCCTCATCACCGCTTTCATCGTCAATTCCTATATCCCAATAATCGGTTCCTGCTGCAGAACCACTGGGCAATTGAATTCTAATACTATATGAATTTGCATTACTTGCCACGGAGGGACCCACAATATGTAACCGACGAGCCGGGCTTGATGTTGCTATCCCGACATTTCCACTAATAACAGTACCATTACTATACTCACCGCCATAATTAAGGTATAGTTTATCGTAGGCAGAATGGCCCAATATAGCCAGATTGCGGGCTTCACCGGATGTAACCGATCCACCCTGAATCCAGACATCGTAGTTGGAACCTGGATAATCTATCCGCACTTGGCCGCGTACATCAAACAGATGGGTTGGGTCCGGAGTCGCCATACCAATTTTGCCATCTCCACGTATGACCATTGATACATCGACTATATTATCATTACCCGTATTGGCAAACATGATACCACCATCCGGATAGGTGGAATTACCGTCAGTCTTTTCAATAATCAATCCATCAAGATTAGTACCAAATAAATCATTATCGTAGCGTATACGGAAATTATCGGTGAACGAACGGCTATTGGAAATCAGGGTACCGCTTTGCCTGGTAATCAGGCTATTAGTTAATTCTAAATTTCCATCCTCATCCAATGACATCAACTTGGTATCCGGGTTACTGTTACCAGGTACATAAAAATCCAGATGATCACCAATCCCGGAAGTCCAGGTCCAGCCTAAAATATTATTTTGCCAATCAGCATCAGAACCGGATACTCCAAGGAAGCTGTTCCATCCCAGCATTAAATCACCGCCAATTTGGGCATCACTTCCAATCACGACATCTCCATCCTGTGGAAAAATATTTGTAGTTCCATTCATACCTGCCATGATGGCATAGGGTGACATGGTCAACTTTGTACGTGGCGATAATTCATCGGTACCATCAATGGAAATGCCCAGCCAGTAGCTCACATCATAATTCAAGCCAACCAGGCTGTTTACCGATCCAAGGAGGGCTGAATAGACACCATTGGTAACCGTTAGTGTCTGGGTCTCGGACCAGGCGGCCGATCCACCACTTGCCGCTGTATAAAGCCGGAATTCAATATTATAACTGCCGTGGACTGATGCCCCGGTATCATCCCGGATCACACCCTGGATACTCATGGTTTGCCCGAGAACAATTGAGAATGAAATAATTAAAACACTAATTAAAATCACTGACTGACGCATAACGGCCTCCTTGGTAAGATTGATCTGATAATTCTGTATCGACCTTGAAAAAGGTCGGGATAGAATGGGTGGGAAAGCGGTGTATATAGAATTGAATAATCGTATCCGTAATTACCCTGACACATGATTTATTCAGGCCGGGCACACAGATTAAAATAACCGGAGCGCTGCCCCATATCTACTCCCACTTTTAGCAGTGGGAATTTGGAGTAATACTACCTATAAGTCAATGTTTTTCCAGAAACCGCTCAATGATCTGCGAATGATACATTAAATTTTTTTACCTGAAGGAGTCGTGCCTGCTGCGACGTAATAACACGCTCCATGAAGTCGTGCCTGCTGCGACGTAATAGCACACTCCAATGAAGTCGAGCCTGCTGCGACGAAGC
>CAYPJE010000050.1:6171-20280 GCA_964410945.1 uncultured bacterium
CCTTCGTTCCGATTAAAATCGAAACTTCGGCGCGGTCGACTTCACTCTTGCGGAGTACTTCAGAGTCTCTTCTTGGCAAATGCTCTACCAGATGGTGTTTTGAGATATTTCTCAAATGCTAATGCCTGAGCCTTGTCAGTAAATGATATATAAATCTTAATTCTCCATGGTTTATATTTGCATGTATATCTATCCTGCCCGGCATTATGAGCTTCAAGGCGTTTATCAATATCAGTGGTATAACCAGTATAGTATCGCTTTGGATACTTGACAGATTGGATTATATAGATAAAGTATTTCCCCATTAGTCGAGCCTGCTGCGACGTAATAGCACACTCCAATGAAGTCGAGCCTGCTGCGACGAAGCTCCTTGTATTTACCTATTGTTGGTCCCGCCTTCGTTCCGATTAAAATCGAAACTTCGGCGCGGTCGACTTCACTCTTGCGGAGCGAAGTCGAGTGGAGGCGGGGAGAGTCGAACTCCCGTCCGAAATAGGACCCTGAAAAACATCTACATGCTTAGTCTACCGGATTGTTCTTATCCTGTCTACTGCCGATGACACCAGAAGGACAGGACCAGCTCATTGCGTTCTCGTCAATTCAATAAGAGCGATTGAATCAACCAGTCCGTGAGTATGTCGCCCTTTTACAAAACCACAGACTAATTCTGTAAAGGACGGATTGCCGTCAGTTAAGCGGCAGCCATGTAGCCGTAATCGGCACTTATTGTGTTTCCAGGTGATTAAGGAGATGCCTGGGCCTCCGCATGCAGTTTAACAACGTATCTATCCCGTCGAAACCGGTCGCCCCCATTTTCAAAGATCTATTAGAATTTACAAATTCATTCGATTACAGTTCCCGAAATAACAGAAATTCTGTCTCAATTTTGGATTTAATGCGCAAATCGGGAATTCGAAACAGTCAACATGACCTCTCCCGGAAACGTCGAAAATTGTCTATGTCCAATGATATTCTTGGTAAAGAAAAAGGCTCCTTGCGCCAACTCAGAGCCTTTTAATGTATTCACTTGCCAACCCCTCCATACAAGAAATCACATCTGTTTATTCTTGATTCAGAGTCGTAGATGAAAACTACATTACCACTTATTTTTTTCAAAGCACTAATGGCGGATCATAAAATATTTATGACCGCATTTTGTACTACCCACAACCGCCATACGCCATTAACAGGGTAAAAATTAGGGGCGACCTACGTCAGCATCAGCCGCCCCCTTTGCCAGGATAGAGACCTTATTCAAGCACGAAAATGTTTTTTTCGCGGCATAAATCTTTCAGAATCTGGGGCCAGACAGTGACGCTGCATTCACCCAGGTGGGCTTTCTTTAATATATACATGTAGGTCCGGGACTGACCGATACCGCCACCGATACTCAATGGGATCTCATCATTCAGGATCATTTTATGATACGGCATCTCAAGAAAATCAAGCTGACCGGTTATTTCCAGCTGCTGCTTCAGGGTTTCTTTGGTTACCCGGACACCCATGGATGTTAATTCATGGCGACGCCTGGTCACATGATTCCATACCAGAATATCACCGTTAAGGCCGTGCATCGGCCGATCATCGGCCGAAACTGTCGGTGTCACCCAGTCATCATAATCGGCAGCCCGCATCTCGTGCGGATAACCATCATCCAAGGTCCAACCAATCCCAATTATAAATATGGCCGGGTATTTTTGCAGTATAGCTGTTTCACGTGCTTTACGCGGCAGATCAGGGAACATTTCCAGAATTTCCTCGGCGTGCAGGAAAACCAGTTCTTCGGGTAGATCAGGATACTTATCGGTTTTAAGCTGGGGAAACTGATCCTGTACTGTAAACTCAGCTTCACGAAGCACTTTCCAAATACGGCGGACGGTATCTTTCAGCAGGTCCAGATTACGATCCTCTGCCCTGATGACTTTTTCCCAGTCCCACTGATCAACATAGGAACTGTGGTCATGATCCAGGAAATAATCCTTACGCACGGCTCGCATATCAGTAAAAACACCTTCACCGATATCCATGCCAAATTGTTTCAGCGCCCAGCGCTTCCATTTGGTAGCAGCCTGGACTACCTGCGCATCGATGGGATGCTTTCCATAATCATTTGAAATATGGAAATCAATCGGTGTCCGTGATCCGTCCCGGTCGAGATAATCATTCATGCCGCTGTCCCGATCAACGATCAGAGGGCTTTCAACCCTGATCAAATTCAATTCACGGCTTAAACCATCTTCGATAGCTGTTTTTACAATTGATAATGCCTGCTGGGTTTCCTTCGGATTTAATAATGAATTGTAATCGGTTGGCAGGACATTCTTTAGATCATCATAATTACCAATTCCTGGTCCGGCCAGGTCGGCAGTCTTATCTGACATAGTTATTCTCCCGTGTAGTTGTTTCCAGATTTATGTGTGTAGCTATAGCTGAAATAATGTATCACGGCTATAACAATTTCCTGGTTATGATATTTAAACGCATTGTCGTAATAGGTTCCCCTCCTATCGACGGAAGGTTTTTTAGCCTTTAGAAGCTAAGCACAAAATAATGATAAATAGGAATATTTCATAGTATTGTTATTGATATACAATTATATACAGTATAATATTACGTGGTATCGGGGAGGACAGTAATCCTGCCCTCCCCGAATTAAATCAGAATCAGGTTAAATCAAGTACATCAACATTCTCTGGGCGGCTCAATTTGGCCTGTGGTATTTTGCCCTTCTTCATCGCCCGGCGCAGTTTCAGGCGTTCGATTGTAAAATACAGAACTGGGATCAGCACCAGGGTAAAGAAGGTTGAAGCCGTCAAACCACCAATGACCGACCGGGCCATAGGAGCCCAAATCTCGGCACCTGAACCTAATTCCAGTGCCAGGGGAGTCATTGAAAATATGGTTGTCAGCGCAGTCATCAGAATCGGTCGCATCCGGCGCCGGCCGCCACGAATTACCGCTTCCCACAGGGGATAATCATGCAATGTTCGCAACTGATTGATATAGTCGATCAGCACAATCCCATTGTTAACTACAATTCCAATCAGCAACATACCGCCAACCATTGCCGTTATGGATAGAGTGGTTCCTGAAATGAACAGGCCCCAGATGACTCCGATGAATGCCAACGGAATGGTAAACAGAATGATAAACGGATTCAGCAACGATTCAAACTGGGATGCCATAACCATATAAACCAGCAGTACGGCTGCCATTAAAGCCAGGCCCAGATACATGAAGGATTCCTGCATATCTTCGGCTGTCCCACCAATTTCCCACCTGAAATCCGGCGGGAAGGTCAGTTTTTCCAACCCTGCCAGAACATCATTGGTAACACTGCGCAAATCACGTCCGGAAACCATACAAAATACGGTCACTACACGATCCTGATCCTCACGATTGATCGTAGTAGCACCCCGTCCCGCAACGATTTCCGCCAGATTAATCAATGGCACCTGCTCGCCCAGGGGTGTGGAAACATAAATGTTCTCCAGATCGGCGCGGGAATCACGGTAGACATCATCAAAACGAACCAGTACATCGTATTCCTTGCCACCTTCGCGGTATTGGGTTGCCACCGTGCCCTTGATACCGGCTTCCACGGTCTGGGCCACCATCGTGACACTCAAACCCATCGAGGAAATCCGATCCCGATTGAGGTAAATCTGGTACTCCGGTTGCGGTGAACTGTAGCTTTTTTGTATATCAACCGTACCTTCAACCGATTCCATAACCTCTGCCACCTTATCACCCAGTGCCATAGCAGTGCTGCGATCGAAACCAAATATTTTGACTTCCACGTCACCAGCTGCCCCCATGAATCCACTGTTATCCTCGAAGGTGATTTTGGCACCCGGGATCTTCCGGAATCGCTCCCGCAAATCATCCTGAATTTCGAATTGTGACCGATCGCGGTCCTTGACATCCGGCAGTGAAATCATAATCTGGCCCGCATTCGAACCAGTACTACCGAACATAGCCCCGATACCTTCACCGGTACCAAAATTGGAATAAACATTGATCGCCTCCGGGAAATCAGAATCAATCATTTCTTCCAGGTTAAGAAAGGTCTCATTCGTGGATGACAAAGAAGCACCACTTTCCCGTTCAATATTCATGGTAACAAATGACTGGTCTGTCTGACCCATGAATTCACCGCCGACCTTACCGGCCAGAATAATTGTAATAATGAACAGCACAGTAATGATTAAAAACAGGGTTTTTTTCCTGAACAGGAAATAATCCAGAATCCTGATATAATACTGTTCCAACCGCGCCAGGAAATTTCCAATCGCCAATGAGACTTTATTCTGCGCTTCAGTCTTTCCGGATTGCAGGAAGCGCGACGCAAGCAGCGGAATCAAGGTAAGGGCGATTACCAGCGAGGTGGTCAAAGAAAATACGATCGTTACCGACATATCATTGAACATGATACCGGCAATACCGGGAACAAACAGGATCGGTACGAACACCGCCAGGGTTGTCAATGTCGAGGCGATAATTGCCATTGATACCTGTTTGGTCCCTTCGTAGGACGCTTCCCGCACATCCATTCCCTTTTCCTTGCGTCGAAAAATATTTTCGAGCACCACAATCGCATTGTCCACCAGCATGCCGATCGCCAGGGCCAGTCCGGCCATGGAAATTACATTCAGGGTCAAGCCACCGCGATCCATGACAAAGAAAGTTATTATGATCGACGTCGGCATTGAGATTGCCACGATCAGGGAACTGCGGAAATTTCGGAGGAAAAACAGCAAAACCAGAAAGGCCAGGACAATCGCCTGTAGGGCGGTGGTACTCAAATTATCAATTGAGCGGGTAATAAAATCAGCAAAATCGATCAGGGTGGAAACCTCCACTGCCCCCCCGGATTTCTCCAGAATCCCCGGCAAGGCTTCATCCACCGCCCGGCTGGTCTGGACCGTATTGGCATCGGCCTGCTTTTGAATGTAGAGCATCAGTGCCGTTTGACCGTTATTGCGGATAATTTCCCTTTGTTCCTTAAAACCATCGACAATCTTGGCAACATTTTTCAGATAAATTGGTACTCCGGCCTTATAACCCACAACGGTATTTTCAATTTGCCCAACATTTGTGAATTCACCATAAGTTTTCACCGCAAATTCCTTGTTCTGCTCATCAATCAAGCCACCGGGAATCTGCAGATTCTCCATCCGCAAGGTCTGGATTAGCTGCTGCAGGGACAAACCCTGGGCCGCCAATTCATGTGGATTGACCAGTACCTGAATCTGCCGCTGTAGTCCACCCTGAATCGAAGCGGCGGCCACACCATTGATCCGCTCCAGCCGCGGTACGATCTGTTCATCAACCACCCGCCGCAGTTCGGCCATACCCAATTGCTCGGAACTGACCGTCAGATACTGGATCGGCTGCATGGAAGGATTGAAAGCAAAAATGATCGGTTCGGTGGCTTCGTCCGGAAGATAGTCGCGGACAAAATCAATCATATTGCGCACATCGATCTCGGCCTGATCCATATCGGAACCCCAATCGAATTCCAGGATCAGTATCGAGGTACCAACATTGGAAGTCGAAGTGATTCTGTTGATATTTTCAACCGAGATTACAGTTTGCTCAAGAGGGCGGGTAAGAACATTCTCGATATCCTCAGGCCCGACGCCCTCATACTGGGTGATAATACCGATAACCGGAAAAGTGATATTCGGATACAGGTCCAATTTCAGACTGGACAAACCAAATAGTCCAAAACCAATCGCAATCAGGTAAAGCATAGTGAATGTGACACCACGCTTAATTGCTACTTTTGAAATAATCATGTTGGAACCCTTACCTTAGTTGGCCACAATGATTTCAACCTGGGTCGAATCCATCAAATTATACTGCCCCAGCACCACAATATTCTCACCACCAACTAACCCCGACAGGATCTCTGCCCTGGTTCGATCCTCAATACCAATAGTGATTTCCTGTTTTACGGCAACGCTGTCATTTACTACAAAAACATGCCGGTTTATTTTCACCTTGTTGGTAGTCAACTGACCATCCTCATAATTCAACGATGTTTTTTCAATGATGGCGTATTTGGGTACCAGCGGGACATCCTTCTTTTCTTGGATCACTACGTTGACATCGGCGAACATACCGGACCGCAACAGCAGATCGGGATTGGGGATCTCGATTTCGGCCTGGGCAGTACGTGTCATGGGATTCAGAGTCGGATTAACCTGTCTGATCAGCCCTTGGAACATGGTATCAGGGTAAGCGGCAACAGATACCCAGGCAGTCTGGCCAGGTTTAATTATATTCATATTCCGCTCAATAACATTCACCTGCACCAGTACCGGATTCATATGTACAACCGTAAACAGGGGGATTTGCGGCGTGGCCATATCACCAACCTCGAAATTCCTTTCGGAGATAATGCCGGAGATAGGGGCGGTTATCCTGGTATCAGACAACTGGCTGCGGGCCGTCGAAAGAGCAGCTCTGACCTGTTTTACACCTGAACTGGCAGCATCACGCTGGGCTTTAACCGCCTCAAGCTGCGATTGGCTAATGGCATTATCATCGTACAGCTTCTTTATCCGCTGCCATTCAGCCTCGGTCGTTTTATACTGGGCCTGGGCCGATTCCAATCCGGCTTCGGCCTGGGTCACGGCTTGAGTGATTTTCTCGGTGTCAATTTCAGCCAGCAGATCGCCAACCGCTACCGTTTGGTTGACATCAACCATAATGCCGGTTATTTTATTTGGGACGGTCGAATAGACCTTGATTTCCTGATCGGCCACCACATTCCCAAAAAATTGAATTGTCTTCTCAATGCTACCGCGTTCTACTTCAGCCAGTTGTACCGGGATGACTTGGACTTCCTCGGCAACTTCAGCAGCCGGTTTTCCACAACTGGCGAGAAACATGATCAAACTAATGGTTAAACCAATAAATAAATTGCGTTTCATGGTATACTCCTACAACTGGTTCAATGCTTTTTTTAAGGCCGTCAGGGCCGAATTGTATTCAAATAATGTTCGCTGATAATTTAGCCGGGCCTGGTTCAGAGCCACTTCGGCATTCATCACTTCAAGCTGGGTACTGGCACCTTCGGCATAACGAAGATTCACCAGACGCAGTGCCTCTTCGGCTGAAGCAATGACTGTTGCCTGTGTGGCCACATTCTCTTCGGCTTCTTTCATGGTATAGAAGGCACCTTCCACTTCCATTTTAATTCCCTGCAACAGTGATTCTTCCTGGAACCGGGCTTCATTGATTCCGATTTTTGCCTGCTGGATTTTGGCCCTGTTACCCAAACCGGCAAACAGGGGGATGTTCAAAGAAAGTGAGGAATTGAATGATTTGGTGAAATCATCTCCCACAAAATCCAGGTCATTCCGCTGGCCCTGATATTGATAGGCCGTACTGAAGAACAAACTGGGTATCGCCGCTGACCGGGCAAGGGATAACTGCCGGTTGGCAATCTGTTTCTGTTCATCCAGCATGTTCAACTCAGGCCGCTTAGCCATTGCCAGTGCCAGCAACGATTGGAAATCCTGTGTTAATAGTTCACTGGGCTCATAATTCAGTTCTCCTGATATAATTACCAGTTCGGAATCATCCAGTCCCAGAATGCGCAAAAGATTGGAAACTGCCAGGTGGGCATTGTTTTCGGCTGAAACCAACTGTGGTTTATATGTCGCCAACTGTACTTCTGCCCGCAGGACATCAAAATCAGATGATTTCCCGGTAGAACGGAATTTCATTACCTGGTCCAGATTTTTTTCTGCTGCAGCCACACTCTGCTGCATCACCCCAACAACCGACCGGGCAAACAAAACACTGTTATAGGCATTAGTTACTTCCAGCAGAATGGCCTGTCTGGTCGATTCAAATTGAGCACCGCTGATCTCCTCGGCGCTCCGGGCGATCTGATATCCATTCCAGACCGCTCCACCAACGAAAAGCGGCTGGGAAATATTTACACCATAAACCAGTGTATTTTCCAAACCAAACGCCATTTCCATATAGTCGGGTAGGGCCTCGGCGCCAGGCATATTCATTTGTATGAATGTGTCTTTCAGGAAATTTGGTATGACGGAAGTCTGTAAATCCCAAGCCCGTTGGTAACTGGAAAAGGCACTGATTGCGGGCAACAAGCCGGCGCGGGCTTCTGTCACCTGGGCTTTGGACTTCCTTACGGCCTCGCCAGCCAGTTTCACCTGGGGATTATTGGCCAGCGCCAGTTCCCGGGCTTTTTCCAGGGTAAGATCCTGCACCTGGGCCTGAATCCCTGTTACAGCGAACAGCCCCAGAATAATTATTTTCTTTTTTACAGAGAAACGCATTTTTATCTCCAAATCAAAAACTTGTGGACTATTGGCTTAGTCCAATTCCATTTAATAAAGTTGTCACAAATTCCCGGGCTTTTTCCGCCGTCAATTCTCCAATCCCGGCTTTAATATGAACCATCATGTATACATTCAGTCCGCCTACCAACATAAAAGTTGCCACTATCGGATCGATATCAGATTTTATTAATCCCTGTTCCTGTCCATCATTGATTATTCGCAACAGGGTTTCCATATACTTTTTGTTTTTTTCCTCAAGATGCTTCATGAACCGGTTGCGCATATTCCCTGTGGCCATATCAAACATGAAGCGTGAGATTTCAGGATGATTGTTCAGTAACTCGAACCGGTGGACAGCAATTAATTCCAGTTTCTCAACAGCATTTAATTCCGAATTGCTGACGGTATCCGCCGTATCCTGAACATGGGACATGGCAATATCCAATAATTGCTCAAATAATGAGTCCTTATTAGAGAAATAATAATAAATCGCTGGTTTGGAAACGCTGGCCGCTTCGGCAATCATACGCATTGATGTACGCTCAAATCCCTTTTCAGAGAATAAGCGGGCGGCTTCCCGGAAGATGATTTCTTTGTTATTTTCTTTCTTTTGCATATTCTTTACTTACTTACCGGTCGGTAAGTTAATAGTAAAAATCAAATCCGGTCAAATCATATTGCAGTCAAGGTGATACTTTTTTTACTAGTGTGAAGCGGATCACAGTATTATAGCCGCTTGAATGACAAATACCCCCAGCGTAAGGGGAAATAATTCATTATTCCGTTGAATATGAGGATACCGGCCGTGAATACCCAGAATCCCGTGCCAGGATATCCGGATTGGAGAAATCGCAGCATGCTGATCATTGCCACAAGCATGATTCCCAGGTAGGCCAGACTGATCAGTATGGTTATTATGCCACCAATTCCCGATACGATCCGCATTGGATTGGTTTCATTATACAATGGGAAAACCGCTCCCAACCCCAAAGACAGGCTGGTGAGTGTAATACTCATAAGAAATAATAGAAATGAAGACAATAACAGTAATTCCATACTCTGGTCCAGCAGTATTCCCGAGAGTACTGCTACCATTTCAGACAGGATGAAGAAAAATATGGCTGACAACCAGAATTTCTGCTTCAAAACCTGACCCATTGAAACCGGTGATGACAACAAAATCCATCGGTTACGTCCCTCCAGGCTGACCAGGGGATAAACAAATCTGGTGATCAGGCTGGCCAGGATAAATCCGGCAAATCCGAAATTCAGGATGGATAATAACCGGTTCCAGAAGAATCCAGCGCCCTGCAGCGTATGCTGGACACGGGATAAATTTCCTATATATATGATTATCATCAAAAGGAACAGGAGAAATTGGATCCATTGCTGGGGTGTCCGGATAAACTGCAGCAGTTCCTTGGCCACCAATGCCTGGGATTTATTTTTCAGTCCATATGATTTTATCAGCAGTGTACTGCTTTCTACCCTGGTGGTTGTGATCATTCTTGACCGGGCCTGCAATACCTGCCACCCGGTATAATACCAACTGCGCACTACCAGCAATAATAATTCGCGCACCAGCAGGGCCGAGGTAAACAGCAGACTTCCATAGAATGCCAGATCCCGGTAATTGCCTTGAGAAAAGGCGGCAAACAGGCTGGTAAACCAATAACTGGGCAACAGCGGGAAGGGAATCCGGCTGAGGTTGGCCGTATAGCGGCTCAAATAGCGCAGATTTGATACTTCACCGGCAACCACCAGATCGGCCTGGTTGAATTGGCGGTATACAATTACCAGTACAGTAATAAAGATTAATACCGCAACAAAACTGATCCGCAATCGGACAACCTTAGACACCCGGACCAGGGGAACCAGCAGTAACAGGGCCGTACCTCCGGCAATCAAAATCAGTGGAATCAAACCAGCAGTTGACAGTAGAAACAAGGCACCGCCGGCTAACTCCTTAACCGTTCCATATGATAATATCAATGGTAGTCCCAGAATCACAATCGCCCAGGAGGAAAAAATCAGATTATCGGTCAATTTTACTCGAAAAACCTCCTCATGGGACAAGGCCGCGGTAAATAAAAATTCCACTTCCCGGGAACGATAGAAAGTCGAGAAGGCTGCGATCAGGTTTGATACGATCAGCAGCATGAAAATGGCAGTCCAGCCCATATTGAATAAGCGATCCAGCAACAATTGTCCGATTTCTCCCTGCGATAGCAGGAAGTTAAAAGCAGCAATGAATAATCGGTAGGCGCCCCATTCGACACCAATCAGAATCAGTACTGACACACCCACTTCCACCCAGCGCCGCCAGGTACTGGCCTGCAGGCTGTTCCGCAACCGTTGATAACGGAGCGGGAAAAATATTCTAGTGAGTGCCAGGCTCATCCCACCTGGTTTTCCTCATTCACAATGGTCAGAAAAATATCTTCCAGAGAACTGTTGGCATCGGCTTCCGTACGTAGAACATCCATATTTCCGGTACGCACAATTTCACCATGATCGATGATGCCTACCCGGTGACAAATCTCCTGGGCAATCTCCAGGGTGTGGGTCGACATAAGGACCGTCATCCCCAACTTACATTTTTCAACCAGCAACTTCTTTACCGCCCTGATACTTACCGGATCCAAGCCAACCATGGGTTCATCCACAATCAGAATAGCCGGTTCGTGAATAAAAGCGGAAGTAAAAACAATTTTCTGTCGCATGCCATGGGAATAGGTCTCGATCCTGTCATCCAGCCAGGCCCCGAACTGAAAGGCATCGTGGTACTCTATAATACGCAGGTCAACCAATTCCGAATTAACATCATACAGTAATCCTACAAAATGAAGGTATTCCCGTCCGGTCAATTTCTCATACAGATAGGGCGTATCCGGTATATAGGCCGTGATTCGTTTGGCTTCCTCCGGATTATCCGACAGGTCTATTCCACCCAGCTGAATTCCGCCCTGATCCGGCTGCAGCAGACCGGCTACCATTTTCAGGGTTGTTGTTTTACCGGCACCATTCGGGCCAAGAAACCCGAACAGTTCGCCCGATTGTATTTCCAGTGATAAGTCCTTTACAGCCTGGACAGTATCATATTTTTTAGCAATATTATTAATATTAATCATACTAGAGTTTTTTTGAATTATTCATCTTCCGGGAGTTCATTTATATTCGATGATTCGCATTTTTATCTGTCCCAACAGCGGCATTAAGGCGGTCAGATTATTAAAATCACCTTCCAGTAATGATACATGCGTGGCATCGGCAATATGCTGTCCGAAGGTCGGATCAACCGCAATCCAGTGATTATCCAACAGAACCGAGGGCCAGGCATGGTAGAGAAATTGGCCATCCAGGTAGACCACCCCCATATTCACACGGGTGGGAATTCCCAGGCTGCGGCTCAGAGCGGTGAACAGGGTTGTATGTTCGCTGCAGTCACCAACCTTCTTATTCAATATTTCGTAAGCCGATGCCAGGTTGGCCACCGGCACTTTTGCCAGATTGGAGAAAACCCAGTCTACCAACTGGTCGATCTGTTCACTGCGACTCGCCGCAGTGGTGGTAATCTGTCTGGCCTGGGCAATAATCTGGGGATGGTCAGACTGGATCAGTGCGGTGTGCCAGAGGAAGGGCCGCAGACTGATCGTACTGCCATCGACTGGTGCTGATGACAACCTGAAAATTCTTTCACCGTTTGATTCGGTACGTAGATAAAAATTCTTTAGCGGTTCAGGAATAGTCGGCCCCAGCCCGTCAATACCTAAATCCAGCCGTGTGATCTCCCGGGGATTGATAATTCTCCCTTCCACTGGCACGGCATAAAAATCGGCAATATCAAATCCGCTTAACTCGACCGCACCATCAATTGCCCCCGAAACATCGGTGCGCTCCAGCACCATGCCCATCAGACCTTCTTCGCGCCAGGTAACGCCATCGTCATCGAGCCACAGGTAGGATGGTAAATCACCGTAGTTTATTCGGATTTTATTTAACCGCAATACCAGGGAATCAATTACCAGTTCCGCCTTTCCCAGATGCTCAATCAGCAGCTCGATACTCTCCTGTGACAGGGGCTCATAGATGGGTAATATTAAACGGTCCCCCTCACTGATGCCCCGCTGAGCCAGCAAATGCTTGATGGCCAGACTCGGATAAGCTTCACGGGGAATCGGCAGCTCCATGGCAATCGTATCGTTGGACTCTATCCGCCGGGCATGCACGACATCGCCTTCCACTTCACCGGTTATTCGCGTGGAATACAACCCGGAATTTATCTGCCAGTCAAAAGACCGGAAACGGAACAGAGAATCAACAACTGCCCGCGATGTAGTTGTAACTTTCACCGGCATTCCGACAATAACGGTGTTAAAATCGATATGATTGTCGACTTTGTACCCGCCAGACTCCAGATTGCTGATTGAAGAATAAGAATACCCCACCTTCCGACCATTCATCTTTATATTCATCCATTCCATCTCATCGGGCAGTTTTTCAAGGCCGGTGGACAGGGACAAATAGGCAGTACCGCTACGCTGGGCATAAAACCGCTGCCACAGCCCAATAACCAATACCAGCCAGATCAAGGATAATGCGATTGTATAAATTCCGCGAGGCCAGGTTGTCTTCAACATAACTCCGGTTTATATAATAGCGAATCTAAGGATATCGCCGGAGGATTGGAAATTGAAGATTGGAGATTTAATATTTACAACACTTCTGTCACCCTGAGCCAGTCGAAGGGTGGAATTCAGGATATGTATGCTTCGACAAGCTCAGCCCGACATATTAATAAAGTAATTATGATCAGGAAGGCACAAACACTAATCAAAAATCATTAGTAATCTGTTCACTATCTACTGACCAATGACCAGCCCCTACTTCACAAATGCCATCTTGATCACCCGGGCGTTCGAACCGGCCTGCAGCCGGGCAAAATAAATTCCGGTGGATACCGCCCGACCCTGATCGTCAATTCCATTCCAGGTGAAGTTGTAATAACCGGCTTCCTGCCGGCCTGCTTCCATGGTGGAAATGATCCGGCCCCGCAGATCGTAAATCACCAGGATAACATCGGATTGTTCCGGCAGGCCGTAACGGATAACTGTGGACGGGTTGAACGGGTTGGGATAATTCTGGTCCAGGCAGAATTCCCGGGGCAGGATTTCCGGTACTTCCACACCAACGGCGTACTGGCTGAAATAGGCTTTTACACCGGCATAGTTCACATCGGCCAGCCGGTAATCATAGGTCTGCCTGGCTTCAACTGTTTTATCCACATAGCTGTATTCGGTCCGGCGGGTGACACTGCCCTGTCCCTGCAATTCCGCACAGGTGATATAACTGGCGATTTCGCTCCACAGGCCATCGCTAATATTGGACCGTTCAATAATAAAGCCCAGGTTGTAGGTCTCGCTTTCGGTAACCCAGGTTACCAGGACCGAGCCGTTGTTTTCATCACTGACGGCATCGAAAAAGGAAATGGTCACCGGCAGACTGACATCACCTCCACCATTAGGTGTTACACAAACGTCGTCGGAACTTGCTGCAGTGAAAATACCACCACTGGAAACGGTAATTTCACCGGAACAGAGGTAGGCCCCGGAGGGCTGTGTCCAACTGGCACCGGAAGGTATGGTTATCGCGCTGGTGGCGTAAGAAAGGCTAAGGATAAGGCTGAGGCTGAGGATTGTGGTTCGCATGTTATTTCCCATTTATTATACTTGTCATCGTATATCTAGATTATTCATGATTCATTAAATTCAGAAGAAGTGGAAGG
>CAYPJE010000051.1:0-20149 GCA_964410945.1 uncultured bacterium
GCGGTAATGCAGGGAAAAACCAGTAATTATGAAACCGATCTGTTCCAGCCGATTATAGAAAAAACAGTAGAACTCTCAGGGACGGCCTACGCAACGGATCCCGTACCGTTCCGGGTGATCGCCGATCATGTGCGAATGCTCAGTTTTTCCATTGCCGATGGCGCCATGCCCTCCAATGAAGGCCGGGGTTATGTACTGCGCCGAATCCTCCGGCGGGCCTCCCGTTTTGGAAGAATTCTGAATCTGCACGAGCCGTTTATTTATCAGCTGGTCGATACGGTGTGTGAAATCATGGGCGAGGATTTTCCTGAAATTCTTGAAAAGGCACTACACATTAAAAATGTAATCAAGGCTGAAGAAACCTCTTTCAATGAAACCCTCGACCGGGGGCTGGCCAATTTTGAGAAGATGGTCCGAAATATTTCCGGCACTGAAATTCCCGGACCGGAAGCATTTCGTCTATACGATACTTATGGTTTTCCCTTTGACCTGACCCAGTTGATGGCCCGCGAACGGGACCTGACCGTCGATGAAACCGGTTTTGAAAAGGAAATGGCGGCGCAGAAAAAACGTGCCAAATCGGCCGGTAAATTCAGGCGTGATGATTCAAAACTGGACTGGCAGGTACTGGAAAATGGTCCCGATTCAAAATTTCTGGGATATGAAACCACCCATTCGATTGCCCGCCTGCAGCGCTGGGCTCAACAGGGCGACAGCATACTGTTGATTCTTGATCAGACACCATTTTATGCCGAATCAGGAGGGCAGATTGGCGACAGGGGTACGATCACCGGGAAGGGAATCGACCTGGAAATATCCGACACCTGGAAGGATGGGGAAAGTTTTGTTCATGTGGGCAACGGATCATTCAATCAGCATGAAGTCGATGGTACGGTCCAGTGCCAGGTTGATGGTGAACGACGTAATGCGATCAGGCGCAACCATACCGCCACTCACCTTATGCATGCTGCTATGAAGCAAGTATTGGGCAATCACGTCCATCAGGCCGGATCATTGGTAGCACCCGATCATTTCCGGTTTGATCTGACCCATTTTGAAAAAATTACCACCGATCAGATTGATCAGATCGAGCGGATTGTCAATGCGGAGATTCGCCGTAACACCGGTCTGGATATTACTTATGAGGCTTTCGATAAGGCCCGTGAAGGTGGCGCCGAAGCATTATTCGGCGAAAAATACGGTGATGAGGTCCGGGTAATTACAATCGGCGGATTTTCCAAAGAACTGTGTGGCGGAACCCATGTGAAGCGGACCGGTGATATTGGATTCTTTAAAATTATCGAAGAATCATCACTGGCGGCTGGTGTCCGGCGGATAATAGCTTTTACCGGTGTCGGCGCTATCGAACATATACAGCAGCAGACCGGGCTGCTGGCAAATATTCAGACTCGTTTCAACAGCCCGGTAGCCGAACTGCCGGATCGGATCGACCAGTTGCTGGAGCAGAAAAAGAAGCTGGAAAAAGAATTAAGGAACCAGGCCCGTCGTGATCAGAGATTCAGTGCTAAAAGTCTGCTGGATAAAGCCACCCCGATTGGAACTCACTTTCTGCTGGTAACTGAGATGGAAGTGAACGATGCCGATGAATTAAAAGGACGTGGTGATACAATCCTGACTGCCTTGAAATCGGGCGTAGCCGTATTAGGCGGCATTGTAAATGAAAAACCCTCAATTGTGGTGGTAGTGACAAAAGATTTGATCGCGGCCGGAGTGAAAGCCGGCGACCTGGCCCGGGAAATTGGGAAAACTATGGGAGCCGGTGGTGGTGGGCGTCACCATCTGGCCACGGCCGGTGGAAAGGATATCAGCCAGTTACCGGATGCACTTAAAGCAGCCCGCAGTTTAGTCGAACTTCACCTTAATGAACTTGTGTCGCAGCAATAAAACTATTCGGATTTGATAATGAAAGACATTTTGATCATTGATAAAAGCCGCGAAGGCCAGGTGGGAATAAATCTGCCCCTTTGTGACGTACCTGAAACTGATCCCGGCTCAATTTTCGAAAAGCGCTATTTCAGAAAGAGCGCACCAAAATTACCACAGGTAAGCGAACCGGAGGTAGTCCGGCATTATTTGGGACTGTCAACCAAGAATCACCATGTCGACAAGGATTTTTATCCGTTGGGTTCCTGCACGATGAAGTACAATCCCAAGGTGAACGATGCCATGGCGGCCTTGCCAGGCTTTTCAGCTATACATCCCGATCAGCCGGAAGCAACCGTTCAGGGTGCCCTGAGATTGATGTGGGAGCTGGAACAGCAGTTGAAGATGGTCACCGGTATGGAACGTTTCACTCTCCAGCCCAGCGCCGGGGCCCAGGGTGAGCTGGTGGGAGTATTCCTGATAAAGAAATACCACGAGGAAAAAGGAAATACAAGCAAGCAGGTTATCCTGATCCCTGACAGTGCCCATGGTACAAATCCGGCCAGTGTGATTATCGGTGGATTTAAAACCAGACAGGTCAAATCCGGACCGGATGGATTAGTTGACATCGAAGATTTGAAAGCCAAGCTCGATGATACGGTGGCCGGAATGATGCTGACCCAGCCCAATACTCTGGGATTGTTTGAGGCAAATATCAAAGAGATAACCGACTTGATCCACTCGGTGGATGGATTGATGTATATGGATGGCGCCAATCTGAATGCGCTGATTGGTATCGTACGGCCAGTCGACATGGGCTTCGATATTGTCCATATTAACCTCCATAAAACTTTTTCAACTCCCCATGGTGGTGGTGGTCCGGGCTCGGGTCCGATCGGTGTAGTACCAGGGCTGGTTCCCTATCTACCCATTCCCCAGGTAGATAAAGTCGGAGATAAATATCATTTGAATTCTGATGTTGCGGCCAACATTGGCCGTATCCACACTTTTTTTGGCAATTTTGGAATCCTGGTCAGAGCCTATTCATATATCAAATCAATGGGTGAAAAGGGGCTCCGTGATATGACCCGTGTGGCCATCATCAATGCCAATTACCTGATGCATAAACTTGAAGATGCCTACCAGGTGGCATATCCTGGAAACTGCATGCATGAGTTTGTGCTTACCGCCGTTCCGCAGAAGGAGCGTGGTGGTAAGGCACTGGATATTGCCAAACGATTGCTGGATCACGGGTTCCATGCTCCTACGGTCTATTTTCCGATCAGTGTTCCTGAATCGATCATGGTTGAACCAACCGAATCGGAATCGAAAGCGACCCTGGACCGGTTTGCTGCTACCATGCTGGAAATCGACCGGGAAATCGACACTGATCTCGATAAACTCCAGGCAGCACCGGTAACAACTCCGGTCCGCCGCCTGGACGAAACCACTGCTAATCGCTCACCAAACCTGCGCTGGAGATAAGATGAAATTCAGGAAACTGGAAGACCGCTATTTTGTTTATGTTGAAAAAAATGAATCAGTGGTTGATGTCTTGACCAATTTCTGTATCGATCATAATATTGCAAATGGTAAAATCTCAGGGATTGGTGCGATCAAGGAAATCGAACTGGGTGCTTACGATCCGGATGAAAAGGTTTATACCAGAAAAGTATATGCGGATAGCCACGAGCTGGTTTCCTGTCAGGGGAATATTACCCTGCTGGATGGAAAACCGTTCATACATGCCCATATCACTATTGGTGACCACCATTTCAATATCATGGGGGGTCATCTGTTTGCCGCAAAAGTAGCCGCAGTAGGTGAATTTGTAATTTTGCCCCTTGATGGTGATATTAAACGTGAATTCAATGACGATGTGGGACTGGCGACCTGGGATATGGGATAAGGTTGATGGAGTAGCGGAAAAATGGAATGGCAACCCACCTAAACACCCGAACACTACAACACATTAACACATTTGTCTTCAATGGATTTCATTTAGAATTGTTTAATCGGGAGGGAATCATGGAAAGAAAAGTAATCCACACTTCACAGGCACCGGCGGCGATCGGTCCGTATAACCAGGCGATTGTTGCCAACGGTTTTGTGTTTACGGCGGGACAGATACCACTGGATCCTGCCACCGGAAAACTGATCGATGGTGATTTTAAACAGCGTGTGCAGCGCGTGTTGCATAACCTGAATGCTGTTTTATCGGCGGCTGGCACCGATTTGTCCCAGGTAGTGAAATTCACGGTTTTTCTCACTGATTTATCAAAATTCGGTGAAGTGAATGAAGTATTCCAGGAATGCTTCAAGAATCTGGAACCGCCGGCCCGGTCGGCAGTTCAGGTGGCGGCCCTGCCATTGAATACCGATGTGGAAATCGAAGCAATCGCGGTAGGAGTCTGATATGCCTAAAAAATTACGTTATCTACTGATTGTAAATCCGGAAGCAGGAAGCCGCCGGACCATGCAGGCCTTACCACAAATCGATTCGATCATGCGCCGTGAGCAGGCCGAATTTGAATTTCATTTTACCGAGAAACCGGGGCATGCCACCGAACTGGTCAAGGAATTTGGCGACCGGTTCGATGTAATCGTATCGGTTGGAGGTGACGGAACTATCAATGAGGTTCTGAATGGTCTGCCCGATCTGAATAAACCGCTGGGTATGATTCCGATCGGTACCGGAAATGATTTTGCCCGCAGTTGCTGTATCCCACATGATTCGGTGGAAGATGCAATCAGGATTCTGCTGGCTAACGATGTTAAGAAAGTCGATATCGGTGAAGTTAATGGACGGCGTTTCATTAATGTAATGGGCATGGGATTTGAAGGCCGGGCCAATGAAGTCGGACGGAAACTTGGTTTTATTACCGGAGCTTTGCGGTACCTGCTGGCAATCGGATATACCTTTATCACTTACCGGAGGATACCGGTCAGGCTTACTTTTGGTGATACTGTCCTGGACAGCGACCTGTTTTTGACCAGTATCGGCAATGGCTGGAATGTGGGAGGTGGTCTGCAGTTAACACCGAAAGCCAAGCTTGATGATGGTTTGCTTGATATCTGCTACCTGGAGCAGATATCCCGTCTCCGGATCATTGCTGTGTTCAGCCGATTATATGATGGTACAATTGATACGGTCCGTGAAGTGGCTAATTTCCAGGCCGATGAAATCACCATTGAATGCAAGAAGCACCTGCCGATCCATATCGATGGCGAACAGATGACCCTGGTCGATGGAAAATGTACGGTAAAGGTCCATGCCGGAACACAGGCAGTCATCGGTAACTGGTCGGCGGATACGAGGTTTGATGCCTAAAACCCTGGTACTAACCCTGGCGTTCCTAACACTGGTTATCGGAGCCGAAACTGATTCGGTGGCAGTGAAGTCACCGAAGAAGGCGGCTCTGCTTGGTTTTGTACTGCCGGGCGCCGGACAGGCCTACAATGGAAAGTACCTCAAGGCTGGTCTGATTCTGGGTTGCGAGGCGCTGGTTACCTGGCGATTTCTGGAAAACAGGGACAGTTATTTGAATTATGACAGCAGTATGGATCTCCGCCAGGGCCGTTATCTCGAGAAACGAAATAAATATGCCTGGTGGATGTTTTTCATCTACATATATGGAGTCCTTGACGCAGTGGTGGATGCCCATCTGGAACCGTTCGAAGAAATTATGCTGGAAGACCTGGAGACAACCGAAACTACAAATGTTAAACCTGAAGAAGAACTATGACAAATAATCGTGAACACTGGGGTTCCCGTCTGGGTTTCATCCTGGCAGCGACCGGTTCGGCTATCGGTCTGGGAAACATCTGGAAATTCCCCTACATCGCCGGTGAGAATGGTGGAGCCGCCTTTATTTTTGTATATCTGATCTGCATCGTAATAATCGGGTTACCGGTTCTGACGGCTGAAATTCTAATCGGACGAACTACCCAGCGCAATCCCGTTGGTGCTTTCAAACAATTAAGCGGATCTAAAACCTGGACTGCTGTCGGTGGAATGGGAGTAGTCGCCGGATTCGTAATCCTTTCGTTTTACAGTGTGGTGGCCGGCTGGTCGCTGGGATATTTCTTCGAAGCCCTGCGCGGTGCTTTCAGCGGTTTCACCGATGCCAGCCTGGCAGCCGATCACTTTGGTACCCTGGTGTCTAATGTCAACTGGATCGTTGGTTTTCATATCGCCTTCTTCTTATTGACGATGGTGGTGGTCTATTTCGGGGTACAGAAAGGGATCGAGCGCGGCAGCAAGATCATGATGCCCGTATTACTCATTATTCTGATGATTCTGGTTATCCGTGGACTGACTTTACCAGGGGCGGGAGCCGGGATGAATTTCCTTTGGGACCCGGTCTGGAGTAAGCTGACCCCTGAAACCATCCTGGTGGCCCTGGGCCACGCTTTCTTTACCTTGAGCCTGGGGATGGGCGCCATGATGACCTATGGTAGTTACATGTCCAAAAAGGATAGTATCCCCAACGCTGCCGTTCAAATTGTAATTCTGGATACGGTGATCGCACTGTTCGCCGGGATCGCCATATTCACGGCGGTTTTCGCCACCGGACAGGATCCCGCCTCAGGACCAGGTTTGATCTTCCAGACCCTGCCGGTTGTTTTTGCCCATATGCCCGGTGGTTACCTGTTCGCCATTTTATTTTTCCTGTTATTGACGATTGCCGCCCTGACTTCGGCCATCTCGTTGCTTGAGGTAGTTGTGGCCTATTTCGTCGATGAAAGGAACTGGCCCCGCCATAATGCCGTCCTGTTCTTTGGCGGTATCACCGTCCTGGTGGGAATACCATCAGCCCTCAGTTTCAATGTGCTGGCCGATTGGACCATCTTTGGATTGACCTTCTTCGATTTTGCCGATTATCTGGCCTCGAATATCCTTCTGCCACTGGGTGGTCTGCTGATTGCCGTCTTCGTAGCCTGGATCTGGGGCTTTGATAAAGCACTGGCAAAATTACGCCAGGGGGCAGAAGATTTGTTTGATGCCAACCCGGGCCGGATAAAGGTTTTAACTTTTTTCCTGAAATACATTTCGCCAATTCTCATATTCCTGGTACTGTTGAATAAACTGGGATTGTTAACCAAAATAATTGCCCTTTTCTCAGGGTCTTAGTTAGGATAGTTCTGTGCTTATTTCCCGTATGATTCCTCCTGATTCCTCCCGCTATGATTCAGCCCGAACCTGGGCCGGCCGGTTCGATCAACTGTTCACTATTAACTGGAGCGCCTTTTTCGCCATTTGGTCCCTGCTGCTGGCAGGGATGGGCTCGGCGGCAGCGATCGATGATCGCTACCTGTACTGGCTGACCAATTTTGGTTGGGGTGGATTTCTGTTTTTTATTGGTACAACATTTATCATTACCGGTCTGTTCGGCCTAAAACAATATTCCACTGATTCCAACAACCGGATTTTCTGGGCGTTATCAGCCACGGGAATTATTTGTTTATTGCTGGCAGATGTAATCCTTCTGGCTCCTATGGCATTAATCATGGTAATTCTGGGTCCGGCGATGGGATATAAAGCCTTTGATTTCGAGGACCGGTCGATCAAGCTGGCCGGTTTATACCTGTTACTGTTTTACCTGCTGTTCCTGACCGGCTGGTTATTCCAGGGTGGAACGCTGATGGCTTCGTTTACGACCGCTTTGCCCTATGTTCTGGCTGCCGAGGCTGTATTGCTGGTCTTCTGGATCGGAATCGAGCCGGACGGTTCCAGCGGTTTCATGAAACTAGGAGCCAAAAATCACCGTGCCCCGCTTTTAGCCGGTGCTATCATTCTGGATGCTGCCGCGACGGTAATCGGATACCTGCTGGACGATCCGGTGATCAGTACTGCCGCCTGCGTTTACCTGCCATTTCTGGTAGTGGCGCTGGTCTTTCCGGCCCATATCAGGCATATCCAGCGGGCCCGGGTTTATCCAATTTTCATTTTAGCAATGCTGGTAGCGGTGCGCTATGCCTGGTACCTGCTGGCACTGGCCTTGAATTTCTGGATCCTGCGCAGTTATACTTACCTGCGGTTCGGGGACCCAAAACCAACATTCAGAGTGGATTATGATCAGAATTGAAGAAGGGAAATGTGATTTCTGCGGGACTTGCGTCAGCGTTTGCCCGCCGGATTGCATTGAACTGGAAGAAGCCCGGATCAGCATTGATCAGGAAATTTGCACAGACTGCAAACTATGTGTCTATGTTTGCCCAATTGAAGTATTGAGCCATGTGGAAACAGAATAATTACGATGTAATTGTAGTCGGCGGTGGGCCGACCGGATCGACTTTTGCCGAACATGCGGCCAAAGGTGGATTGAGTGTGCTGATGCTGGAAAAGGACCGTGATATCGGTATGCCGGTGCGTTGTGGCGAGGCCATCGGAATCGCCAGCCTCAAAATGTTTCATACCGCCCGCCCTGAGTGGATCAAGACCAAATTAACGCGTATCAAGATTGTTGCTCCGGACCTGACCGAAGTCGCCTTCGATCTGGTTCCGGAAGCCCACGGATATATTCTGGACCGGCGGGTATTTGACTATGACCTGGCCCATTTTGCCGCCCAGGCCGGAGCCGATGTGGTTACCAAGGCTTATGTAAATGGTTTAATCATTGAAGACGACATGGTTTGTGGAGTCAAGGGGACCCATATGTCAGAGCCATTTGAGCTGCGGGCCAAGTTGGTGGTGGGTGCCGATGGTGTGGAAAGCCGGGTGGGCCGCTGGGCCGGTCTGCGGACCCAGTTGAAACTGAAGGATGTCGAACCGGCCATCCAGAAGACCATCTCCGGAATTGACTGCGAACCGCACGTCTTTGAGTTTCATATGTCCCGCCAGTGGGCGCCGGGGGGGTATGTGTGGGTGTTTCCCAAAGGATCCCATGCCGCCAATGTGGGATTGGGTATATCCGGTATTTTTTCCAAAGAAGGCAAATCCGCCCAACAGTATCTGGATGAATTCCTTGAGCGCAAGTATCCCGACTGTGCCGTTTTAACAACTGTCACCGGCGGTGTCCCGGTAGCCAAAACCCTGAAACAGCTTACCGCTGATGGGTTAATGCTGATCGGGGATGCAGGCCGTACCGTTAATCCTATGACCGGTGGAGGAATTTCATCCGGGATGCACAGCGGGCTGGTAGCTGCCGAGACAGCCGTGGCTGTATTAAAAAATGGGAAATCAGCAACCAGCGACAATCTCAAGCCTTATGAGAAGGCCTGGCATGATGTGGGCGGTAAGGCCCATGAGCGTCTGTACCGGATCAAGGAAGCAGTCTATAAGTTTTCCGATAACGACCTGAACCGGATTGCCGAAGGTGTTATGAAAATCCCGGAAAATGACCGCAACCTGCTGAAGCTCTTTTCGGTTGCCGTCAAGAAAAAACCAACCCTGCTGCTCGATGTGGCCCGTCTGTTTACGGGTTTTTGATGGAGCAGACGCAATTACTTACTGAGCTTGGTCTAAACTCCTTCATTGCCTTCGATTTCGAGACCACCGGCCTCAGTCCGGAGGACGACCGGATCATTGAAATCGCGGCGATCCGTTTCACGGATGGAGTGCCTGGTGAAAAATTCGTTTCACTGGTAAATCCCGGCCGTTCAATAACGCCGGAAATTGCCGACATAACCGGAATCAACGACGCCCTGGTCAAGGATGCTCCCACAGAGGATAAAGTCGTCGATGCTTTCCTGGAATTCCTTGGTGATGCTCCCCTGGTGGCCCATAATATTCCTTTTGACATTGCCTTTTTAAAAGCATTGCGGAATCGATTTGACAGGGAACAGGTCGAGCACGAATTATACGATACACTGCAATTGAGCCGGGCTTTTCTGTATTTCCGTCCGGCCCACAATCTGGGCAGCGCCGCCGAATATTTTGGTTACACCGCCGAAGGATCACACCGGGCCGAACAGGATACGATCAATTGCGGGAACGTATTCGTTCATCTGATCGAGGAAGCGGCCAGCTATCCCCTGGGAGTTATCACTAAAATACTGGAAATCATTAAGAAACATTCCGTACCCAACAAAGCCCTCTATGTAAACCTGGCCAATGCCCTCACCAAAGCCGGTGACCTGAAGACCGGTTTGACCACTTCGGTCATAGAAAAGACTAGCCATAACAACCGTTTTGTTTACCAGGGGAAGAAGGATACGGTCGATTATTCCATCAAGGAAGTGTTCGGTACCAACGGCCTGTTGCAGGAAGTGCTGCCGGGTTACGAGACCCGGGACCAGCAGCTGGATTACGCCCTGGCGGCCCACGAAGCCTTTACCGAAAACCAGATCGCGGTAGTTGAAGCCGGAACCGGACTGGGGAAAACACTGGCCTATCTGTATCCTTCCATCCGCCGGGTATTCAAATCGGAGGAAGGCAGCCCGACCATAATTTCCTGCCATACCAAACATTTGCAGGATCAGTTATTTTACAAGGACCTGCCCCGACTGGCCCAGGCCCTGGATGTATCCCTGGAGGCGGTAATGCTGAAGGGGCGGAATAACTATATCTGTCGCACCCGCCTGGACTGGACCATCGCCGACTCGGGCAATATCCTGAGTCCGGTGGAAGCTGAATGTCTGTTGCCGCTGATCATCTGGCTGGAATGGACCGCCACCGGCGATATGTCCGAGTGCACCGGTTTCTGGAGTTTCCGCCAGCTGCGGGTGGCCGGTATGATCCGCAGCGAACCGGGTTTCTGTACTACGCCACTGTGTTCCCGCCACAATGGCTGTTTTTTCGGTCCCCTGCGCCGCAGCGCCTACCGGGCGCAGATCATTGTTGTGAACCATGCCCTGCTGCTTTCCGAGGTCAGTAACCCGGGCATATTGCCGCCCTATAAAAACCTGGTTGTCGATGAGGCCCATAACCTGGTGAAAGTGGCTTACAGCCAGTTTACCCTGGCGCTGGATCGCACCGTGATCGGCACCCTGGTAACGCGGATCGACCTGGAAGCCAGCGGATCGGTGCGCCTGAATAACCGCTTGAAAGAATTGGTGAAACTGCGACCGGCTCTGGAACGTCCCCTGGAAAATTTGCGCCGTGATAAAGACCAGTGCCTGACGGCCAACAGGGAATTCTTCAAGACCTATATCAGTGAGGTGCAGAATCGTTTTAAGGTGAATGCGCCCTATACCGAGAAAAAAATGCTGGCCGAGCTGGCGGCCGAATTCGGCAGCGTCCATGTTGAACTGATGCAGCTTTCAGATGCCCTGAAGGAAATAACCTTTACCCTGCAACGGGTGGAACAGGAACTGCGGACCGCCGATAATAACAGCGGTGATTACCTGGATATTATCCAGGTCTTTGAGCAATCCCGCCAGCAGTTTGCCGAAACACTGGAAATACTGACCCGCCTGACTCAGAAACAGGACCGGGACTGGGTCTACTGGCTGGAAGGCCGCTACCGTACCGGCCGGAGTAAAAAACCGGAATTGGGCCTATCGATCTGTGCCGCCCCGATCAATGTGGCCCCTGATCTGGTGGCCAACCTGTTCAGTATCGTTGACAGCGCCGTATTGACATCCGCCACGCTGAGAATTGACGATTCATTTAATTATTTCCTCAATCGTACCGGCCTGGACAACATCGAGCTGGATAATGTGGTGACCAGAGAGATCGACAGCCCCTTCCACTACGATGACCAGGTGAAATATCTTCAGTTGGCCGGGGAAATGAACAGAAGCAAGGATCCCGAGTATATCGCCGACCTGGTCTACCGCTGCCACAAGCATTTTAATCAGCGGATGATGATATTATTTACTTCATGGTCGATGCTTAACGGCTGTTATGCCGCCCTGCGTCAGCGGCCCGGCGGCCGTGATCTGCCGATCTTTGCCCAGCGTTCCACCGCTTCCCGCTTCTCGCTGATCAAGGGGATGGAAGAAACGCCCAACGGAATTTTATTGGGGACCGACGCCTTCTGGGAGGGCGTTGACCTTTCAGGCGATCTGCTGGAAATTTTGATAATAACCAAGCTGCCCTTCGACGTGCCCACCGAACCGATCATCAAGGCCTATTCGGAGATGCTGAACCAGAGCGGCCGTAATTCATTTATCGAATATTCGGTCCCGGAGGCGGTGATAAAATTCCGCCAGGGCTTCGGGCGGCTGATCCGCTCCACCACCGACGAGGGTATTTTCATCGTGCTGGACGAACGGATCGTGGGCAAGCGCTATGGAAACTTCTTCCGGGAAGCGATTCCCACCCCCATGTCGGTGTTTCATACGGTTGACGAATTGTTGGTCTGATCCTAATTCTCCAAGTTACCACTGTTTATAAAATCGAGTATTAACTAGTTAATACTCGAACTTTAACTGGTGCTAAAATAGGTGAGAATACAGCCTAGTAGAGCTTAATTAATAGTTTAATCGATATCGCTTGCATGTTAACTATATAACTATTAAAGTCGAAGAGACTGCTACAATTATATTAGGGGAGTTTTGTGTCCAGAGCGTGACAGTAATAGTGTGATGCTAATTTGCACAACGGTTGATAATGATATCCAGGATCGTTGGCTTGGAATAATAAGTTTAGGTAAATCACAATCTCTCAGAACACTTATATTCAATTTAAATAGATTATTATTTCCTATATTGCTACTCGTAATAATCGGTTGTCCAGCTCCACCGGATGATCCTCTTGAATGCGGTAATAATCAAGTACTTATTGATTCAGAATGCCAGTGCATTGAGGGATTTCACTGGAATGATGATTGCACAGAGTGTTTATTAGATACCACCAGCCATAATTTTGTATGGACTATCGACACTCTTGGAATAAAAGGTAGCTACCTTAAAGATGTATGGATAGAAGCAGAAGATGATATTTGGGTAGTGGGAAATATTAGAGTAGATGACCCGGATTCCAGTTTCAATGGAACCGGTTGGAAGGAATACAATGCTGCCCACTGGGATGGTAATAATTGGGAGTTATCTGGGTTCTATAGCACTACATTGGATTTATATAGCATTTTGTATTTTTCAGAAGATAATATTTGGGTGACAGATCATTGCTCCCCAATCCATTGGGACGGAGAAGAATGGACTTTATATCACCTTGAAAATATGGGTTTAGACGCCTGTGCCGGATTAGACATTTGGGGTACATCTTCTGCTAATATGTATTTTGTTGGTATTGAAGGATCAGTTGTCCATTATAATGGTTCGGATTTCACCAAGTTAACAATACCCAATGAAACGAAGCTGGTTTCAATTGACGGCACCAAAGATGGTGAATATGTGTTTGTTGCCGGGTATGACTATTATGTACCAGTTAAGACTACTGCTCTGATGATTCACGATGATGTGGTTACAGAATTATATTACTCTGATAATTTAGTACCAAGTGGTTCAAGTGATTTTGGTGCAGTAACAAGTGTGAGCGTCTGTGGAGATACGGCTTATTTTGTGACTTACCAGGGTTTTTGGAAGTATAATTATTTAACTGGCGAATCTGTTGTTGATAAGCCTTTTAAAAACTATGATTACAGCTCCCTAAATGTTCAGAGTCCAAATGATATTTTTATGATTGGTGGAGGATTCTACTATGTTCACTACAATGGAGCATCATGGGATTTCAACTATCAGATAAACGAACAATATCCATTACATGATTATGGAGCTGGTTTTGTAGGAGATATAGCGGTAATAGTTGGTAGCATTCAAGGTTGGATTAATGGTATTGTTGCCAGAGGATTAAGGTAGGAGCTGTTAGAACAGTAAAGATTTGTTAAAAAGGCAGCCCCAGTAGAAATGCCTGTAAGCTTTGACTGGGGCTGCGATGACACAACCCTTTATTCAGGGAGTATCTGTGTAAAGTTTACTCCTTGTAGGGTTTTGTTTCAAATAGAATAAGAAAGGAAATCTTACAATGGAGAGATTACTGAAGAAAATAGCACTCAGTGTTATGCTTTGTACGTTAGTAACCGCAGAGTCATTTACTGTTAACTTATCATTTGAGCAGCCCGAGGATGCATTAAATACTTTGCTATCCACACAGGTATTCCCTAATCCTGTGGGACAATATAACGGAGATGATTATAACATATATTTGTGGTACCCTACTGTTGATATTGAATCAGGTAGTGTGACATTTACTTGTACTATCTTTGCTGATTTAGTGATAGGTGGTGTTGATTTTCAATATAGTTATCCTCTATCATTTAGTCTCACCTTTCCTTCAGTTGATGTTTCAACTTCTGATATAACAGCCTTGATCACTGGTATATCGAGTCAGATTAGCAGTATGGACGGACCACAATGGGTTAAAGATAT
Organism: uncultured bacterium; assembly: GCA_964410945.1. Lineage (GTDB taxonomy): Bacteria > Fidelibacterota > Marinisomatia > Marinisomatales > TCS56 > CAYPJE01. The sequence goes on from CAYPJE010000051.1 coordinate 14,161, forward strand.
TATTATTAATACTTATGAAGGGTTGGAATTAACAGCATATCCTGATTATTTATTAGATGTCAGTAGCGATTTAATTCCTGACTATCTGGATATTGAAATTACTAATATTGGGTTTTCGTATGTGGCTAATACGGATGTACTTGTTTTTACATTGTATTTCACGATGGATTCCGAACCAATTAGTATTCAATGTTATACCAGAACTGGGGATCCGAGATACTATTACTATCGTTATAAAGTATACAATAATTCAGATTACCCAATAACATTACATGGTTATTATATAACTACAACTAATGGTACATATATAACATATGATTATAATGTTCAACAAACAATCGCGGCTAATGATAATGGTGAGTTTAGTATATATCTCGGTGATGCAGGTGTAGATCTTCGATATACCTGGAAATTGCAATTGTATTTTGGCACTGAGAATGGTGAGTGGATATATTCATATACTACAGGATCTACAAGTAGTTACACGTTAGTATCACCCAATATTTACCCTAGTGTAACTAATTAAATCGAGGAGGTTTTAAAATGAATATTTTAAAAAGATTATTTTCATTTCTGCTAATTCTGCAATGTGTAGCCTGGTCTCAGAATTATTTTAGCATTAAGCTGCATGAAGATACTACTTTGGAGTCATTGTTTGATGCTTTAATTAATGCCCGTGCTTTGAACTATGGTTCATACAGCACTACTAGCGGACTTGAATATGCTGTTAATGTTACTGACATCGATATAGATATTGTAGACGATATAGATCATAATCTGGAATTGAGCATAAGTCTGTCGCTATATGCCGACTGGGGTGCTGCAAATGCAGTTTTTAGCAATTCTCAAAGTTTAACTATAGACACAGAATATGAATTGTCGAGTGAATATGATGTTATCGAAAAGGCCCTGTCAGTTTATGCTGAATTGACATATTTTGATGCAAGTGTAATTCCTGAATGGTTTTCCGATTGGGTCAACTATAGAACAGATATATTAGATGAAATACCTATAATTCAATTATTCAATGTAATTCCCGATATCGATGAATATTATTTTGCAGATCCACTCGTAGAATTTGAAAACGATGCAATTATCATATCGCTTGCACTGAACGATGATATAATTGTGGCAAACAGATCAGTGGATAATCCTACTGGATTTCTTGGCGGTACACTATCGGTGGCGAACCAAACAACACCTGCTTCATCGCAATCCAATTTCACATCCCCCTCATCAATTCTTGCGCGCTTGAATGATCAATACATAGCAACAACCCATAATGAAATCATTAATAATGAAAAGCATCTTACCTGGACTGACGATATAGACTATCTAATGATAACACAAGAATTCCAATTGAATGGAAGTTATTTTGAAGAAGGACTATCTGCTTTCTACGAAGATCAATACAGTATGAGTATTGCTAGTAATGCCCCTGGTGTTGCGCTAGAATTCCATGATCCTTGGTATTACGATGAAAATACTGAAACACAACCCGACTGTTATAGAACAATCTCAACCGGGCAGTTTCAAGTGTTTTTAGAACAAAACGAGAATTTCTATAGTACTGATCCAATATATTCCTTAAAAGCACCAAGATTATGGGCTGATCAAAGTAACATTTATGTATTTGACCGGTGGCAGTCTTCTTCAGCAAATGATGCCATATTTACTGCAAATGGCGCTGCAACGACGACTGAATTAGAAACACAAGTTGTAATATTAGACGACGATGCGACAATTACCGTCTATTACAACAGTGCCAATTCTACAGGTGAATCGGTCTCGGTATTAGCCGATGAAACACTAACATTGCCTGCCGGAGGACATTACATTTTAGACCCAGGCACTTATGAGGGTGACCCAAATCTCAATAACTATTTTAATATCACAGTATATGGAGATTTGATAGTAGAAGGAACAGAAGAAAATCCTGTTGTTCTAGAGCCTGGAGATTTCACAAGTGGTAATCCAGGTTTTTGGTATGGAATCATAATGGCTGATGAAAGCTCGTCAGAGATAGAAATCAGTAATTGTGAAATATCAAACTCCCTAAATGTAATTACTTTACCAAGTTCAGGTAGTTTTGAAAATATCAATATAAACATGGAAAATTGTGTTTTTTACAATAATGCTTCCTTAATCTATCAAAGTATCCCTGATAATTCTAGTATTGAAGGATATATTACTGGTACAATTAATAATTGTACAATTGATTACGGAATTATTTATATGGATGTTGGGAATAATGTAACAGGCTCCTGCAGTGGCGGTATAGAAGTAACAAGTTCTATTTTCTATAATTCCTCAATTACTTCTACTTCTGGATTAACAAGTTATAATCTCAAGTCATGTGATATTTATAATACTACAACAAATGGAAGTGTTCAACTGGTTGATTGTATAACAGATGATCCATTGTTTGTTGATGCTGTTAATAATGATTATCACTTAACATCGCTCAGTCCGTGTATAGATACAGGTTACGATCCATTTGGAAGTGAAGAGGATCCTGATGGTACTCCTCCAGATATAGGGGCTCATTACTTCCATCATTTAGGTGGTGGCACTGAATTGACCAGTGATTACACCCTGTCAAATGACGAATATATTATTGGTGATCTTATTTCAAGGTCAATCACTATCCCGAGTGGAAAAACTTTGACTGTTCTACCTGGGGCGTCGGTTCAATTTCAGTCTAATGAAGGCCTGAATGTAAATGGGGTATTAAATGCGATAGGTACGGAATCAGATCCAATTGTATTAACCTCGACTGCAAGCAATCCAAGCACATATGGTTGGGATGGTGTTCATCTAAACAGTACTAGTGATGGTTCAGAAATCAGGTATTGTGAAATAGAGCATGCCTACGCGGGAATCAGGGTTTATGAGTCAAATGTGACGATTAATGATAATTGGATCACTGATAATTATATAGCTGGAATTTGGGGCACTGATATCAGTCCTACGATTGATAATAATAAGATTACAGATAATTATCAATATGGTGTAATCTTTCAGGATGGCGGTTCTCCTCTTTTGTTGAATAATACAATATCTGGTAATAAATATGGAGCAAGATTCGCCTACTATACAGATCCATATTTAAGTCCATTGAACTACTATCAATCCGGGTTAAATCAGATTATCAATAATGATTACTATGGTATCTATGCTTACCTCTACAGTGATCCATTTGCAGGGAGTAGTGATAGCTACAATAATCGAATTGGTGGTTATAATAGTATTTATGGGAATAGCAGCAAAAACATATATGCTAATAATAATTGTAATGTAGAAGCAGAATTTTGTTGGTGGAACGGTGGCCAGAGCTCATATTATCTAGCAAACAATAGCACATTAAATACAGCTAACTATTTGAGTTCCAATCCTGGTGGTGGCTCATCATTATCTCGAAAGTTGTCTTCAGATTTGGCTGGTGATGACAATGCTATTTCAAAATATGCAGACTATAATCGTATGAAACCCGATACAACAAAAGTATCTAATCTGTGGCCCTGGGCTCATGAGTTAAAGTTGAAGGAGAAATATGTAGACGCTATTGATATTTATAAGATGCTGGTCAGGAAGTTCCCTGAAAGCGAAGAAGCGCGATCATCGTTAGTCAATATATATCATCTTTCATGTAGATCAAACATGAAGAAGGAAATGCAGTATTTTGATAAGATTGCACGGGATAAGAAAGCTGACCCTATACTTAAGCAAATCTCAAATGACTTGTTAGGATTGAGTTATGTTGAAACTGGAGAGTATAAGTCTGCTGAAGATGCTTTTAATCAGACAATCAGAGATTATCCAGGGACTGAAAGTGAGTTGTTAGCTCTGACAGCTTTGGTTAACATGCATTGTGAGCCATGTAATGAGGATATTGAGATAGCAAAAAGCTATCTAGCAATCCTGAAGGAAAAATATCCTGGTGAAATTGGAACCATGATGGCGCAAGCACGGGTTGGGGAAGAAGTTGACTGGAGTTTGTATGATGATTCCGATATCGAGAATCCATCCCAACCAAAGTTAGTTGAAGCCCTCTTGCCAGAGAAATATTCTCTTGGCGATAACTACCCCAATCCCTTTAACCCAATCACCAAGATTCCCTATGCACTACCTGAGGAAGGAAATGTCACTATCAAGGTATTTGATATCATGGGCCGTGAGGTTGTGAGATTGGTAGACGGCTTCATGCCGGCCGGTTATCACCAGGTGATCTGGAATGGAAAGAACAACTTGGGATCTCCGGTATCTACCGGTGTCTACTTCTACAATATAACCGTTGGTGATTTCAATCAGACCAATCGAATGGTACTCTTGAAATAACCAGGTGATTTAGTTAAACACGAAGGCGCATTGATAATTAAATTGATGCGCCTTTTTACTATGACTGACAGAATCAAATATATCATCCTGGCAACAATTCTGTTTGTAACACCACTCCTGGTGTACCACAAGATGATCTGGGGGTATTTTACTCCAAAACACCTGTTCTTTCAGCTGATGATCAGTTTGCTGCCATTGATCATTGTTATCGGTGGACGGATACGCACCAGGTATAACTTTATTGATGTATGTGTATTAATATGGCTGTTGTTTCCGATTCTGCACACCTTTGTCTTTGGTGAATTCCAATACAGCAAAGGCTACCTGGATACTAATCTGTACCTGTTTATTTATTACCTCGCCCTGAGATCATTATCTGATATTAAGCAGATTCAAAAACTGATTAAGTGGATAGTATATGCAGCTGGCTTGATTTCCATATATGGGATACTGCAGTATTTTAATATCGATCCACTATTAGGGAAAGGATATAATACCTATGGCCACCAGGTAGTTGGCACACTGGGGAACGCTAATAGTATGGGTGCCTTTCTGGCAATAACCCTGCCCTTGTCTATTTACCATGGAGTGAGAGGTAGGTCACCCTTATTTATTAGAATACTAATCCCGATACTAATTTCAACTGGCTTAATTCTGTCATTCTCCCGGGGGGCAATTGTCGGGCTTGTAGCTGCATCCCTGGTATTTCTGATTCCTAAGATAAGAAAACTGCTTCATAAATATGTTAATCCTACTTGGAAAAGAGTATTGATCGTAACTGGTAGTTTTATCCTATTAGGTCTGCTGCTGGTACAGATGTATAACCTGAATTCTGACTCAGCAAAGGGGAGACTATTTATCGGGCGAATTACAGTAGGAATGATAAAAGAGCAACCGGTATCAGGGATAGGGTATGGCCGTTATGGAGTAGAGTATCTTAATTACCAGGCTGATTTCTTTGCCGATCCGGACAATAGTATCTATTACGATCGGGCTTCTAACATGAAACAGTCTGACAATGAATACCTGCAGGTCTGGGCCGAACTGGGTGTAACAGGGATACTGGCCTTTGTAGTGCTAATGGGCTATATCATTTCGCAGGTAATTAGGGCGGCCACAGCTAGAAGGTTTCAGCCGAATAGGTTATTACTCAGTATTATCGGAATATCTATTCTCACACCACTGATTCATTCATTGGTCGATAATCCGCTGCGGGTGCTGCCAATTCAGATTGTGTTCTATTTCTGTATGGCGGCTACCGCAACTGCTCTTGAAACTGAATCCGACGCTTACAGGAAATCATTTCAACTGTCCGATAAGGCCAGGGTGATACTGGTCCCAGTAACAATAATCCTGATTGTATTTATATCCGTGAACACCTGCCATAAGTCAAGAGCCTATTTGCTATGGCAGTCCGGACAGGAAACGGCCGCTCAGGGCAACTGGAATGATGCAATCAGCGAGTATGAACAGGCCCATGAACTGTTGCCGGGTAACCATGAACTCATGTTCCATCTGGGGGCGGCTTATTCATATACCAAACAGCCTAAGAAGGCATTACCAATCCTGGAAGAAGCCAGCAATAATTTCAATGACAAGAATCTGTATACTGTTCGTGGTGCGACATATCTCCAGCTGAAACAACTTGACC
>CAYPJE010000052.1:0-19817 GCA_964410945.1 uncultured bacterium
ATATAACATGATAACATATCCAAGATGTTCGCCGGTTCGGCTGGTAAATGGCGATTGTCTGACCTCGTAAATCCGGTCCGGATCATTTAATAATATCTCGCTTGAGCGCCCCGTATTTTTCTCAATCTGGTCGATAAGTCTATGACCATTTGGAAAAACATCAGTAAATGATTCACCCACCAGTTTCTGGTTACCTGACTTTAAAATAATTTCAGCGATTGGGTTCAACTCCAGTATTATGGCCCGTTTATCCAGAACAATCACCCCAATATCAACATCCTTAAAAATCAGATTATGGGCCACCGGAATAACGTCAAGAAAACGGTAGCGGCGCATGATAACCATAAACAGAATACCGACAACCGCAAATGTAAGTGGTGTTGTATCATATGGATGAAGTGGATTATTACCGGTGACGTATAATATATTTGCGCCCAATACAATAATTACAATTGCACCAAGAATGATGCTTTCATTCCGAAACTGCCGCGGCATTTTCATGATACTGATTATCAGAAGAATTCCACCGGAAATCAGAACCAGATCCGAATAGACAAACCATAGATAGAAGCCAGGACCGTAATCTTTCTGAGTCAGGACAAGATTATCCTGAATGATAAAATCATACATTCGGTAGAAAATATCGTGTTGTTGGACAAACAGTATCTGCACGAACGTGATGGCTGGAATTATAGATAAAAGACCGATAAACCAGACAGTAAGTGCTTTATCACGTTGTGTGTATACAAATATAAACACCAGCCAAAGTACCGTGGTGGTAACAATACCAAGGTATTCAACCCTCAACATGGCAAGCTTCCAGGCCAAATCGGTGTGGAAAAATCCCAGGATGTATCCGATAGTCCATATCCCGGCAGAGAAGGTAAAAAAGGAAAATACGGTTGCACTGCGGACCGGCCGCATGCGCCAGGCCATTATCGACAGTATAAAAGCCACTATCGCGCTGGCGATATATAGCCAAACCATGGGAGTGAATTGCCATCCAGCCATAATCAATCCGGTTTATGTGCTAATAAGTGCAGGAATCGCACAACCTGCACCAGATATCCCTTCTTTATCAAGGTATTAAGTTTATCCTCCGCAACGACTGGATCGAGTCGTACATTAAACTTAAGCTTATATCCATTGGATTTACAATATTTCACCAGCTTAACTAACTAGTATCTGCATAAACGGGGATGGAAGGAATTTAATATCAGTTCAAACCTGGTCCACCCGTCTGGCCGCGGACAGGCTCTGGTTTCAGGCTTTGATACCCAAAACCACATCAACCGGTAATCCCCACATTTTCATTTTCCTGGTTTCAACTATTTGAAACCCGTTCTCCATCATGGATTCGGACACATAAATCGGCCGGCAATCAAAATAGTTAGGAAAGTGTCGGTGTGCCCACTCATACAACCTCACTGCCAGACTGTCCACCTCATCCTTTGCCATGGATACTATTACCATGCGTCCACCGGTTCGCAGGACACGCCTGCATTCCTGCAATACAATCGGGATTTCCGGTGTATCGAATAACTCCAGGGTATAACCGGAAAAAACAGCATCGAAAACCTGATCTTCAAAAGGCAGGCTGGTTGCATCTCCAAGGCACAATGTCACCTGATTGGCCAGTCCGTCCTGCTCAAGGCGGCCCTGAGTAATTTCATACATTCCTTCAGAAATATCTATGCCGGTGACCCGGCCGTCATCCCCAGCGGATTGCGCCAATTCAGCAATACTTTTACCGGTTCCAAAACCAATATCCAATATTTTTTCAGCGGGAGAAGCATTTAATAGCTCCAATCCGCTTTTAACAAATTTCCACTCGCTGGATCCGGCAATCAGGTCATACCATTTACTCAGACGGTTGTAGCTTGCCCTGGCAACTGCTTTCGACCGGGTAACACGGCTGATCTTGGAATCATCATTCGATATGGTCATCATCCGGCCAGTTGGCCCCTTCCGCGGCCAGCACCTCTATTAATTCTGCACAACCGCCATTACAGACATAGGCCGCATGATCTTCTACACTATCAAAATTCCTGCCAACAATTTTGGAACATTCAAATTCATAATCCGACTTTTTCAGGAACCGTTCCAGAAGGCTGTCAAATTTCTTATTCAGGGTTTCATCCTTCCAGAAATCTTTGATTGCATTAGCCGCTTTAAGTTTCATCCCCATGATCCAGATTGCAGCTCCTAAAGCTCCGCAGGCGCCACCACACAGGCCGATTCCACCAGCCAAACCGGCTGCCATCACTACCTGTCTTTCAGATACACCCATTTTTTCCGCCAGGAGCGCCGCACAACTGACCGGTGCAGACGGTACTTCAATATTCTCTTCCGAAAGGGCAGCCTCAATATCTTCAAATGCCAGCGGGGCATATTTCGCCGCCATACGAAAGCAGCCTATGGATCCCCCCTTCAGCAGGAAATAGGTTATCATCTGCAGTGTTGATGATGTATTATCGATCTCTGTTATTTCATAACAGTTTATCTCGCCACTATATTCCTGAAAGGAATCCACTATTCCCTGTGCTGCCAGAAGCGCCCTTGTTTCGGCTTCCGGTCCGGAACCATACAGTTGATAAGCCTGTGCCCCGGCGGCCAGGGCCGCTCCCCAGATCATTCCACACTGGTAACCGTGTTGCTTGATTCCTCCTGCGAACGGCGCCGTGGCATTTTCTTCCGGCATCAGCGGATTGTCATAAACACGGTTGATAACATTAATCAGCGTTTCCGAGCAGGCACCAACCTTGAAAAATGATAAAGTGGTTCCCAGGGCGGTTATTTTATTTTTTGAATCGGCCATTACCACACCTTCAATTGATCATACTGAATAAGGCAACTTGGTGAAATCCGGGAAAAAATGCAAGTCCGGTTTCAGCTTATAATATAATTGTTATTGTTGAATAAATTCATAAGCTTATGCAAGCCATGTATACTGTTTCACTATCGAACTTTGGATATGTTTAATGGGCCAGGTGCTGAAATTGGCCGGAAAACCGAACCACTGGAATTTGAGTTATTTGATGATTTATCGGCTGCCCTGGAGTGGCAGGGTGTAGAACAATAATAATCCGGACCTAAATAATCACCTCTGTAACATTTTTGACAACCGCCCTGTTAATCGGCATAAATTTTTACTACTGGCTCCTCATTGTTTAAGTAGTATCCCCGGTACATTCCCTCGGTATTGAAAACCATGGCGATGTTACCCTCTTTATCAATACCGATCATCCCGCCAGTACCGCCTAATGCCCCGATTTGATTGTTTAGAACCAATGACAGAGCCTCCGATAGTGAATACCCGCCATGCTCCATCGCGGAAGAAACATTGTGGGCAGCAACGGTACGCATGAAATACTCGCCGGTACCGGTAGCTGATACAGCACAGGTGTTGTTGTTAGCATAATTACCCGCGCCGATAATTGGTGAATCACCGATGCGCCCAAACCGTTTATTGGTCAATCCACCGGTCGAGGTTGCCGCAGCCAGGTTACCGTGACGGTCCAGGGCCACGGCTCCTACTGTGCCATGCTTTTCACTTTGATCCACAGCTTTCTGGCGGGCCTTTTGCAGGGACTGCCAGCGCCGCTCAGTAAAAAAATAGTCTGCTTCCACAAATTCCAAGTCATGCTCACTGGCAAAAGTCTCGGCCCCGCCACCATATAGTAGAACATGATGTGATTCATCCATGACCATTCGGGCAGCCTTGATCGGATTTTTAAGATGCCTGACACCCGAAACTGCTCCGGCCTGTAGTGATTTACCATCCATAATCGAAGCATCCAGCTCATTCTTACCCGCCGAGTTGAAGACAGCACCTTTACCGGCGTTAAACAGGTATGAATCCTCGAGTACCACCAGCGTGGCTTCGACTGCGTCAACACTGGAACCTCCCGACGCAATTATTGCATACCCGGTATTCAATGCTTGTTCCAGAACCATCCGGTATTCAAGCTCCATTTCCTGACTTAGATTTTCCCGTGTAATTGTACCGGCCCCACCATGGATTACAATCCCGAATCGGTGTGTTGTACTGCTTTTATCACAAGAAATTAATAAAAGCAATAGGGTGATCAGCGCCAACCACCCGACTCTTGGCAATCTATTAGATCCTATTAAGAAATTCATAATCCCTCCACTTAGCTAGGTAATGTATGCAAAATAATATATACCGTTAAAACCGGCATTTGTGCACAACAGAGCTCTTATAAATTAAGGTGATCCGTTGAAATCTGGATGATAACAGTACAATAAAATCGATGAGGGCCAGCCAGGTAATCCGAACCTGATTACTAATGCTGGCAAATCAGTGAATGATAGTATTGACCGTCGCCTGGTTCCAATGAATAATCACTCAAGATCTATCGCAAACTCACTGATATCTCCCCGCAGGATGGTTTTTACCAGTTCTATAACGGTACCATCAGTACACCGGCTGATTCGCTCCACCAGGAAAACAGCGTCACCCTTTGAGATACCCAGTTGCTGGGCCTCATAATCATCGGCATTGACCACCCGTAATGTCTCTGCTCCCGAGCCTACTTCCAATCCGTATTCATTCTTAAGCGTTTTGAATAATGATCCATCGGGTACCAATTTTCCCTGTAATCCCGGCACCAGATCGTGGGGAAGATAGGAGGTCATCAGTGCCGCTGGTATTTCATCCACCAGCCTGATCCGCTGGATCGCAGTGACCTGGTCGCCCTCCTTAATTCCCAGTAATCTTGAGATATGTTGAGATGCTTTCTGCACCCTGGAAAAATTCAATATACTTCGGGTCTCTTTGGTCAATCCGATAATCTCAGCAGAAAAACTAAGTTTGGCCGTGATACTGTAAGTGATCTGTTTATCAGAAACAAAGGTCCCCCGACCCTGAACCCGGTAGGCCATACCCTTATCAACAATTGCTTTCAATGCTTTCTGCGCTGTATTCCGGCTAACTCCAAAGTGGCTACTGAGTTCATTTTCGGATGGTAGCCGGTCATAGGGTTTATAGATACCATCTGCAATCCACTCCGATAGTGCTTCCTGCAGCTGATAATAAATCGGAATTATTCCGTTCCGGTTAAATTCTGTCTGTTCTAATATCTTCTTTTTATCTTCCAAACCAGTTCATCCTCAATCTACTCTTATTCGATTAATTCTTTTTCTCCGTGGACCGGAAACATGACTTTTCCAGAAATCCAGCGGGGTCGGCTGTCGGTAAATGACATTTTTATGTCCACACCAATAGTTTTATCAGCACCATTTTTTTTAGCTAAAAGATCGGCCTCCCAGATGACCGGTTGAGTAAACCAGTGACCACTACTGGCATAATTGGCCCAACCACACCTGGTTCCCGGGGGAAGTATAATTCCATTTTCACCAGTTCGACTCCAGTTTCCCACCCATCTCGGAGCATTAAGAATCTGACCAAGCGGTTGGATTGAGACTTCCACAGGAACATCGATCGGATTAGCAATCGATTCAATAGTTAAAACTGTTGAATCTTGATCTTTGGAACCTACAGAAAATAATTTCTGGCCATAGCTGACCAGATGCTCATCACCGTATACATTGCTGATAGTTGTTGATAAGGCCTGAATCCTGTCCATTGAACGGCGGGAAGTACGTTCCAGGACCGTATCGCTGAATACTTCCCTGAGTTCGTATTCCATAATCGAATCACCGGCTATCGTTAATAATCCATATTGCTGACAACCACCCGACTCGGCATCAGCCTGTTTAATCGCACCGCCTGTTGCACCAACCACCAGATAATTTATTCCGTCAATCACACCATCATCCTGGTCATAATGATAGTGTCCGGCAATCACCGCTACAACCGGATATTCCCGTAAAACCGCGTGCACACGGTACCAGTTTGACCACGAATACCAGTGGGGGTGGTGTACAATTACTACAACTCCATCAGCGGATTTACTATTTTCCAGATCCGCGCGGAGCCAATCCAACTGTTTCTCAGAAATCTGGTTCAGAAATATTGACCCCCAGCGGGGATCGGAATGCAACACTTCCAGTGAATACAGAAAAACCAGGTGGTAATCCTTGAAATCAATCGAATAATACAACTTGTCACCAATCGGCAGGCCAGCTTGCGAACAGAGGTCCTTGAACCTGGTTTCGTTTGATCGATCATTCGATCCCGGCATAAAACCAGCCGGATTCACATCATGATCCCCGGCGGTTAAATACCAGGGGATACCAACCGAAGCCATAATACTTCTGGCACGCTCAAAATCCCGTTGATATTCATCTGGGTCAGCCACTTGACTCTCAGTAATATCGCCTACGTGCACCAGCAGATCGGGAGAATGACGCTGCATCTGATGGGCGGCCTGGGCCATTATGGCATAGCTTGAATCAAGATCATAGCTGCCTGTCTGATCTCCCATTATGGCAATTTTAAGCGGCTGTGGTTCTGGCGAACAACTCCATAGGCCCATAAGGTAAATTGTACCAACCAGTACTGGGAATAGCAGTTTAATTATCAGTTGATGTAACTTCATTAATGACTGTTAAGTCTGATTACTAAAGATTTGCCAGCAGAACTGCAAGGAGTCCGAACCCTACCGTTCCCCACCAACTGGGTTTCATGGATTCACCAAAGAAAACTACCGATGCTATCACACCACCCAGAATGGTTATCATACCATTGATGGTAAACAGCAAACCGGCCGGGAGTGGCATGCATATCTTGATCAGCAACAAACCCGATATTGAACCGCCAGCAGCCATGATTCCTAACCAGGCCAGGTCGGAATAGCGCTGGGGAACAGCTTTTTGGATCCAGGCAGTAAACCCGGAAAAAACAGCCAGACTGCTGTACATCAGGAAATAGATGGGGGGTAAATATTTCATCAGGAAGGTGGCCTGACTACCATCACCGATTGTCCGAGTACCCAGATCTTTCAGCACAACAAAAACCAGGCTGTTACCAATCAATACCAGCAGAAGCAGGCCGCCATAAACCATTTTAATCCGCAGACTGCGCTGGCGGTCATCGGCAGTTTCGGGCGTGGTACTGCCGGTCTGCGAAGCAAAGACTACACAGATCACAGCAGCCAGCAGGGCGGCATAGCCAGTCAGGCTGATACCTTCGGAAAAGACTAGTGCCGAATAGATGATTACTGGTAAAAAAGTCAGATTCATGGCTGACCACAAAGGAGATAAAGGACCTTTTGTGAGGCAAATCCTGACCAGATGCATGGCTCCGATCTGACCAGCGGTTGTCAGCAGTGCCAGAATCCAGACAAAAGTCGGCAGTTCCCCGAAATCGCTCCAATTCACCTGGACCCCAAAGAACAGGGCGCCGGCAATACCCATACACATGGATATATGCAGGGGAATAACACCGCGGTTTTGACCGATCCGGAAACTGATACCAATTAATGACAGGCAAATTCCGGATAATCCCGCCAGTAAAACCAATCCGATGGAAGAATCACTCATAACAACCTCACATTACAGGTTCAGCAATACTGAACCGGGGTTATAAAAGAGTCCGGCCATAGCCGCCGTAAGCAAGGTGGCCAGGGTAGCCGCCAGCAGAGCACGAAAGCCCAACCGTGATAAATCTTTGATGCGTTCCGGGACCAGGGCGGATATTCCACCGACAAAAATCGCCAGCGATGCCACATGGGCAAAACCAGTCAGGGCATAGGTGGTAATAACCACTGTACGCGGTTCCAGTACTACCTCACTCTGCAACAGGGTGGCCAGGTTCTGGAAGGCGGCCACTTCGGTAATAATGGCCCGGCTGCCAATAATTTTACTTACTTCTATGGCATCATGAGCCGGAATACCCAATAGCAATGTTATTGGATAAAACAGATATCCCAGCAAACCTTTCAAAGTCCAGTCGATTTCCACACCAATCAGGGTGTTGATCGGTATTCCAATCAGGATCAGGATTTTATCAATCAAAGCCACTAAACCCAGAAAAGCCAATAACAGGGTTACAATGCCTACTATCAGTTTTGCACCTTCGGTAGCGTTGGAAATCACTGCGGTGAAAATATTCGCTTCCTTATTGTAGGATGGCTTGATATTCAAACCCAAAGTTTCCGGTGTTTCTGTCTCTGGGTAGATCAATTTTGACATGATAATTGCCGCCGGGGCATTCATGATTGAGGCAGACACCAGGTGGGCAGCAATGGTAGGAAACTGATCGCGCAACATAAAAACATATACTGCCAGCATGGAAGAAGCCACGGTTGCCATCCCGGCAGTAAGAATTGTAGTCAGTTCTGACTTAGTCATCTTGCTCAGATGGGGTCGGATCACCAAAGATGATTCAATCCCAACAAAAATATTGGCTGAAGCACTTAATGATTCCGCCCCGCTGATTTTCATCAAACGATTAAACAACCAGGAGAATCCCTGTATAATCCAGTTCATTACTCCCAGGTAGTAGAGAACACCCATCAGGGCAGCAAAGAACACAATTGTTGGCAATGCCTGGGTTATAAGGATAAAGCCCAGGGATTGTTCTCCGCCGGGACCGGTTGTTCCAGGCCCCACTGCCAGGGGACCAAACACAAAATATGTACCGGCAAAGGCACTATCCAATACGGCCAGCACAAGGTCGTTGATCAGCAGAAAGAAGCGTGAACCAATTGGAATCACAAAAACAAAAAGAGCAAAAACCACCTGCAGCCCTAATCCCCAACCAACAACCTTCCAGTTAATAATCCTACGGTTGGCCGAAAAGCACCACGCAATCACCATTAACATAAAAATACCGACCAGATTTATCAAATACTGCATATTTAACGAACTCCCCGGGACTCTTCATCGATACTGAATCCCTCTACAACCATTTTTTCCCTTACCACCAGTTCATCGATTCTCCGGGGAACCTCGTGAACGCCATTCGACAAACCGGGCGTGCTCAAAACATAGTGCATTGTAGCCAACTGAAGAGAAAAGGACATATCCATAATTTCCACCGGATGGCCCAGACCGCCGGCAATATTGATTATATCACCATCAGCCAGCAGATATAGCCGGTTACCCGACGATAGTTTGAATTCATCAACCTTAAAGCGTCGACGACACCTGGTCTTTGCCATTTTTTCCAGTGCTGGTATATCCAATTCATAACCGAAGTGACCGGCGTTGGCCAGAAAGGCACCGTCCTTCATCAACTCGAAATGCTCCTGGCGGACCACAAGTTCTTCGCCGGTACAGGTAATAAAATAATCACCCAGCGGGGCGGCTGCCATTATGGGCATTACCTTAAAACCTTCCATCCGTGCTTCCCAGGCTTTCCAGGGATCGATCTCTGTCACAATAATCTCAGCTCCCAATCCAGCTGCACGTTGGGCAACACCGCGGCCGACCCATCCATATCCAATCACCACCACGGTTTTACCCACCACATTTACATTGGTCAGGTTCATTATGGATGACCAGGTTGACTGGCCGGTCCCATGACGGTTATCAAACAGGTATTTGGACTGGGCATCATTGATAGCCAGGGCCGGGAAGGGCAGTTTACCCTGTTCCTGTTTGATCCGCAAGCGGTTCACACCGGTAGTCGTTTCTTCACAGATACCCATCAGCTCCGCAGAATGATCAGGATGTTTGCACAGGTAATCACAGACATCGCCCCCGTCATCTACAATTACGTGCGGTTTGCATTTGGTTATTGCAGCCAGGTAGGAATCGTATTCTTCCGGAGAGGCATCATGGCGGGCATAGACATGAATGCCTTTCTCAGCCAGGGCGGCACAGACATCATCCTTGGCCGATGTCGGATTACTACTGGTAATCCAGACCTCGGCTCCCAATTGCTGAACCACTTCAGCCAGATAAGCGGTTTTTGCCTCCAGGTGAATGCAGATCGAAACACGTTTCCCCTGAAAAACACCATCTTTAATAAATCGTTCTTTGAGCCTGTTTAAAACACCCATCCAACGTCCGGCCCAGATGATCTTCTCATGCCCCGAACCGGCCAGACCTATATCTTCCACCTGATATGAATTATCCATGAAAACCTTCCAAATTAATGGTCTCAAGCGCACTGCCCCGCAGCAGGGGAACCTGGCCTGGTTCCCCTGCTAACTGAAGCAGCAATTATAACCGGTTATACCCAGTGTGACAGGGTATTATTCGATCCGCAGCGCCAATGCTGAGGGGCTGTCACCTACATTATAGGTAGCCAGCACGGTTTCAGTGGCATCGAGTTTAACTACCTGATTATCATCCCAAACCGAGATAAACACATAGCCTTCGTTATCTACAGCCACACCAGAACCACCGGCACCATGGAAATAATCGTCGGCCCCATTAACCAGGGTCATGGTTTCCCAGTTATAGGTCAGCAGACCCGATCCCCAGACAGCCAGGTAGGCCATACCATCTGATTCAGAAATGGCAATACTGCCCGGTGAACCACCAGTAATTACTGAATCTACTACTGTGTTCGTAGCCGGATCAATTACGGCAACTTTACCAAAGACCGACCACCAGTCACCGGAACAGACTACGTGTACTAAACCATCAGGATCAACAGCAGCAGCCTGGGGATTGGTGAACACGTCAACGGTGGTAACAACGGCACCGGTGGCCCCGTTAATTACGGTTACCGTACCCTGTCCATAGCTGTAGGTAGACCCATCGTAGGCCGTATTGGTGGCATAGATTAAACCATCAACCTCACAGATACCGGTCGTTCCAACGCCAGCATCGATTTCCGCCGCCACCGTCTTATTACTCAGATTCACTTTCAAGACCTTGTTTGACATTGAGCATGAGACATAGGCCGTATTATCGTCATAGAAGACCATGTTCATTGGATTATTACCGGTTCCAAGATCAATTGGTGTTTCAGCAGCGAAATTATTATCCGGGTCAAAAATCATAATATTATTTGTCCCTGAATTCACCACATACACCTTGCCTTCATGGTAAACAACCTGATTTGGCCATTGTCCCAGGGTGGCTACATCATTTGTGACTACATCGGTTTCCAGGTCAACCTGGGAAAGACTGACACCAATCGCATTCATTACATACAGCGCCAGGGCAGCTTCAGGTGTTTCCTGGTCATCGGGATCATCTTCGCAGGCAAAGAAGCAAAAAATTGCCATTGACAGAACCAGTATCCAACTAATTGATTTATGCATACATCCTC
Organism: uncultured bacterium; assembly: GCA_964410945.1. Classification (GTDB taxonomy): domain Bacteria; phylum Fidelibacterota; class Marinisomatia; order Marinisomatales; family TCS56; genus CAYPJE01. The sequence goes on from CAYPJE010000052.1 coordinate 11,156, forward strand.
CTAGTTAATTCCTTCCTATTATCGATTAAGATTACAGCCAATCCCCAGGTTGAATCGAAATTCACGACCCGGGATCGGCTGATATTGAACAAATTCATATAATTCGTCGAAAATGTTTTTGACCTGGAATGAAAGATCCAGATCACAATCCTTTATTCTATGTTTCCAGCCCACGGTCAAATCAGTAACCTGATAAGGATCGAGCCAGATAGTATTGGATTGAGAAACATACCGGTAGCTGACATACTGCCAGTTCAGGCTGCCGGTGAAATGCCTCCAATTACCGGATAAATTAGCGTTGACCGTATGCCGCGGGCGGTATACCAGATATTTCCGATACAGTACACGATCATCCTTATCATCATTGCGCGCATCCAGGTAAGTATAACTGACAGAATAGTCCAGCCAGCGCGGGATTGGTTTCAGCTTCAAGGCAGCCTCGATCCCCTGTATTTTTGCCCGACTGACATTTTCCGGGGTCCATTTCCCACCAGTACCACCCTGCTGCCATACAATCAGGTCAGTAAGCTGCATCCGGAAATAATTGATGTCGAGGGCAACTCCATTCAGAACCGGATAGCGCATCCGTACACCGATATCCCAATCGGTACCATGCTCGGCTTTCAGGTCGGGATTCCCAACCGTAAAAGCATCTTCAGGCCAGTACAGGTCATTGAAACTGGGTGCTTTATAATTATAACTCCAATTGGCTTTAAATGAAGTCCGCCAGGCTGATCCAAGATTTACTACGGCACCCAGTTTCTTGGAAAGATGATCTCCAAAGTCAGAGTAGCTGTCAAGACGGATAGCCGGCAACAGTGAAATCGAACTAATCAGTTTATCATGGCTGGCCTGATAGACCAGTTCATCCTGGATGAATACGAAACGTTCATTTCTTTCATTAAGGGCATCCGTAGAACCTTCACCGCCACTTCTATTCTGTCGTACCCCGCTACCATATGTCAGGGTCTGGTTTGCTTTCAGTGTACTGGTAAACTGAACTTCCAGTCCACTGGCGGCAGTTTTATGGGTATCGTCGGCCGCCGCCACCAGTTCTTCATTAAAATAGGTATTCTCAACCTGATTCCAGAAGCCCTGAAGCTTATAGTTATTGAATAGGTTGATTTTCCCCTGCAGATTCAGATTTACACGATTATTGGCATTGGTGGTGCGGGCCGTGGCATATGGCTGAGTGGTTGATCCGGGGCTGCCCTTGTCATTTACGTAAAAATTATAGGAAATATCAAAAACATGTTCCTGTGGCAGTTCACCAATAGTATACTGGAAATTGGTGAAAACGTCATAGGCCGTGAAATCATTGTTTTCTTTTCTGATCAACCGGTTTTCGTTGGGATGCTGATACTTGAAATCACCGGCGGTATACAGAGCTTTACAGGACAATGATGTGGCAAATCGTTCACCGGAATACTTAAGATCAGATTTCGCCGATCCCGAAGAAAATGAGCCCGCCATCAGATTCATTGATCCTCGAACTGCATTCCGTGTTTTCTCCTTCCGGGTAATAATATTAATTACACCACCGATGGCATTGGCACCATAGAGAGCTGAAGCACCACCACGGACCACTTCGATTTTTTCCACACCTTCCACCGATATACGACTGAAATCAACATCCCCGGAGGCAGTATCATTTACCCGCTGACCATCAACCAGGACCAGGACCTGGCTGGAGCTGCTGCCACGCAGCGAGACTGATTTAATTCCCCCAATACCGCCATAATCCTTTATATTGATTCCCTGAACATTCTGCAGCACTTCGGCCAAGTTCTGCGGTTTCTGCAGGGCGATCGTTTCAGCACCGATTACCGCCACCGATGCGGGAACCTCACTGACCAGGTCACTGCCACGGGTAGCCGTTACGGTCACCTCTTCCCTGGCAAAGACCGGATCGCTAACCATTGAGATATCTAGCTCACTGGTTCCACCAGCAGTAATTTCCACCGTAAGGTCTTCAACATCCGAGTAACCAATGCGATTAGCGATCACGTGGTAAAACCCGGGTGGTATATTGGGAATCCAGTAATAACCGTCCTGGTCGGTTTCCGCTCCGTAATAGGTGTCTTTCAGCATTACGCAGGCCGCTAATAACGGGTGACCGGTTTCCTCGTCAATAATCCTTCCCACCAGTTTACCAGATTCCTCCGGTTCGGATGTTGCAACACAGATGCACAGGCCCAGCACGGTAATCAGATATTTGGTTGGACTATTCACGCCTTCCTGCTCATATTGCCTATATGTTTACACCCATTGATATTTTAACCATTTGTCCTGGTTCAGCAGTTCCTTCAGTCCGCCAGAAATCTTCGTCCGTCAGGTTGGTTAGTTCCACCGTCAGGTTGCCGGACAGACCAGCAAGATTATAATTATAGGTCACATTAGCATCAATCAATTTATAGGCCGGCAAATATGTTGTGTTAGCCGGCTTGGTATACCGCAGACCGACCCAGTGATAAATCAGGTTGGCCTCCAGTTTAGCCAGCCGCAGTGTGGTGGTTATATCAAGCTTGTTTTTCGGACGATAAATAATATACTTTTTATACACCGTCAGATCATCCTTGGTCATGTTCAGGGCTTCCATATACGTATACTCTACGTTGGCCATTATTTTGTCGTCGAAAGCACTGAGGTTGACCGAGGTTTCAATACCGCTGGTGGATGTCTCGGAGAGATTGGAGGGAGTCCATAATCCTTCCGGGTGATTCTGGGCCCAGAGAATCAGGTCGGTCACATCGTTTTTAAAATAATTGACCGAAGTGGACACATTGACCAGATCATGAGGGTAACTGAGATTGAGGCCGACGTCGTAGTTCAGGCCGTATTCGGATTTCAGATCAGGGTTACCAATGGCATAGGCATCCCGGGGCCAGTACAAATCGCTGAATGAAGGTGCCCGGTAGGAGCGGGTAATATGAGTTGTTACACCAGCATTCAGTTTACCGGAATGTCCCGTTGACAAACTCAGTCGCGGACTCAATTCAGAAGCAAAATCCGAGGGCGCATCATAGCGCAAAGCCAGTACTGCCTCCCAATTGTTTAATAAACCATTCAGCTTACCGTTGGTTGATGCCGTTAAAAAAGCACTATGCGTCAAACGGGTTGTATCGGTGATGTCGGTTGAATTTATCTCATCACTTCGGAAGGAATAGCCATATGATAAATTGGTCTTTTCACCCAGCATTCCCGCCTGACTTAAATCAGCACCCTGGGCATAATTCTTATGATCGCTTTCAATTACTACGATACTGCCAGTGGGATCATCAAACCGTGTCCTAACATTCATATAATAAGTCTGGGCCGTCAGCGAGAAACCGTTGAATAATTCCTTTTTATCATAATTCAGGTTAAAGGAACTATTATCAAACCGCAGGCGGGCATCATTGGTGGGGCGATAAGACATGCCGGGAGTACCATTATCGGCGGTGTAGAGTGATGCCGATAGCTGCAGTTTTCCATCCTGACCAACCGAAGTACCTGTTTTTGCAAAGATGCTATGACTGTCCTGATGATTATTCTCATGTGTGAATCGTTTTTTATAGTCCTCGTAGGGATAATCTGAATACTCGTAATCACCATCCCAGGAATCCTTGCGGTAGGAAAGCATATAATCAATGGTGTTGATCGTATTGGAATGATTTAGAGTATAAATCTGACGATTGTAGGAACCATATGATCCCCTCAGACCCAGGGTCCAGGTCCGGCTATCATCATCCATGTCGGTCTTTGATTTGGTTGTGATCCGGATGACACCACCCACCGCATCGGCACCATATTCGGCCGAGCGTCCACCGCGCAATAGTTCGATCATGGCTACCTTTTCGATAGAGATGGTGCTCACCTTCACACCCACACTCCCGGGAACATTGAGTTTCTGCCCGTCCATCACTACCACCACCTTGGAAGAACTAACGTCACGGAGGGCAACATCACCTTCGGCGTTTATATAGACACCGGTGATAATCTTCAAGGCCTCCCCGACATTCTCACAGTTGTGCTTGATGAAATCCTCTTCGGTTAAAATAACGCGGGTGGAATTCGACTTCTCCACCTCGGTTGAATCAGTCTGTGCAATAACGATCAACGGTATTAGAAATACCAGAACTAAGCAGATATGTTTTTTCATTTTCTGTCTCCAGCAGGAATTATTTAATAGCAGTTACAGCAGTTAATTTTTCTACAAATCTGTCAGCATATTTTTCCAGGCCCAGATTATTGGTAGTCTCAATAGTATTGATAACATGCGTTGGGAATGATTGCGCTCCGGATAAGGCACCGGCCATACTACCTGCAATGGCCCCAATCGTATCACAGTCACCACCCATGTTGGCGGCTGCCTTTATTACTGGCCAAGGCTCTCCGGCATACATAACAACCAGAGCCAGGGCGGTGGGAACTGCCTCTGTAGTGGCTACTCCGGTGCCGATATAATTATATAAATCAGACCAGATTTCTTTCTCCGGTTTGCCTGAGTTGACCAATTCAAGAGCCCATTCGGTTCTGTGCCTGATTGAGGCAGCGGTGTACAGATTGCCGCAAGTCATACCTTTTCGCACACCATAGAAATAGGAATCAATACAATCATTCAGATCGGAACCGTCAATGGCGGCAGCAATAAATGCTGCTACTCCAGCCGCCCCGGAAATGGCGATATTGGTGTTGTGGGTTGGCATGCAGACCTCGGCCGTATCCACAACCACAGCCTCCAGATTACCAGGATTAGCCAGTCCAACCGGAGAAATTCGCATACTGGCACCATTGGTATCACCGATCATTCCAGTCTTGGATATATCTTCACCTTCCTTGATCAATTTCAGCGCTCGCAGTGAGCTTGGGCCCAGGTATAATCCTTCAAAGGCATTAATGCTTTCAGCCCAGCCAATCAGTTTCTCCGCAGCGCCACGGGCAGTAAATCCACCCGTCTCCAAAAACAGGTCTGCCAGGAGCAGGGTTTGCTGAGTATCATCAGTGATTTCACCAGCCACCATATTATCATGGATCATATGTCCTGGCGGAGCCGGTAGAAAATCATTCACCCCGTCTGGGTAGATTTCCTCGATTTTTTTCGGTGGGAACAACGAGGTTGGCATACCCAGCGCATCACCGGCGGCAACACCTAATAGACAACCAAAGATTCTATCATGCAAAATATCTTTCATCTTCTTCACTCTTTTTCAGTCAGCCGACCAACTCTATATACCGGTTGCCCGACAGCGGCTTTCAGGAAATCCAGTTTCTCCTCTGACAAAGAAGCCAGAACACAGGTTGAAGGACCGCCAGATTTATAAATATCAAGGCCTTGGTCTGGTTGCGATTGTATGACCAGGCCGGCACTTTCAGCCAGTTCAGACTGTTCATGGATTATGCCTTTGGAACCAACAGGTAAAATATCATGGACAAAATCAAGTTTGGCCAGGGTGCGTGCACAGAGTATATCGGCAATTTCAGGATCAGAAAGATCCACTTCATCATCGGGGGCTGACTTCGGCGTTCCCACACAGACAACCAGATCACCATCCTGTGAACTACCTGGTTTGAAATCATTCTCAGTAACACAGCCAATAATAACGATACCAACACCAGTCTGTACCGTGGGGACATTATCTTCGGTACTACCGGTCAATACTTTGTCAGGATCCAATCCAACCAATGCTAATTCAGTTCTAATGCCATCGATGATATCCCGGCCGCTGGGTTCCATTTCAACAGTCAATGTATCTACCACTAATACGGGGATAGCACCTGCTGACAGTAGCTCCATCAGGGGAACCCGGACTGCAAAACGTCCCAAAACTTCTCCCGGTACTTCCACAAAATCGTGTTTCTTGGGACCGATGCCACCGTCAGAATCACAGGCGACCACCATGTTAAATTCATCAGTAACCGGAACAACTGACAGATCACGTACTTTGCGGATAATTTTCCCGCTCAGACCCGGACATGATTTCACCTGATCATACATATTTATTATTGCATCCATATTATCAAACCACCGTTATCAGGTTTAATTCTCACCAGGAACAAACGTATCCTGTTCCTCCATGAATTGGGGTACAAAGTCCATCTCCAGCCGCTCAATTCGGCCTGGTGCATGGATTGCCTCCGCAAAGAGACGCACGGCTACTGGTATCATCGGTCCGGCCTGTTTTGTTTTGGCAGAATTGATATACCGAACTTTACCGGTTTGAACTGCAGAAATGGTTGCCGCATCCCGCCTTCCGGCAATTTCAGAAATACTGGTGGTGCCATAGCCCCGCTGAGGGCCAGAAAAATGGGTCCCCTCCTGCCAGGCCGTTTCCCACCAGGGGATCAGGATCACTTCCGGGTTGGCTTCTAATACAGCGCCCCAAGAAACTCCTGGTGCAATACCAGGACGCTCGGAATAGATCGGGTCGGCACCTACCATCCGCATCAGCTCAACAATATAGGAATCGGCTCCGGGAACACATTTGTAGGCATAATTGATTTCGTAATAGACCTTCACTGTTGGATATCCGGCAAATTCCTTTTCCATGGCTGCCAACTCAGCCTGGATGGAGGTAACCAGGCGATCAGCTTCCTGGTCCCGGCCAATGAATTTTCCCAGGGCAATGATCTTTTCAAAAGTTTCTCCAAGACTCGTTTCTTCCATGTGGATATAGGGAATACCTTTTTCATCCAGAATCTTATGGAACTTCAGCTGCATTCCCGTGGCTGTTAACACCAGATCAGGTTTCAGTGAATCAACACGCTCCATTGACAGATCGGTAAAACCACCGATACTAACTAATTTCCCCGCAGTGACCAGTTCTGGAATTTCCGCTGGATAAATACAGAAGCGGGTCACTCCAACCAGCTGGTCCTTGGCACCAATTTCCACCGCCGTCTGGGTCCAGTTCGGGGCCAATGAGACAATTTTAAATTCAGTACGAGAATCTGCTTTCTTGCCACAGCCTGTCAGCAGGATCAATGTGATCAGTATTATCGGAAGAATACTTTTTGGTTTACGGTTTTTAAACATAGCTGATATCCTTATAAACATAATTGATTGTTTTTACTATCCAATCATTTGATAAACACAAATCAAAATCCTTCCAGGAAAAGGATATTTGACATTCGTGTGACTGATTTTTTTACCCAAGAACACTAATCTGAAAAATCATTGCTACTATTGTGTGGTTGTTGGTACAACCATACAGGAATCTAATTCATTTACAGATATCAGTCAATCAATAAACATCTTATACAGTAGATAATGCTGCCTGCAGATTATTCTTGCCATTCGGGAGAATTGCGAAATATCCGCTGGTATTCCGCTTTTTTACTTGCCGACAACCAGGAACAGTCAATGGCCTGCATAATCAGGACGCGAATATCATTCCGGGTAAAACCCAATTCCAGCGCCAGCTTACGGTATTCCTGCGACAGGCTGATATCAAACATGACCGGATCGTCAGTATTGATGGAAATATTCAATCCGGCAGACCAGTAATCTTTAACCGGATGGACCTGATAAGAGTCTACGATCCCGGCACATATATTGGAGGTAGGACAAACTTCCAGAGGAATGGCCTGTTCCTTCAGGTAAGCCACCAGCCGTGGATCTTCACAAGCCCGGGTACCATGGCCGATCCGGTCGGCCTGCAGGACCTTAACCGCATTCCAGATACTGTCTGCCCCAGCCGCTTCACCGGCGTGGGCGGAAGTGTGGAAGCCCAGCTTCCGTGCATCTTCATAGACCTGTTCAAATGCTTCCGGTGGGTAGTCCTGCTCCGATCCGCCGATCCCGATCCCGATCACGCCCAAATCGCGAACCTCAGCCACTTCCCTGAGCGTCCGACCTCCCTGCTCTGGTCCAAAATCACGCACTAGGTCAGTTACCAGAGTAATTTCCACCTCCGGTACACGATCCAGTCCCTGGCGAATAGCGGCAGTGATTTCCTGAGTTTTTAATCCCTGACGGGCAAAGTCTGGCGGGGAGTAGAAGGCTTCCGTATAAATAATATTCTGCCGGAGTTGCTCACGGGCAAAGGCTTCGGCGATCAGGGTAAAATCATCATACTCCCGGATGAACTGATTCTTCCAAACCCAGGTATCGATGAAATGAGGGAAATCTACAAATGTGAATTTGTCCCGCAACTCGGCTTCACTTTTAACCTCTTTGTCACCCCCATACTTCTGAACCAGCTGCCAGAGTGTAGAAAGAGGAATCGCCCCTTCGATATGAACATGCAGTTCGACTTTGGGGATCAGGTAAAACCAGTCTTTGGTGTTATTTTTGTGGTTTATAGCCATAATAATAAATTGAATTTAAAGGATGATTACATTCAATCAAGCAGCATATCAATAGAAAAAGAGAGCCAGGATACTTATTTCATCAACACCATCCATCTGCGTCCAAGAGCCTACGATGGATAAATCCTCCTTATTTCAGCAGGATCATTTTCCTGGTTTGGGTAAAGGCACCGGCCTGTAACCGGTACAGGTAAACACCGGCTGAAACAGGTTGACCAATACTATTTGTACCGTTCCACTGTATGATATGGTGGCCTGGTTCAACCACCCCATTTTCAAGCGTCAATACTTCCCGGCCCAGTAAATCGGTTATCACCTGGTTGACCAGCATTCTTTCACTAAGCTCATAGCTGATTGTTGTAACCGGATTGAA
>CAYPJE010000053.1:0-18906 GCA_964410945.1 uncultured bacterium
ATCACCCTGGCCTGGTTTGGGCTGAACAGCCTGCTGTTTAAGATTAAATCAAAACAATGAAAGCCTATCTATCCGGTGCTATGGAGTACGATCCGGATGAGGGTGCTTCCTGGCGTACTGATATGGAGAATTGGCTTAAATCCGAATTGGGACACACGGCCTTCAATCCCGTGATCGAGACCGAGCAGTTTGTCAACAGTACGGCTGCAGCTGATTACCGCCTTTGGAAAAAGACCGATTTGCCACGCTACCGGGCTTTAGTCAAACAGTTTGTGCAACATGATATTACCGCCGTGCAGGAGGAATGTGATTATCTGATCTGCTACTGGAATGCAGCTGCCATGCGGGGTGGTGGAACCCAGGGCGAGGTTACGATGGCCTATCATTCGGGGAAGCCGGTCTATTTGGTAACTGAGCTGGAATTTGTGGAGATCAGCGGCTGGATCCTGGCCTGTGCTACTGAACTGTATACTTCATTCGAAGAAATAAAGAATGACCTTAGAAATAGATATTGTCAGGAATGACCGTGCAGTCAGCAGGTGAAAAACCGGGGCCGGGAAAATATTTTTGTATGAAATGCAGAGAGAAAATCGAAATTACTGCTGAGAAACAAGCTCTGCCGGTTTGTCCTCGCTGCGGGCATACTGAATACCTGAAAATGATAAAACCGTAAGAATAATCCAAGTCTCCATTCAGGAAAGGCTCTTCTTGAGCCGATTGATTTTTAATTATACTTTCAGGGCAGTTTAAAACGAGTGCCAGACAAAAATGGGAATTAAAATCAAGGTTTGCTGTATTCAATCATCCACCGAAGCTGAACTGGCAATCGAAGCCGGCGCAACTGCGGTTGGACTGGTCTCCGCCATGCCTAGCGGGCCGGGCGTAATCGATGAAAAAACAATTGCTGAAATTGCCGCTGTGGTTCCACCTGAGATTGAAATATTTCTGCTGACCAGCTTGACCTCGGCTGGCGATATTATCGATCAGCATAACCGTTGCCGAACGACTACGATCCAGATTTGTGATGACCTTGCATCAGGGACCCACGCTGAAATAAAACAGAATTTGCCAGGGGTGAAGATCGTCCAGGTATTGCACGTGTCTGATTCAAGCACCGCTGTTGTAGCGCAACGGATAGCGCCCCATGTTGACGGATTGCTATTGGATTCCGGGAATCCTGAATTGGCAGTGAAACAGTTAGGTGGCACGGGGCGCACCCATAATTGGGCTATCAGCAGGGAAATATGCGCATCAGTGGATGTGCCTGTTTATCTGGCAGGAGGATTGAATCCTGCCAATGTTGGGGAGGCCATAAAAACTGTTCGTCCGGCAGGCGTGGATGTTTGCAGCGGTGTTCGTACCGGTGATAAATTGGACCAGGCTAAAGTAACCGCTTTCACGGCGGCGATAAAACAATTGGAACGGGGAACAAGATGATCAAAATTATAAGATTGATTTGCTTAATTGTAATCATGAATCCGCTGTCAGCCGGGGAGCTACCGGATGGATTTGTTTATATCACTGATATAATTCCCGATATTGAGCTTGATATCAGATACTGTTCAAATAATAATTTTTTGGGTGTACGTGTTGATGGCTATAATGCACCCGTTGGAATAGTTACCGAAAAGGCAGCCCTAGCCCTGGTTGAGGTGCAGACCGAGCTGAAGAGCTTTGGTTTTGGCTTGAAACTGTACGATGCGTACCGGCCTCAGCAGGCAGTGGATCATTTTGTGCGCTGGGCGGCCGATTTCGGGGATACGCTGACCAAACGGGAATTTTACCCTACCCTGGAGAAACCGGTCCTGCTGGAAGAAGTGTACATCGCCACCCGTTCTTCCCATACCCGGGGTAGTGCGGTTGATTTGACAATCATTGCTCTACCACCCGCTCAGCAGCCTGTTTTTGACATTGCTGCCCAATGTGACTGTTCCCAAGGATCGACAGCTGGTGAACGCGATAACAGTATCGACATGGGCTCCGGGTTTGATTGTTTTCATGAAATATCACATACCGCCAATCCCGATCTGACTGAACAGCAGCGGGCTAACCGTCTGCTTTTAAAATCCATAATGGAAAAATATGGTTTCAAGAATTACGCCAAGGAATGGTGGCATTTTAATTACAAGGATGAACCTTTCCCTGATACATATTTTAATTTTCCGGTCGAATAGGAGTTTTCAATGGAAAAAGATATGCAAATTGTAACCTATGATCCGAAAGTCGATGAAAAAGCGGTCATGCGTATTTTCAAGGAAGTCGGTTGGGTGGATGGCAAGGATGCTGAAAAAGGGGCCAAAATATATTTTAACGGCCAAAGGGCACTGATTACCAAAATTGCCGGCCAGGCTGAATGTTTTGCCGGAACGATGCCGGGGCAGATCAAATACCTGGAAGAGAATTTGCCCTTTACTGCTGTGACTGGCGTCGTCACCAGCCGGATCGCTCGTAAACAGGGATTGGCTGGTAAATTAACAGCCCAGGCAGTCGCCAACGGTGCCATAAACGGCGAGCTGGTTGCCGGGCTGGGTATTTTTGAACAGGGATTTTATAATCGGCTCGGGTTTGGTTCGGGCCCTTATGAGAATTGGTTCAGCTTTGATCCATCATTATTGAAAATCAACCGGAGCCTTCGTCCTCCACAGCGCCTGACTGCCGATGATTACCAGCAGATTCAACAGGCCATGATCAACCGCCGCCGCGGGCATGGCAACATCAATATTACTGAAATTGCATCCATCGAGGCCGAGCTGCACTGGATCAAGGATGGTTTTGGTTTAGGGTACTTTGACGGGCCGAACGGTGAATTGACCCATTTTTTCTGGTGTGAGGGAAGTGGCGAGTTGGGACCATATAAAATTCCGATCTATGCCTTCCGGGAGAATGAACAATACCTGGAACTAATGGCACTGCTGAAAAGCCTGGGCGACCAGGTTCGGATGGTGGAGATGCGTGAGCCGGCCGGGATTCAATTCCAGGATCTGATTAAACAGCCCTTCAAACTGCGTCAGATGACTGCTCGTTCCAAATATGAGAACCGCAGCCGGGCTACGTCCTATTATCAGATCCGGATCAATGATCTACCAGCCTGCATGGAGAAAACCCATCTGCCTTTCGGTGACCTGAGTTTCAATTTGAAATTAAGCGATCCGATTGTCGACTTTCTCGATCCGAATACGGAATGGCAGGGGACAAGTGGTGATTATATTGTGAATCTTGGCCCGGATTCCGGAGCGGAAAAAGGGAATGATTCAGCATTGCCGACTCTGACTGCATCGGTCGGGGCGTTTACCCGTCTTTGGATGGGCGTGCGACCAGCCACCGGATTGGCTACTACCGATGACCTGGCCGGACCTGCAAAATTATTGCATGAATTGGACCAGCTGCTGCGTCTACCAATCCCCAAACCGGAATGGGACTTCTAGTAATTGTCTTGGTTTGGGAACTTAATTCCTATAAATTAATATTAAAGCTGAAATTAGTCCCCGGGGGAAGTGACAAACCATGGAGGAATAATGGATAAACCATTAGCGGTCAAACATTTTATGGCCAAGAAAATCACAACCTTTCACCCGAACCAGAATGTATTTGAAGTAATCGACCAGCTGATCATGAATAGCATTTCCGGTGGCCCGGTTGTGGACAATGACGGGAAATTGATTGGTATAATCTCAGAGAAGGATTGTCTGCACACCACCATCGAATCATCCTACTATACCGATATGGGCGCCCTGGTTTCCGATTTGATGTCCACCAATGTAGCCACAGTAGACCAGAATGACAGTGTCCATTCTGTTGCTCAGAAATTTCTGGATTGCAATTACCGCCGGTTTCCGGTACTGGATGATGACAAACTGGTCGGCCAGATCAGCCGCCGCGACCTGCTGCGGGCTATTAAAACAATCCCTACCGAAACTCAGGTACCAGGTTAATGGGGCTCCACGGGTAAATCCGTACATCCACGACATAGCTGCTTTCGGTACGCAGGCGTGGTCCCATTTAATTACCAGTCTTCGGTGCGCCAAGGCGTGACTACGCCGCGGTTATCCGCCTGATTCTTGGGGTGAACATCAGGCCGAAGCAATTGATCTGTAATTTTTTACGCATTCATCCATGGACTTGCCCGTGGTCTTCTGCGAAGACGGATAATTAAAAAACCAGTTGAACCAGTCGGGTGAATAGTTGTAATATACTTTGAAGCGCAAAGTACTTTGAGTATTAGTTGAGGATAGTATGAATCAAATTGAAACCCGGGACAATATTGCAGTAATTAAAGCCATGATTGATAAAACCCGTCGTGATACGGCTGAGTCGGGAGTATTATTTATTGCATTGGGAATCTTCTGTGCCATCCTTACTCTGGTAATTGCACTTCTGGAGTTGTTCAATCTGCATCAATACACTCTCCCGATAATCATCTTCATGGCAGTTGGCGGAGGTGTAATTGGATACCTGGTACTCGCCAAAGAGGGGAAAAGGGCAACGGTTAAATCTTACTCTAAAACCCTGTTTTATAATGTTTGGTTTGTCTGTGGTTTTGTGGCTTTAGCAATCACATTTCTTTTCCCGAACCTGAATATCATTGCAGGGGAGAATATTCCGGTCATGGTTGCCGTTGTCCTGGGGATTGCTGTTTATTTATCCGGGATTGTTCTGGAAACCGTGTTTCTCAAACTCAGCAGTCTGGTTTGGTGGTTTGGGGCTCTGGCAATGATCTTTACCTCAGGTTTTACCAGTGCTGTAATAATGATTCTGGTTATCCTGTTGGGCTGGGTGCTGCCGGGTCTGATTCTGAACAGGAAATACCGGCAGCGGAATGTTTAAATGAATCAGCCGAATATTCCCAGGCTCAACCCTTTGATTCATGCCCCCAAGCGCTTGGCGATTCTATCTGTCCTGATAACCGTTGATGATGCCAGTTTTAATTACCTTAAGGAAAGTGTCGAAATAACCGACGGCAATCTCAGTACCCATCTTTCCAAACTTGAGCAAGCCGGTTTTGTGAGTCTTGAAAAGACATTTTCCGGAAAAAAGCCACTAACTACTGTATCTATCACTGAAACCGGTCATCAGGCCTTTATGGATTATCTTGATCAGCTGGAGAAACTGGTTAATTTGAGAAATCGATGAAAAGTACTTTTATAATTTTATCAATTACAATCATGATCGGCAGTCTGAGTGCGGGAAAGCTTGAAATCCCTGATTTTATCTCTGATACGGTGATGGTAATTATCCCTGGTGACAGTCTGATTATATCCGACCATCAGGGATTCGTTGTCGATAACCGCGGGATTGACGGGAGATTATTGGCGGTAAGTACTAAGAAGAAATGGCACTATATTCCCGTCGATCAATTTTACCTGTTAAATCATTCCCTGGCAGTAACAGTGAACTGGTTTCTCGGCGATTCAATAATATCAAACCAGTACAGGTTATATATCGATGATCTCACGTTCTGGTTTGATCACGGTGGCTTTATCAATAAGGGAAATAAATTGAACGGCTATACACGCCTGGTTAGCCCGAACGGTGAAACTATCAGGGACTGGCAATGGGATTTCACTGCCCGGAAGAAAAAGAAACAGCCCCTGGAAGAAATCTACAGCAGGTTGATGGTAGAATTTCTCACAGCTCAGGTGGATGAATTAGGACAATCCGTTCCGGACCAGAATAAATCAAGGAATCGATATCGACGTGAACTTAATCCCTGGGTCGATTATATTATTTTGGAAGATGGGTTTATAATTGATGGCCGGTTGACACTGCGGTTTCCTAAAGATGAACGAAAAAAATGGAGTTTCGGAATCAAGGAAATCTATTACCGTCGTTCTAAAAAAATGGAATCGGCCAGTATCGGTGGGTTCGATCAACAGTGGTTCTGGCGGAAAAATGACAGTATTGTTTTGAGGACGGGATTTACAGGAAGGTTAGGTTTTAACAGCTATCGCGCTGAATATTTTGACACCATCCATTGGAAGAATATTTTCATGATCAATGCAGGAATCCTGGCCAGTATTGAATACCGACCACGTTACTTGCAGGGATTCCACGGCGCTCTTGGTCTATATACCCAGCTTAATGTCCTGCCCGATCTGGTTGACCGGGTTGAAGGTGGTTTGTTGATGTCAGTCGGGATTAATCTGCCATGAAAAAGATAGCACTGCTGTTGCTGATTCTGTTGTACTATGCGGAAGCGGGAAATATATCCGGTTATGTAGCCGATCTGGCAACCGGCGAGACACTGATCGGTGTAAATGTGATGGTGGAAGGCACAGCCTTGGGAGCCGCCAGCGATCGCAACGGCTTCTTCCTGATAAGTGACATCCCGACTGGCACATGCAATCTGCGATTTTCCCATATTGCTTTCGAAGAATTGTCCATGCCGGTAACTGTTGATGCCGATGGTGAATTTCTTGGTACGGTATCGCTGGCGCAAAAGACGGTTGAAATGGAATCGATTACAGTGACTGGTAAACGTGGCGAAATTGTCAAACGCGATATGGATATTTCCAGTTTTGAGGTGGACCCTGTGGTGTTGCGGGAAGTACCAAGCCTGGGGCGCGACGTATTCAAACTGGTTCAGCAATCTCCCAGTGTAACGACTTCCGATCCCATATCACCGCTGTATTATGTTCGCGGATCGGATCCGGGGGAAAACCTGGTTATGCTGGACGGAATGACGATCTATAATCCCCAGCACATGCTCAGCATGCAGGCCATATTCAATCCCTATGCCATCAAGAACATTGAGATGCTGGTAGGTGGTTTTGATGCCGAGTTCGGTGGGCGGAATTCATCAATTCTGTATATCTCAACCCGTGAAGGCCATAAGGATGAGGTGAAAGGGGAATTCAAACCATCGATTTCCGGTTTTAATGGTGCCGTCGAGTTTCCGGCATTTTTAAACGGGACGGCGATGCTTTCCGGGCGTTTCATGCACTCGATGGTTAACCGGATTTTGATGAACATGCCAAATTACCTGGCCGATTTCAATGGTTCCTGGCAGACTGAGGTTAAAAGTACCAAACTGCGTTTTTCCGCTTTTTTCGCCCGCGACTACATGGACTATGACTTCAACCGCTTCAGTATATATTTTCCACAACAATATATGAAAGATTACAGCTTTGGTTTTTTATCTGATGCCATCAATTCAGCCGCCGGCCTGCAGACCCGTACTATCATTACTCCCAGTCTGATCGGCGAAAGCCATATCTATTTCTCGCGCTTTGCAGTCAACAACACCAACTTCTTCAGCTTCAGTTTCACTGATACCGCCACTGGTGTTCCGGTTGAAATGAAATATAATACACGGATTATCAACCGCATCTCCGATTTAACTGTTAAAGGTAATCTTACCTATTTTGCTCCTTTAAGGCAGACTATCAAACTGGGTCTGGTCCAGACCAGCTATAATTTCTATAATGATGCCGGCCTGTATACCAATGAACTTTCGGTAACTGATCGGAATGCCAATCTGGCGAGTGTTTTCTTCCAGGATAAGATTTCAGTTGGTTCACTGCTGCTGAAGGCTGGATATAGATTCAGCCGTTTTACCGGTTCGGACCGCTGGTGGGATGAACCACGGGTTTCACTGGCCTTGCTGATTGGCAATTCCACCCTGAAAGCAGCCTGGGGCAGATACTATCAATTCATTACTACAATGAATACCCAGGATTTCGAAATCAGTCAGTACCTGGATTACTACTATCCGCTGCATGATGTCAAACCATTGGTCTCGATCCACCATATTCTGAGTCTGGAAGGACAGCTATCGCAACGTCTCAGGTATTCAATTTCTGCTTATTACAAGGATCTTGAGACCCAGTACCGGTTCGATTATAATACTTCATCAAGTTCGATTCTGGCCTATAATGCCAATCTTGAAAAGGGAACAGGTGAAGCCTACGGTCTGGAACTGGTGCTGCGGGGAGATTGGAAACGATTCTCCGGCTGGGCCAGCTATTCCTGGTCACATTCCAGCCGCAGCTACCCTTCGATCCAGAATGGCAAGGCCTATATTTATGACGGTGATCAACCTCATAATCTGAAGGCTGTGGTACTCTATAAAATGACCAGTGAAATAACCACCAGCAGTACTTTAACCATATCTTCCGGTTATCCCCGTACCTGGGAAAGTGGCTATGTGAATTGTTATTCCTATGATCCGGTCGAAAACAGTTATGGGATTTTTGGGATGCCCTATACGCCGGTTAAAAATAATGTGCGCTATCCAACCAGGATGGTCTGGGACATGGGCTGGAAGAAGAAATTGCGCTCCGGATTTGGATTTTACCTGGCTGAATATATCGGCTCTGATGAGGTCTATTTCACAATGTCAATTCAGAACCTGCTCTTTCTACGACGCAATCCTTACATGTATATTTTTATTCCTGAGTATGGGTATTATGGCTATGGATTGTATTATTTCCCAACTGTCAGCGTTGGCTACAGCATAAAGTTTTGATGAGGATACCATGAAAAAAGTACAGTTGATCCTGATAATCATATTATTCTGTGGATGTGATCTGCCGACCGATCCCGGACCGATGCCAACCACAATCATCGAGACTCCCTTTCGCCCTGGTTTGAATGTGTTTGGTGTGTTGCGGGATGACACCAGTTCACACTATTCATACATCGCGGTTGATCGGGCCTACGAGATCGAAGAAGCCTACGAGGATCAGTCTGATTCCTGGCTTGATACGGCCCTGGTTACGGTCACCTGCGATACTAATGTTTGGAATTTTAACTTTTCCGAAGCTAGTCCCTATGGACCAGTATATTTAAACGATGATTTCATTCCAGTAGCCGGCCAGCGCTATGACCTGTTGGTTGAGCATCCCGGTTTACCTGATCTGAAAGCCCAAACAATCTTTCCATTTCCACCGGCGGTTACCAGGGATTCAATCAGCATTGCCAAGGGGGAAATCAAAATAATAGCACCTGCCGATGAAAACATTGTCATGTATGACGTTTATGTGTATTCCGAAGACCATTATACCTCACGGCGGATAGTGAGCAACCGGTCACGGCAGGTGGCGGTGATTCCTCTGGCTGAGTTGAATGGATCTCTCCAAATGGTGAGGATATACGGCTATGAAGAGAATCTGGCGTCCTATCTGACCAACCAGATGTCGATTAAACCGAATACATATAATGAATTGGTGATTACAGTCACCAACGGGTATGGTTGTTTCGGAGGTGTAAGTGTAAAATCAATTGTTTTTTGATTTTCTGCTTTTCCGATCCGGGTTAAATTTTAGTTCATTGAAAAACAAATTTGTTAAAATTTCTGCGGGGAAATTATAATGCTTGGTATATGGATTGGCGTTGGCGCCGGTGTAATAGTATTGTTGATGATATTTATATCACATATCTATGATACACCACAAACTGTCCATGATAAAACACCAGCCGATTACGGGATTGATTTTGATGAAATCCGCTTCCCGACCAAAAACGATTGTTCATTATACGGCTGGTGGATTCCTGAGAAGTGGGACAACTGGAGGGAATTACCGACCATAATCCTGGTTCATGGCTGGTCCCGGAATGTGGGCCGGATGCTGCCCTATATCAGAAATATGCATGGACAGGGCTTTAATCTGCTGGCCTTTGATGCCCGGCACCATGGCAACAGCGATAGCGATGGATTCGGTGCCATGCCCAAATTTGCGGAAGATATTATTTCGGCTATTGATTACCTTACTGAAAGTGGAGAAATCACTACCGGAAAGATTGGTGTGCTCGGATTATCAATCGGTGGTGCCGGTGCCATCTATGCCGCTTCATTGGATAAGCGTATCAAAGCTATGGTCATTGTCGGTGCCTTCTCCCACCCGGAGGAAGTAATGCTGGTGGAATTCAGGCGCCGGAAGATTCCCCGTTTTCCGTTTGCCTGGCTGGCCTTCCGCTACATGGAATTCCGTATCGGTGCCAGATTCGATGATATTGCCCCGGTAAATAATATCAGGTTGATTAAGGGGAATCTGCTGCTGGTCCATGGAAGTGATGACCAGACGGTTCCGGTGGAGCAGGCCGAGCATATGTACTCGCTCTCAAATCCGGAAAGGACAAAATTCTGGCTCCAGGAAGGACGGGGACATTCCGACTGTCATAAAGAAGATGGCTTTTGGGAGCGGGTTATTGGATTTTTCCAAAATATATTTGGAAACTGATAATTTCTCGATTCACAACCTTCGTAGGAACAATTTTTATCCCTGCCAGAAATACGGCCAGTCCACGTTTCTCACGATTACCTAAATAGTACTTACTCCATTTCCCTGATCTGCGTTAAATTTGTTCCGTGGGTAGATTGATCCTGGGAAAATATAAATACTTAACGGCCCTGCTGGTTGGTCTGCTTACGCTGGCAAGCGCCCAGGAATTCCAGTACAGTAAAATCTATCCGGTTCCTGACCTGTCATTTTATCCCGGTGTGCTTACCGGTCTGGACATTTTGCAACAGATGGATTTCAAACCACTGCAGGGTAAACGAATTGCGATCCTGTGCAATCAGACGGCTGTCAATCGCGATGGCGATCATCTGCTGGATTTCATAAACAGCCAGTGGGATATTACCGTCAAAACCGTTTTCACACCGGAACATGGCCTGTTCGGTCGCCAGAACGAGGAAGTCCGGTTATCCGGGAAAGAAGATATTGAGCCGGTGACCGGAGCCCGAATCATCAATCTTTTCGGTCGTTTTGTCATTCCACCAAAATGGTCATTGTCCGATGTTGATGTAGTTGTGGTTGATCTGGTTGATCCGGGAATACGGTATTCAACGTATGTTACTACGATTACCAAAATGATGGAGATCGCCAGTCAGGTGGGAATACCGGTGTATGTGCTGGATCGCCCCAATCCGTTGCGGGGTGACATGATGGACGGTCCGATTGGACGGCCTGAGTACCAGTCATTTATCAATTATCATCTGGTACCGATCCGCCATGGATTGACAATCGGTGAATATCTGCTGATGGTCAATGAAATGGGCTGGATCAAAGACCTGGCCCGGGTCGATCTTACGATTGTACCGATGGTGAACTGGAGCAGGGATATGTGGTATGACCAGACCGGGTTAACCTGGGTACCCCTCGCTCCCGATGTACCTGATCCGGAAACTGATCTGGTATCGACCGGAATGATCCTGATTGAAGGCACTAACCTGAGTGTGGGGAAAGGTACCGACCGGCCCTATTTCCGGTTTGGTGCACCATATATTGCCGCCACTCATTTGCTGGAGGTAGTCAATCGCCAGAAATTGCCAGGTGTCGAATTTAGAGCGGTCGAATTCATACCCCATTCAATTCCCCGGAAAATTGAGTTGCCCCTGTACCAGGGACAGGTTTGCCAGGGGCTGGAACTCACTATCACCGATCGGGAGCGGTTCGATCCTCTGGCCACCGCGACCACCCTGATTGTTCTGACCGAACAGCTCTATCCACGTCAATTTGGCTGGAATGGTGATTATATCGATAAATTGATTGGGTATGACCTGTTGAGAGTTTTTGTGGCCCAGAAAAAAAGCCCCGAGTATTTACCGGCACGATGGGCTCATGATGTATTGCGATTTTCCGAATTCCGTCAACGATTCCTTTTGTATTGAAAACTACCCGGATAATACTGGCCCTCTCTATCAGCGGTTTTTTGCTGGCCCAGACTAGTTACACCCTGCCGAACAATGCCTGGCGTGTTACAGTCAAGCAAACCAGTTCCAGTGGCAACTGGAAAGGAAACCGGAATTATTCCGGTGTTGGTCCCCAGGAGTTCATTCTCAGCGATTACGGGAGACGCTATTACGATCATGTCCACCCGGAGGCCTGGTATGATTTCTATGATCTTGATTCACTACAGGTATCGGCCAACTCGACACTGAGTGAGTACATCCGGGAGTTCAACCAGTCTCAATCGGCAACCTTCTGGAATGATACTTTACCCGACTATACTACTGAATTCTTTGGAACCGATTCGGTGGTGATCGGTGGACTGATTAATAATACGTTATTGAAACATGTAGTCAGCCGACAGGATTTCCAATTGGATTACGGGGTTTCCAATAAAGTGACCTTCAGTCTACTGGTACCGCATTTTTCATTGGTTGAAGAGAAACGGGGCTGGTCCTGGTCACCGTATGAGATACCGGGTTTGGAGGATTTTCTGGCCTACCATACCGCTGCCCGTGAGCAGTTTGCCGATTTCGAGTCCTTTTTCAGTTCCTTTCCGATGAATGCAGATACGCTGGACAAGCTTTTATCGATTCGTGACCGGTTTTATACAGCCGATGGCAGTAACTCGGTTCTGTGGGCCCTGGCAGGGGGAACCGACCCCGCCGGTACAGCCATCAATGGTCAGGCTTATAATCCATTTGCCACTGATGATACAACCGCAACCACCATTGATTCGCTGATTACCTGGTACCTGCCAGATTACCGGACCACATCGGGATTAGGTGATATTACCATCAAGCTGAGCTTCCTGGTGGCCGGAAAGCCGGCCTGGTCGCAGCAGAGTTTTTTCTCAGCCTATTCCAGTGTGGGGATTCAACTGCCTCTGGGACGCCGTTTGAGTAAATTCAGCCTGACCAGCCTTGATTCTACCGGGCGACCTGAACAATTTTCTGATTATCCCTTGGGGAGCGGGAGTACAAAATTCAGCGTTGGCTTTTTCGGGGAATTCTATACCCGCGTATCATATTGGGATGTGGTGGTCAACTGGGATACGGAACTGGGAATCAGTACCCGGGAATTCCACAATTTTCCGGTCAGTATGCTGGGGACTAATCTGACCAGTACTGACAGTATCCAGGTTCACTTTCCGGACAAATATGGTTTCCGGCCCGGTGGGGAATGGCGAGGTACCATTGCCGGCAGACTTGAATTATGGCCTGATCGCCTATCGGTTGGCGGCCGGTTGGCGGCCTATTTTAAAGCCCGTGACAAATATTATTCGGTGGATGAGGATTGGGCGGAATACATGCAATTCAGGGTGTATGCGGATAAGACTGTTTATGATACACGGATTACGATGGTCACACCATCAGTATCGTTGTATATCCAAAATCTGCACCCGTTGAAAAAAATCGGCCCGGTACCGTTTGAGATCGAGATAGGTGGCTCAAAACCAATTATTACCCGCCACACATTTAGTGATTTTTCATTATGGGTTGGGTTTATTACCTACTTTCAGGCCTGGTAAAAAAACTATACCGGATTTACCTGGAAATAGTATTAGTTTAGATTACAGAGGGGCAGACTTAATTCGTTGATTCAGGAGGGATTATGACTAAGGATAAAAAGGCTATCTGGGGCTGGGCGGCATATGATTGGGCAAATTCGGCTTTCGCTACTACTGTTATGGCAGGTTTCTTTCCAATCTTTTTCAAGGAGTACTGGAGCGCAGGAGCTAATGTTAATGCCAGTACCGCCCAACTGGGTTTGGGTAATTCTATCGCCAGCATGATAGTGGCACTGATGGCTCCGGTCCTTGGGGCGATTGCCGATAAAGGTACTAAAAAGAAAAAATTCCTTATATTTTTTGCATATCTGGGTGTCTTAATGACGGCAGGTTTATTCCTGGTACAACAAGGTGCCTGGCAATGGGCTATCTTCATCTATGCCATGGGAATTATCGGATTTTCCGGGGCCAATATCTTTTATGATTCCCTTCTGCCGGGAGTAGCCGGAGAGGATAAAATTGATTATGTATCCGGTTTGGGTTTTGGAATGGGTTACCTGGGCGGTGGTCTGTTATTTGTTATTAATGTACTTATGTTTCAGATGCCCGAGGCTTTTGGTATTCCGGATGGTGCAATGGCAGTCCGGATTTCATTTTTAACTGTTGCCGTCTGGTGGGGCTTATTCACAATCCTGACCATTAAATGGGTTCCGGAGATCAGATCATCGGCGGCAATAGAGGGCAGCCGGATGGATTATATTCGAGGCGGGTTCAAACAATTCTACTCCACATTCCAGAAGATCAGGCACCTGAAAACCGTATTTCTGTTCTTATTAGCCTATTGGTTTTATATTGACGGCGTTGATACAATTATCAGGATGGCGGTGGATTATGGTATGACGCTTGGTTTTGACTCCGGTGACCTGATCCTGGCGCTGCTGATCACCCAGTTTGTGGGTTTCCCGGCGGCGGTGACTTTTGGAAAGCTGGGGCAGGACTGGAGTGTTCGGAAGTCTATCTACTTGGCGATTATTGTGTACATTTTTGTTACGATCTGGGGTGTGCGAATGACCCAGAAGCATGAATTCTATATCCTGGCAATCGTGATTGGATTGGTCCAAGGCGGCATTCAGGCTCTCAGCCGTTCTTATTATTCCCGGTTGATCCCAAAGAATCAGGCCCCGGGAGAATTTTATGGATTCTTCAATATGCTGGGCAAATTCGCAGCTATTCTGGGACCAGCCTTAATCGGTTTGGTTGGATTAGTCACACGCAGAATCCTGATGCCACCAAATCCCACCGAACAGCAGATGTTTGAGGTTGGTCAAACCGCTGCCCGCTGGGGGATCGGATCAATAATAATCCTATTTGCCATTGGTGGGATTCTGTTTTATTTCGTAGACGAAGAAAAAGGCCGTAAGGAAGCAAATTTCCTGGAACAGTCTTCTTTTAATTGAGTTAGTAATTGAACAATAACTCAATTAATAGGAGATAGACGATGCGACGAATTCTAATTTCGGTCCTGACAGTAATGGTAATTTTTGTGATGGCTGCAAATTTTGCTCCGGCTAAAACCAGCACTTCCACGCTTAAAGTGAATGGTATGGTCTGCGGAGATTGTACCGGTAAGGTGACGGAAGCCCTGGAGAAAATTGATGGTGTTAAAAAGGTTGATGTTGACCTGGAATCCAGTGAAGCGAAGGTGACCTACAATAGCCGTAAGGTCAAGGAATCAAATCTGGAGCAGGCAGTGGTATTGGCCGGATTTACAGTGGGCAGTGATAAAGTTTCTGTGGAAAATTCCAAAAAATGTTCCGGTAAATGCGCTGGTATTCAGAAATCTTCAGCCGAAGAAAGCTGTAAGAGTGACGCTGAAAGCTGTTGCCCGGCATCGGAAGGCGTCGATATCTAGAAAAAAAAGAAAAAATATATTGACATAAAAAATATTAAAATTTAATATTTGAGTAGAGGCCCCGCTAAAGTGGCGTGCTCTTCAGAGGAAAAGTTTTTTCTCGAGGGTAAATTGCGGGGCTCTTTTTTTTATGTAATTCAACTGGGTGGAGGTTTCTTTTCAGCAGGTTGAAATATATTAGTAACACCAAATGGAAAAGTATTTTAAATTAATTGTGATAAACAACTTATCGATTTGAAAACACATTCCATATTGATTCCATTTCTGCTATTTCTGGTCGGGTGCGGTACCACCCGGATCAAGGAACCGGTGTTGCTGGAGCGACCGGCACCGGTAGCGGTACGCTACGAATTTGAAGATGTTATTATCAGCGTTCCGACTGCCATTGAGGATTACATTCCGGAAAGTATCCGGTTAAGCCTGGCGCACCGCGATTCGCCTTCCCAGGTGTTGTTCGAGCGGGTAATCAATCCTACCGAAGCAATCCGAATGGTGGTTCCCAGAGGTATTTTAAATCCGGTTGAGATGGGTAATCTGTTAGTTGTTGAGCCGATCGGCAGCGATTTTGAGAAAGTATCTCTGCTTTTTTCAGTCAGCGATCAACCGGAACTGAAGCTGCCGACTACAGTAATCCGGAAAATTCCCTACCTGATCACCGGAAGAGTATTTAGGCGCAGCGATGGAATGCCCGTTGCGCGCGCTCATGTAACTGTTACCGCCCGTAACAAAAATCTGATTTTCGGATCGATGGATACTGACAGCACCGGATTCTTCAGATTCGAAATTCGAGCTAGATACGGTCTGGAAAATGACTACTATTTATCAGTTGATACCGATCAATTGTTTCCCCTGCGAATTGTCGATGTAAGTTTTGAGAACGGTAGAGAATATAAATCTGATATTAGACTGGGTATCAGTACTGGTGGTTCAACGGCTGGCACGATATACAAGGTTGTGGCAGATAACACGCCGTTTCGCTCGCAGCCGGATACCGGTGCCGATATCAAATTCTTTCTCAGTCGTGGCGATCGGATTATAGTCACTCGGGTGGCGGGCAACCGGTATTACGGATTTGTGGAGATAACCACCTACCCCGGTGATCAGATTCAGGAGCTGTATGGCTGGGTAAATGCGGAAGATCTGGAGCTGGAGCAATGAGCGCCCGGAATTTGGTTTTTCTGGTGTTCCTGTCAATAATGACAGCCCAGACAACGGTAAACATTATCAGCCATCCGGCCGGGGCTGAGTTAAAATTGGATGGAAATAAGATAGGGGTCACACCGCTTAATCAGTACCTGCTGGAACCTGGCGAGTACCGGTTTGAACTGAATCTGGAAGGCTATGCTCCCTTGAGCAGGGAATTGACTGTTCAGCAAGCCAGACAGTTGGATCTTGAATTCCGTTTAAATGAGCTTCACCAGGTAGTATTCATATCAAAAATTCCCGGTGTTAAATTCAGAACAGGTATTCATTCATGGGATACGAAAAAAGCCAAACTGAAAATGGAAACCGGAGTTCACAAGATTGAAGTATATGCCGCTGAAGCGCTGATCGACTCAATCGAAATTAAAGTAAATACGACTCTAAAATATATCTATGATGTTCCCTGAATTATTCAAAATCAGCGTGCTAATATATCGATTATAAAACAGGACCGGCGTATCCTTTATAGTTGTTGGGTGTAGTGATTATTCGTAAACTTTTGAACTATAATTCCGACTAAAATTCGGTTTACAGATCGTTGAATAATATCATTAAAATATTTCTTCCAAGCTAAAATCACATAAGGAAATAGGAGCTTAAAAACCATGTCAGAAAAGGTATACAAGCCATCAAAAGAGGCTTCTGAGAATGCCTGGGTGCAGAATCTGGATCAGTATCAGGAGATTTACAATCGCTCCATTGAAGATCCGGATAAGTTCTGGGGTGAAATTGCAGAACGCCTAACCTGGTTTAAGAAATGGGACAAGGTACAGGAATTTGATTTCGTGAAAGCGGAAATCAAATATTTTCAGGGCGGTAAACTGAACGTCAGTTATAACTGTCTTGATCGTCATGTTGAAGCGGGCCACGAAGGCCAGACGGCCTTGATTTGGGAAGGTAATGATCCGACCGAATCGCGTAAATATACATATGGCGAACTGCTGGCCGAAGTCCAGAAATTTGCTAATGTTCTGAAAGATAATGGCGTTGAAAAAGGCGATCGTGTCTGCCTGTATATGCAGATGATCCCGGAACTGACGATTGCCATGCTGGCCTGTACCCGTATAGGTGCTGTACATTCAATCGTATTTGGTGCTTTCAGTTCTGATTCTCTGCGCGATCGCATCAATGATTCCGAATGTAAAGTTCTGATTACACAGGATACCGGTGTTCGTGGTACGAAACTGAATATTCCAATGAAAGTCAATGCTGATAAGGCCGTTGCCGAATGCCCTTCAATTAAGAATGTTATTGTTGTGAAGCGGACCGGCGAAGCTGTTGATATGGTCGATGGCCGTGATATCTGGTGGCATGACGGTATGGCTAAAGCCGCTGCTGTCTGTGCTCCGGAACATATGGATGCCGAAGACCCGCTGTTCATTCTTTACACTTCCGGTTCAACCGGGAAACCCAAGGGTGTACTGCATACCACCGGTGGTTACCTGGTTTATACTTCCTACACCCATGAAATGATCTTTGATTATCATGAAGGCGATATTTACTGGTGTACTGCCGATATCGGCTGGGTTACCGGACATTCATACATCGTATACGGCCCGATGGCCAATCGCGCTGTAACCGTTATGTTTGAAGGCGTTCCCAACTACCCGGATTTCGGCCGGTTCTGGGATATCGTTGACAAACATAAAATCAATATTTTCTACACGGCACCAACCGCACTGCGCGCCCTGATGAAGGAAGGCAATGATTGGGTGACCAAGCATGATCTGTCCAGTCTGCGCTTGTTGGGCACGGTTGGAGAACCGATCAAGGAACCGGAATGGAACTGGTACTACAATATCATCGGTAAAGGCAAGAGCCCGATTGTCGATACGTGGTGGCAAACCGAAACCGGTGGTATTCTGATCACACCGCTGCCTGGTGCAACACCGTTGAAACCCGGTTCCGCCACCCTGCCGTTCCCCGGTGTACAGCCGGTGCTGCTGACCGAAGATGGCAAGGAAAAGGATGGCAATGGAATTGCCGGACTGCTGGCAATCAAATCATCCTGGCCCGGAATGATGCGTACCCTTTACGGGGATCATGAACGGTTCCGTCAGACCTATTTCGGCCTGTATCCCGGTTATTATCTCACTGGTGACGGTGCCCGTCGCGATGATGATGGTTATTACTGGATCACCGGCCGTGTGGATGACGTACTTAACGTCTCCGGCCACCGGATCGGTACCGCCGAAGTCGAAGGCGCTATCGGCAAAGCCGCCAATGTGGCCGAAGCAGCCGTGGTTGGTTTTCCCCATGATATCAAAGGACAGGGGATTTATGCTTATGTTACCTTGATGAGTGGATATGAACCGACTCCGGAAATTGAAAAGGATATTATAAAGACTGTCCGGGCTGAGATCGGCCCCCACGCCTCACCGGATAAAATCCAGTTCACACCAGCCCTTCCGAAAACCCGTTCCGGTAAAATCATGCGCCGGATCCTGCGGAAAATCTCTGAAGGTGAAATCGACAAACTTGGTGATACGTCAACCCTGGCAGATCCCAGCGTAGTTGATTCTCTGGTGGATGGCCGTAAGTAAACAATCATTTTATCAGATTGTCTTGTCCTGATATGGGTTGACTGTTTTTCAGGCGAGAAGATAAACAAA
>CAYPJE010000054.1:0-18583 GCA_964410945.1 uncultured bacterium
ATGAATTTCTGTCCTGGCCCGCTGATTATCATAGTGGGAGAGACCGATGGCGATAAAGGCCGAATCCCAGTTCCACTGGTGGGGATAGAGCCTTGGAGCCGGTTTGGTGGAGCGGCCCAGGTCGTTGGTCTTCAGGACAGATTGGGCGCCCTGGAATAGCCGAGCGAAAAAGTTATTGCCGGTCATTTTGATATAAATGCTGCTGCCGGATTTTGTGTTGCGGATAATAATATTTAGCCGAGCGCCAGGCGCCGTAGATTTCGCCGGCATAGAAGATCGCGGCAATCGGAATGAAAATTCCCTTTTCCAGATTGCTGCCATACCTTCCGGTTACATAGGCCGCGTTGGCAGTCAGGGTCACGGTGATGAAGCCCATCAGGCCGTCCCAGGGCCGGCCGGCATAGGCTCGTCCGCTGCCCGGTAGAATGGCCGACATCCCTGCCGCCAGCAGGGGTGATTTGGTTGGGTTAAACGTTGAATCCGGGGCTGCCGGTATTACATTATCCACCAGCCGGCCGTCGCTGTGCATTGATCCGCCTGTTTTAAGGTGGTAATGCCAGGCGAAGGGATTGCAGCGGATGATCCGGTCGGCGGTGACGATACTGCCGAAAACCAGGCCATGCTCATGGACGGCATGGGCCCCGTAATTACTGCAACTGGGGTAAAACTGGCAGCCCAGCCCCGGCAGGTTGTATGACAGTCGCTGCCAGGCGGCAATGGGTAAAACGCCGGCTTTTTGAACCAGATTGAGCGAGTCGGAGGTGAGCAGGGTATCGGCGGGATATTTTGATTCGGCCTGGCCTACAGACAACAAGAGAAGCAAGAATACTGTACGGATAATTTTATGCATGGCGGAAAAACTTCTGCAGGCTGCGGGTCAATATTGCCACCAGGATCAATCCGGTTGATCCCAGAATCAAGGTTTGCTGATCGGGGAAAAACGAACCGGTAGCCGACTGGAGGAATCCTATTGTGCCTTCACCACCAAGGATAGCAGCGGAGATCACGATTCCTGTCAGCACCCGGGCTTCACCCCGTTTATTCACTCGCAGGGCAATTATTCCACCAATTGCTACCAGCAGCGCCAGATTGATACCCAAAAACAGACCGATTCCCAGGGGCATCAGATGAATAGCGGATAATTTATTCTTGAGGCGTAATCCTTCGATCAGAATGGCAATACCAACGCCAACCAGAAACCAGACCGGATGAGCCAGGCCCTGGAGATTCAGCTTGACAATCTGGGCCTGGGGAGCGGGGAATTGTGGAGTGAATAATTGTCCGGCAATTTGCGGTCCTTTGATCACAGCCAGCATAACCGGCACGACTGCCGCCACAACCAGGGCAGCGATTATGTCCACGCGGACGATCTTCCGGTAATCGGTACCCACAACTTCGGCGGAGCGGTAATCGTGGCCGATGTCCCCGGCGATTGCAGCCGCAATGGCGATGAAATAAGTCAGCAGGTAGCGCTGGCCCAGGGGAATATCCAGCTGGAAAATCCCGAAGATGGCAACGATCAGCAGGGTGGCCAGCAGGCCGAATTGTTCCAGGGGATCGATATTGGTCACCCCGGTCATCCGGCTGGCCAGATTAACGACAATGAAGGTCAGCGCCAGTCCCAGAATAGCGGCTCCCGGCGAAATTCCACTGATCAACAGAATTGCCAAATTCGAAATAGCCAATAACCAGACCCATTTATTGTAACGCTTCAGTCCAGTCTTGAATCCGCTGGATAATCTGGTGTGAAACAGGATATACCCGATCCCCGAACCGATCACCAGTCCCATCCCGCCATTCTGCAGGAGCGGATTGGGACCACCCTCCAGGTCAGGTAAAATCATTGGGATAATAATCAATCCCAGCAGCGATAGGAATCCCCCGGCTCCCCACGACAGGGAATTGGCCGGACCCAGGATGAATCCGGTCCCGATTACCATGGGCATGATCAACAGCAGTATCGGCACACCGGAGACGCTTCCCAAGTTGATGAACTGCCAACCCAGTGCATCGCGCAGCAGGGTGAACAGGGCGGCTGCCAGTCCGAAGATGACAATATATTGAAACCGGCTATCACCTTCGAATCCCGCTTTGATGATTTCACCGCCGGCTCGTCCGGCCGGGAAGGCCAGATTCTGTTTGATTACATATTCTTCCCGCAGGGGAATCGACAAGGCAATTCCCAGCAGGGCACTGCCGGCTGATAGCAGGGTGATTCCGATTGATGAAATAAATTCCGGTTGATCGATGATCAATCCCGGCAGGGTGAAAACCACGGCGGCTGCCATCAATCCGCCGATGGAACCACCGGCCTGGGCAATATTAACTGTGTTGCGGGTGAGGCCACCTGAAATCTTCAGCAACCCGGCGGCGGTAATGATCGAAAAAATGATCGGCCAGGGCAGGGCGCCCATCCGCAGAGCAATATAGGCACTGGTGAAGAACAGGAAGATGGCAATCGCGATGGAAATAATTATTGTCCGGTACATAATTGATTTTACTAAATAAAACTTTTACGGTTGAAGTACCAATTAATTGATTTGCATCAAAACTTGTCATTAACCGTTTGACTTAATTTTGTTTATATTCAGTCTGACTGAAATTGTATGAGGAGTATGTTTAGAAGTCTGATAATTTTATCGGTTCTAGTAAGCCTATCACTGGCAGCTGATAAAGTATTGTATATTTTTCATACCAACAACACCAATGGTGCCCTGGAGAACTGTTACTGCCCCGAGCACCCCTATGGGGCGATTGAGAAACGGGCGGCCTTTGTCGAGACCTGGCTGGCAGAACACCCCAATACGATCATTGTCGATAGTGGTGATTTCATCTCCCTGACCAACCGGGGGATCAAGGACAGCCTGGCCAGTGTGGCTTACCAGTCGATTCCCTATGATGCCCTCCTGCCCGGTGATCAGGAATTGACCCGCGGGAAAACCGAACGGAATGCCTTGCTGAAGCGCAGTGGGGCACCGATCCTCAATACCAATATTATAAAGCCCAAACTGCGGGGTGCTAAAAAAGTTAAGATAATCGAGCGCGCTGGCATAAAGATTGCTGTTTTAGGGGTAGTAGGATCCCAGGCGATAAAATATTACCCTGAGCCGGTCCGGGAGCAGATCGAGTTGCTGGATATCCAGTCAGTCCTGAAAGAGGAACTTGATGACTTGGCCGGTGAGGTTGATCTGGTGGTGCTGCTGACCCATCAGGGTTATGATTACGATCTTAAACTGGCTGCGAACATCAGTGGTGTCGATGTAATAATCGGTGCTCACAGTCAGACCAGTTTGAAAACGGCCCAGAATATTAATAATATACTGGTGGCCCAGGCCGGAAAAGAAGGCTATTATGTCGGGATTATCAAAATTGATCTTGATGAAAATAATAAGGTAACTAAAAAAACCGGTTATCTTAAGGCGATGGAGCTGGATATGCCGGATCACCCGCGGGTGATGGAATTGATACTGGAGTATGAACAGAAAACCGGGAATGTAAATCGAAGGAAATTAAAACAGCATGATTGAACAATTAATTGAATCATTGACTTCCAATCCTGTTTACCTGGCAGGTGCGGTGGTACTGGCTCTGATCATTGTGATCGGAATCGTTAAAAAACTGGTCAAACTGGCCTTATTCGTATTAGCACTTTTTATCCTGTTTATTGCCTATCTGGTATGGACCGGCCAGGAAGTACCCACCAGTATGGATGATATCCAGAAGACGATCCAGGAAGAGGTTATCGATCCTGGTAAAGAAATGTTGAAGGATAAAGCTGACGAGGCCAAGGATAAGGCCGTCGAAAAAGTGAAAGAAGAAGTGGATAAGGCCGTCGATGAGGCCCTGGACTAGTTCTCAGTCAATTTAGGTTATTAACGGCAGTGGAATCCACTGCCGTTTTTCAATTATAAATATGATTGTTGGAATAAGCTGATGATTCGGTCAGTATAACCGGATAATTGGCAATTGATTTACAGTGTTTGGAAACAGGCTTTACACCGATCCGTAGATCGTATCGAAAAACTCCTCAAAGGCAGCCCCGGCAGTGAGCGCCACCATTATAATGATTACGGTGATTATTACGATCATCAGCATGAAAATGCCATTGAACAGCATATAATCCCGCAGTTGTTTGAAGGCATGACCGAAACTGGCCGAATCCTTTTGGTACAATCCGTATTTCAGATGGGCGGCCGCTGAGTTGAGGCGCGTTCCCATAAGGATCAGGAAAATGCCCATCACCACGGTGGGGATAAATAACGAAAATATTGTCAGGCAATAGATGATACCGAAAACAATATTGATGATAGCAACAATTTTGCTCCAGGTCACCAGTTTCTGAATAATCCACTGGTTGTCGAGTGTCAGTGGAAATTCGATTATATCTTCCGGTTGTTCGATGTTTTTTTCTTCAGTCATTACAGTTTCTTGGTTAAAGCAGATTGCTGGCCAGTTCCGCCAGGGCGGAACGTTCACCTTTCTCCAGGGTTATGTGGGCATAGACCGGTTGATCTTTCATCCGGTTGATCAGGTAGCTCAATCCATTGGAAAGCGTATCCAGGTAGGGCTGGTCGATCTGGTAAATATCGCCGGTAAACACAAATTTGGTCCCTTCCCCGGCCCTGGTGATGATAGTTTTAATTTCGTGTGGTGTCAGATTCTGGGCTTCATCAACGATGAAATATACCTTCTGAAAACTCCGGCCACGGATGTAGGCCAGCGGCGTGATCATCAGTTTCTCACTTTCAATCATGTCATTGATTTTTTTAGCCTGTGGATCAGTAGCCTTGAATTGATGGCGGATGACACTCAGATTGTCAAACAGTGGTTGCATATAGGGATCAATTTTAGAGTTAATATCCCCGGGCAGAAATCCAAGGTCGCGGTTACTCAATGGAACCACAGGTCGGGCCAGGAAAATCTGGCGGTACTCCGTATAACAGGCCAATGCACCGGCTAGGGCCAGTAGTGTTTTCCCGGTCCCTGCTTTACCGGATAGTGTCACCAGCTGGATATTATTATCGGTCAGGGCCCGCAATGCAAAGGTCTGTTCCGCGTTGCGTGGTGTGATACCATAGGCTGGAAATTTATCAACCCGTTTGAAAACATCTTCATCCTGATTATAGGTTGCCAGTCCTGATTTTTGACCGTTGCGAAGGATAAAATTTTCATTGGCAGTCTTATTTCTGATTGCCGGTAATTTTTCTCCCGGGACCTGGTAAGGTGCAGTGTATAGGCTGTCTATCATTTCATAATCGACATCCTCAACCAGTCGCATTCCGGTATAGATTTTTTCCACGCTTTCGATTTTATCGGTGGTGTAATCCTGGGCCGAAAGCCCCAGGGATTTGGCCTTCATCCGCAGGTTGGTATCCTTGGATACCAGGATGGTGAGGTGGTCTTTTTCCTTTTCGGCGATCGAATACAGGGCATTCAAAATGCGGTTGTCCGGTGTATCCTCGAAAAAGACTTCTTTCAAATCAGGGTGATTTTCCTTGCCGACTATTATCCTAAGACGCCCCTTCTTTTTTCCCAGCGATACACCGTCTTCAAATAACACATCTCCAGTCAATTTATCCACTTGGCGCAGGAATTCCCGGGCATGAAAATTGATCATTTCATTGCCGCGTTTGAAACGATCCAGTTCCTCCAGAACAGTAATCGGAACAGCGATATCATTATCCTGGAAGTTATTTATGCACTGTGAATCATGGAGAATTACGTTGGTATCCAGAACAAATAATTTTGGTTGAGCAGCTTTTTTTGTTTTTGGCATGCGTTTTACTCTGTAATAGATTCCCGAGTTTTAATTACCGAGACAGGGTAAATTTACTCTGTCGCTGACGGTTTAACAAGACAGAGGAAATAATGGACAGTCTAATTCAACAAAGAGTGGCGCTATCAGGAGACCGGGAAATTGCTGTAACAACCGGTAAAAATGACCGGAACAGTATGCTGCTGCTGATTCATGGTGCCGGTGGGCGCAGCGGACAATGGATTAATCAGGTCCGGGCTTTTGGGAATCAACATTTTGTTGTGGCTCCCGACCTGCTCGGACACGGGGCCAGTTCACAACCGGAATCCGGTTACAGTTTTTTGGAATTAGCTGAAGATTTGAATCAACTTTTTTACCAGTTTAAATGCCAGCAGAATTTTGTTGTCGGACACTCTTATGGTTGTGCCCTGGCTTTGAAGCTAGCCCTGGAAAATCCGGGTCAGATTGACAAAGTGGTGCTGATTGGAGCGGCGCCCATCTGGCAGGCCAAAATCAGTAAAATGTGGAAATTGCCGGTCCCGGTGTTGAACCTGATGCGACCAATTCTGAGCTCTGGTTTTGCCAAGGGTGCCTTTCATCCGGATACCGATCCTGAATTTATCAAGCAGGAGCGGGCCATCAGTGATCAGAATTCCATGGCCATGATGAAAGCACTGTTCCAGGGGATGGAGATCGATGTTGGTGACGAACTGTCGAAAATCGATCTGCCGGTGCTGGTCATCAATGGTGAGGCCGACCAGTTGACACCGGTGGTTGGTGGAAAGGCCATAGCCGAAGCACTTCCCCGGGCGGAGTTCATTCTTGTTGAAAAAGCTTCCCACCTGGTTATGATGGAGCAGCATGAGGAAGTAAACCGGATGATTGACTATTTTTTAACTGGAAATCGGGGCTAGCTGAATCAGCTGGCAAAGGCAATAATCAGCATGGCGATAAGAAAAATGGCCAGCGCCAGCATCCGGATGACAAAGCTGGGTGTCATGGATGATTGGATCGGTCCCGCGTCCTGTTCCTCATCTCCGAATTTTCGGCGATTATAGACCATGAGTTTGAAACTGAATATCAACAGGCCGACAAAAAATAAAATTGCCCCGATCAACGTAAGCGTATCCATGATGGATAATAACAGATTTTTTAATAATCTGCAAGTGTAGTAAAGATCAAAGGAATTAATATGTTCAAAGATAATTTGCTGGAAAAGAAGGTGGTTATTATCACTGGTGGCGGCACCGGTCTGGGGAAGTCCATGGGTCAGCGCTTTGGTGAGCTGGGAGCCAAACTGGTGATTACCAGCCGAAAGCTGGAGGTGCTGGAAAGGACTGCGGGTGAATTCTCAAACCAGGGAATTGATGTATTGCCGATAGCCTGTGATATCCGTAAGCCAGCCGAAGTGCATGCCATGGTCGATAAAGCTGTCGACCACTTTGGTACGATCGATGTATTGGTCAACAATGCTGCCGGAAATTTTATCTCGCCAACCGAGAATCTATCCGAAGGGGGATTCAAGGTCGTAGTGGATATCGTGCTGAACGGGACCTTCAATTGTACTCATGCTGTGGGCCGACACATGCGTGAAAACAAGGGTGGTGCAATCCTGAATATTGTCACGACCTATGCCTGGACCGGCTCGGGTTACGTGGTTCCATCCGCTTGTGCCAAAGCCGGTGTACTGGCGCTGACTAGATCACTGGCCGTCGAATGGGCTAAGTACGGAATCCGGAATGTTGCTATCGCTCCAGGGCCATTTCCCACCGAAGGAGCCTGGCAGCGGTTGGTCCCTCCGGGATTAGGAGTTGAAAAGGCCATGAAGAAGCGGATTCCACTGAGACGTTTCGGTGAACATGAGGAACTGGGAAACCTGGCCGCTTTTCTGGTCAGTGATTATGCCGGTTATATCAATGGCGAAGTTGTTACCATTGATGGCGGTGAATGGCTCCAGGGAGCAGGTGAATTCAATCAACTGGAAAAAATACCGGCAGCGGTCTGGAAAGGCTTGAATGCCATCAGGAAAGGGAAGAAATAGGCATTACTGTAATTATTACCCTTGATTTACTCAGAGTATTGAGTAATTTAACTCAGAGTATTGAGTAAATATGTCAGATTTTATCAGACCGCAAATCGTTGAACTGGAAGATCGTATCCGGCAGAAACGGCAGTTTATCCAGGTTATTATCGGTCCGCGGCAGGTTGGTAAAACAACTTTAGCCTTACAGCTAATGGATCGCTCTGGTGAACAGAGCCATTACGCTTCCGCTGACGGCATTGGACCGGGTGTAGCAACCTGGATAGGTCAGCAGTGGGAAACTGCCCGCCTGAAACTAAAGCAGTCTGAATCAAAATACATAATTCTGGTTTTTGATGAGATCCAAAAAATACCCGGTTGGAGTGAGTATGTAAAAGCTGAGTGGGATCAAGACAGTCGTACTGGTCTTGATATCAGGGTGCTTTTACTCGGTTCTTCCCGGTTATTATTGCAACAAGGATTAAGCGAATCACTGGCAGGAAGATATGAACTGCATCAAATGACTCATTGGTCGTTTACCGAAATGCAGACCGCTTTCGGATTCAAAGCTGATCAATATGTCTGGTTTGGCGGTTACCCCGGCGCGGCACCTTTGATCGCCGATGAAGCGCGCTGGCGGAATTATGTGCGTGATGCGTTGATCGAACCAAGTATCTCCAAAGATATATTTCAGCTTACCAGAGTTGATAAACCAGCCTTGCTGAAGAGTTTATTTGAACTTGGTTGTCTATACTCTGGCCAGATTCTATCATTCAACAAAATTTTAGGACAATTACAGGATGCAGGTAATACTACGACCTTGTCACATTATCTGCGGTTGCTTGATCAGGCTGGATTACTGTCCGGATTGAATAAGTATTCGCCGAATGTGATTCGTCAACGGAAATCAAGCCCGAAATTTCAAGTTTATAACATGGCCTTGTATAGCGCTCAAACGAATGATGAATTTCCAACGGTTCGGTCAAAGTCTGAGAAATGGGGTCGTTGGGTAGAAGCAGCGATCGGAGCACATTTACTTAATTATTCAATCCGGCACGGTTATCAGATTTATTACTGGCGGGAAAATAATAATGAGGTCGATTTTGTTTTGGTTTATAACGATCGATTAATTGCCGTTGAGGTAAAAAGCAGTGCTGCCTCTGCTACTACCGGAATGAGGCAATTTCGTATTAAGTTTAATCCCGAAAAGATATATTTGACCGGTATGGATGGTCTGGCTTGGGAAGATTTTTTATCATTGGACCCATTGGATTTATTTTAGTGAGCCGAAACTGAAAATGATAAACCAATAATCGTTTGCCCAGTGCAACTTATACATGACTGCTAATCTTAAATTTCTAACCTTTAACTTTTAACTGGTTACCGTCCCAGCCACCAGGTCAGTTTCACCGCCAGGATATTATCTTTCTCGGTTTTCCAAAGATCGCTTATATCACGGTCGAATCTGAAATTACCGGGGTGATCTTCATTAACCGCATTGTTGGTCCATACCACATACAGGATTGATCCGGGGCGAAATTCCCAGCGTAGAACAGCGCTGCCAACCAACGATTTATAATTAAAATCATTGTCGATTTCATGGTCCACCGGCTGGTCAGTCTCCACAACATAGTATTCATCATTTGGTTCATCATAGCGGATCTCCAAACCTTCTTCATCATAATAGATGAATTCCATTGACCGTGGTCGGGCATATTCCTTGTATTCACTGTATTCACCGGTGGCCAACAGGTTTTGCAGATAGGCCTGGAAGGTGAGTTTGGGCGTAAATGTATACTCAAAGCGTAGAGATGTTTCGAATGTTCGGCGGTCGATATCGGCTAGGATGTAACGGGTACCATACATATAGTCGGCAACCGGATCGTCAAGTGCCATAACGTATTGAGCTTCGGAATGACTGACTTCATATTCCGGATTGAGGGTCATGTTCAGGCGTGTACCAAGTTTCAGATGCATGTCAAACTCAATTTCATGAGACCAGAACCCGATTTCACCGGCACTGGTATTGCCGTGTATGTCAAACGACAGGTCCTTCCTGCTGTCTGTCCAGATACCGATTTCTGTGAAATAGCCACTGGAAGAACTGACCATGGGTCCACCACGCAGCTTTGTATCATCTATTGTCCTGGGTCCCCAGCCGAACATGAACCAGCCCCCGTAGTAATTTGGCAGTTCGATATTACCGGAAAGAAAATGCATATTATTTATCTTGTCCCCACCGAAATTATGGTTGCTCATAACAGCACCCCATAATACCGCAAAACGATGGAAATCGGTTGGTTCCAGCCAGCGGTAACCCAGCATGACATGTTTGTTAATCTGGTCAGTACGGAAACCGATACCCATGTCATTGGTTTCATAACCAGGCGATGTGAAACCCAGAGCACTGTTGAAAATTATATTTCCTTTCTCGCGGTTCAGATTGCAGCGGAAGGCCCAGCCCTCCAGGGTGGTGAGGTTACTGTCAACCTCCACATGGGAAACGCCTGGCTTCTGAAAATAATGGGTGTATGATTCCTGGATGTCCAGCAATCTATCCTTGGACCCATTTACACGGGTATAGCCACCCCAGCCACTTATGGCCCAGTTTCGCTTATCATTGAAAAAGGTCCAGCCATCAACACCAACGCCAAGGGCATTATCGGCCAGGGAGCTGCGCAGGTCCCGGTCATCAAAATGCCGTTGCAGGTAAGTTACCATTCCGCCTATTCCATGTGTACCGCCATCCAGTTCTTTTTGAATACGAGCGAGATTATAGCTTGAAAGCGGTTCCACCTCGCCTTCCCACTCAACGGAATCCTCATCGACCTGGGCAATCTCGCGTCTGGTTAAGGCTGAAAGACCGCCAATTGACAGGTCACCCGGCAGTTTCCCGGATATTTTTGCAGCGCCAAGAATCTTGGTTGCAGAGGGGGCATCAATCCAGCCTTCGGAGTCAAGATCATGTTGTGGTGACCGGCCGATCCGGCGGCTGTAAAAGAAATTCGGGTGAGCGTAATTAAAATTGGAACGGTTGGAAGGACCTCCACTGCCGAAATCGAAAATACTGGCACCTTCCACGAAGAATGGTCTTTTTTCAGAATAGAAGGTCTCGTAGGCCGACAGGTTGATTACCGATGGATCGACTTCGACCTGGCCGAAATCAGGATTGATAGTGGCATCGACGGTTAGATTATTTCCAATACCAATCTTCAGATCGGTCCCAAACCCGGCATCCGAATCGCGGCCGTTGTAGAAAGGATTATCATCCTCTGATGGCAGGGAGGCAATATTACCTGTGAGGTAAGGAGTGAGTTCCACTCGCTTGGGAGGACTGATATTTCTGATCCCAACCAAGGTTCCGAATTTCGATGCGGCACCAGGTTCCCCTCGGGGAGATGAAAAGGTCAGGCTATGTTCATTTTTTCGTTTGATCTGCCGGCCACAGGCAAAGCCCATAACAATTTCGTCCTGCTGGTTGAACCGTAACTGGGAAAAAGGAATTCTTATTTCCACTGTCCAGCCCTGATCATCGAGTCGGGTGGCTTGATCCCAGATTCCATCCCAATTCCCGTTAAAGTGATTATCATTGGCTATGGTACCATCCTGGATCGAGCCGGAAGGATTAACTATGAAGTAGAAGCCTGATCGATTATCATTATATGAGTCGATCGCCAGCTGGAATTCATCGGAGTTGAAATCAGCGTCCCGGCGCACCATACGGGTTACGATCAATTCCGGTTCGGTGTCATGCATCCGGGCACCGACGTAGAGGGCTTTATCATCATAGCCCACCCAGACCGAGGTTGCTTCGGTGGCTGGAGAACCGTTATCCGGTTCTTCCTGGATAAAGTAATCAAAGTCCGGGGCTTGATACAAAGTTTCCTCCAACAGGCCATCGATTTTTAATGGTTGTGACAGTCTGTACGCTGTAAATACAGGATTATCCCCTTTGGCTTTCTGACCGCAGATAATGGCAGAAAGCGATGTTATCATTATTAGAGCAGTGATTCGTTTCATTGGTCTTCCCGGTAGTACCCAAATAAAAACAGCCTCACGGATAAATACCATAAGGCTGCTAAGATATTCAAAAATGACGTTAGATATTAAGCAAATAGCTGAATTTCAGTAAGAGGATATTTTCGGCATCCAGCTTCATCATATTCCTCACATCTGAACCGAAATTCATTTCGCCCTCATAACTGATGTATTCTGAAAGGCCGTTTGACCAGACCAGATAGAAGGTAGAGCCAGGACGATATTCCCAGCGCACTACCAGGTTGGAGTTGAATGCCTTGTAGTTGAAATCATTGTTATCAACGGTATAATTGGTTGCACCATCCATATCGGAATCGATATAATAGACCTCGTTTTCAGCGTCATAAGTCGTCTCGCCATTCACGAATTCCTGGTAGCGGTTATCCCATTCATCCGCCTTGGGATTGATGACCCGCTTGAAATTGTAGAAATGTCCGGCGGTGACGAATGGCGATCCGTAGAACTGTATTGATAAATTTGGTGTAAGTGTGAAATCCAGACGCAGGGTGGCACGGAGAGTTTCCTGGTAAAGGTCTGACATCAGGTAATCAGATCGTTCATCAAGGCTCTGTTCATCCAGGGTAGGTTCATAGCTGCCCCAGGTCGACCAGTTATCATCCAGGAGGTTGTAGCTGGCATATCATTGGCTATGGTACCATCCTGGATCGAGCCGGAAGGATTAACTATGAAGTAGAAGCCTGATCGATTATCATTATATGAGTCGATCGCCAGCTGGAATTCATCGGAGTTGAAATCAGCGTCCCGGCGCACCATACGGGTTACGATCAATTCCGGTTCGGTGTCATGCATCCGGGCACCGACGTAGAGGGCTTTATCATCATAGCCCACCCAGACCGAGGTTGCTTCGGTGGCTGGAGAACCGTTATCCGGTTCTTCCTGGATAAAGTAATCAAAGTCCGGGGCTTGATACAAAGTTTCCTCCAACAGGCCATCGATTTTTAATGGTTGTGACAGTCTGTACGCTGTAAATACAGGATTATCCCCTTTGGCTTTCTGACCGCAGATAATGGCAGAAAGCGATGTTATCATTATTAGAGCAGTGATTCGTTTCATTGGTCTTCCCGGTAGTACCCAAATAAAAACAGCCTCACGGATAAATACCATAAGGCTGCTAAGATATTCAAAAATGACGTTAGATATTAAGCAAATAGCTGAATTTCAGTAAGAGGATATTTTCGGCATCCAGCTTCATCATATTCCTCACATCTGAACCGAAATTCATTTCGCCCTCATAACTGATGTATTCTGAAAGGCCGTTTGACCAGACCAGATAGAAGGTAGAGCCAGGACGATATTCCCAGCGCACTACCAGGTTGGAGTTGAATGCCTTGTAGTTGAAATCATTGTTATCAACGGTATAATTGGTTGCACCATCCATATCGGAATCGATATAATAGACCTCGTTTTCAGCGTCATAAGTCGTCTCGCCATTCACGAATTCCTGGTAGCGGTTATCCCATTCATCCGCCTTGGGATTGATGACCCGCTTGAAATTGTAGAAATGTCCGGCGGTGACGAATGGCGATCCGTAGAACTGTATTGATAAATTTGGTGTAAGTGTGAAATCCAGACGCAGGGTGGCACGGAGAGTTTCCTGGTAAAGGTCTGACATCAGGTAATCAGATCGTTCATCAAGGCTCTGTTCATCCAGGGTAGGTTCATAGCTGCCCCAGGTCGACCAGTTATCATCCAGGAGGTTGTAGCTGGCATAGAGACGCATGGAAAAATTGTTAGTTGGCCGCCAGGTGACGCTGGGATTCAATCCCATGAATTTTGATCCGGTAACCTGTCCGCCCCGGTATCCCTGAGCCTGGAAGGTCAGATCTTTGCGGGGATCGCTGCTGACAAAACCCCAGGTATTGAAATTCGGGTCCATGCGAAGGCTAGGGCCACCCCAC
This sequence comes from uncultured bacterium, assembly GCA_964410945.1. Classification (GTDB taxonomy): domain Bacteria; phylum Fidelibacterota; class Marinisomatia; order Marinisomatales; family TCS56; genus CAYPJE01. The sequence continues at coordinate 13,733 of CAYPJE010000054.1, forward strand.
AAGGCATAGCGATGCCAACCGGGTCCACCCATATTGAACCCACCACCAATACTCCAGTAATTGCTTAAAGTCATGCGTGCATTCATGTTTCCGCCATAATTTGGTGTCTCGTCACCGAAAGAACTGCCGCGCCAGAGATTAAAATTAATATTATAGCGCTGTAGATGATCACTGGGAGTATCCTGGCGGTACTGAGCCCAGATAAAATATGATTTGTCATCCGTTTCGCGGTTATACCCGATATCATTGGGCTCAAAACCTGGCGATACTGTCTGCTCACCGATCAGATAACGCCAATGATCGCCGCCCAGTTTTCCGAAGGCCAGTTTATGGGAAAAACCATGCAGATTGGTTCGGCTTGAATCCACTTCCAGGTGACTGGCATCCGGCCGCTGGTAATAGTGAGAGGAACTCCGCTGGGTAGCGGTGATTGCTTCCGGTGTACCGATTACATCGGTTGCAGCAAAGGCTGCCTCAACATAGTATTGACCATCCAGAAACCGGTGGGAGACATCCAGTCCACCGGAATAGGCATCGTTGTGGAGCCATTCAAGGTTGGGCTCATTGATATCACGGTTAACAGCCGTGAAGATACCACCTACAGTAGTATTTCCATCGTTAAAGTCTTTCTGCAGCCGGCTGACAAAATAGTTGGTCAGCGGTTCGATAGTCTCACTGTAAGTACTGTCGTTATCAAAATCAATGATTCCTGTTTCTTCGGCAGTGATGGCATTCATGACACCAATCGAGATACCGTTGCTTGTTTTTCCACTCAGCTTGGCCGAGGTCAGGATAGTTGAGGATGAAGGATTGGTCTCATATCCGTCGAATTCATCCTCATCATTTTCATCATAGATATAATTGTGTGGTGAACGACCGATCCGGCGACTGTAAAACAGGCTGTTGTTGGAATTGTCGCCGTCACCGATTCCCAGACTGAAATTGTAGATATTTCCACCTTCGATGAAGAAGGGCCGCTTTTCCGAGAAGTAAGATTCGAAGGCGGATAAGTTCAACTCGGCGGGATCGGCTTCAACCTGGCCGAAATCGGGATTTACCGACAGATCCAGAGTCAGATTACTTGTTACACCAACTTTCATATCGGCACCGATATTACTGGAAGTATTGTAGCTTTTGGGATGGACCGGATTGCGATAGTAATTAGCCTTATCATATTGTCCGGTGATATAGGGAGAGACATAAATGCGGCGTTGCTTGGGAATGTTTTTAATTCCGTTCAGCTCGCCGTAATGGCTTACCCAGCCTTGTTCATTCTTCTTGATATGCGACCAGTAAATATCTTCGTTCTTTTCGGCAATGAAACGGTTGATCTGCAAACCCCAGGTCTGGTGTTCGTTGTTATCGAAGCGCAGTTCGCGGAAGGGTATTTTGAATTCGGCTGTCCAGCCATCTTTCATACGTGCCGTTTGACCTTCCCAGAGGGCATCCCAGTTGGAATCGTGATTTTCATCATCGTAACGCCGCAGGTCGTGTTTTACCCCAACCGGATTCAAGCCGAATTCAAAGGCGGTCCGGTTATCGTTATAACTGTCAACGGAAACATACAGCCAGTCGCTGTGGGTTTCTTCGTCCCGGCGGCTCATGATTCCCTTGATTGTCGACGGATCAGTGGTATAGGCTTTAACCGCCACGTACAGAAATTCGTCATCGTAGGCCACGGCAAATTCGGTTCGTTCCGAAGCGGGATTGCCATCGACTGGATCACGCTGAATGAAATCAGATTTGAAGTTGCTGGCGGACCAGGTAGATTCATCCAGATTTCCATCAATGATAATGGTGCTTTCTACTACCCTCAGGGCGTGCAGGGATTTTGGTGAGCTGAGTTTTGCCTGATCGGCTGATAGCCAACCGGTCAAACCAATGAAAACGGTGAATTTTAATAAATGATGCTTCATCTCGGTGCCCTTCAATTATCGATTGTACCAGTTTAAGACCACCGGGAAACGAAATAGTTGTCCACTATTTCAGCTATTACTTAATCAGCTGTTCAGGCGGGGGACTGAAGCCAGTCGGATATTGGTTGTCCGAGGATCAGGTACACAAAAACAGTTATCAATATTGCAGTTACCAGGAAAACCGCCGGAGATATCCTGAAATCGTGGGAATAAGGATTGTCCTTTTGCAATTGTTCATAGACCTGCTTCAGGTTTTTCAGAATGACATGAGTCAGGAACGAGGAAATCCCAAAACAGGCCAGTATTACCAGTTGATCGATCCCGGTGAGTGAGTTCAGCCAGTGCCCGAAACGCATTATTCCTCCAGAAGAGCCGCCCCGAAAACCCCAGCAGAATCACCCAGAGCATTTTTGAGGATCGGTGTTTTGACATAATCACTGAATACATGTTTGTAGACTGCATCACGGCCTTCATCATACAGGAAAGGGATATTGGATACTCCGCCACCCAGAACAATTGCGTCCGGATCAAGTATGTTAATTATATTGGATAGAGCACGCCCGAAACAGGTGATGAATTCGTTTTTCCACTGGTCAAAATGAGTGCGGCCTGGCGATTTCAAAATATCCTTCAATGCACTTTTTACTCCACCAAGTGCCGTCCAGCGTCGTTCCAGGGCCGGACCACTGATGAAAGACTCTACACAGCCCTGGTGTCCGCAATAACAGTCAGGACCAGCGTCCGAAATTTTATGGTGGCCCCATTCTCCGGCAATATTAGTGGCACCAGTATGAATATGTCCGTCAACGACGATACCGCCGCCTACGCCTGTTCCCATTATTACTCCAAAAACGGTGCGGTATCCTTCGGCGGCTCCCAATGTTGCCTCAGCTACGGCGAAGCAGTTGGCATCATTTTCCATGGAAATTGGATGTCCGAGAATTTCTTCAATATCCTTATTCAGGTGCCGGTCGATCAGGCAAAGGGTATTGCTGTTTCTGATTCGCCCGGTTTCTGGTGAGATGGAGCCGGGTGTGCAAATCCCAACCGAATACTCATCACTGGTGTAACCTCCAAGTTCAGCGATCAATTGGCATATCCGGCTGACAATACTATCATAACCTTCTTGCTGGTCAGTGGGGACACGTTTCCGTGAAATAACATCATTATCGGTTCCCAGCAGTATACCTTCGATCTTTGTTCCACCTAAATCGATACCAATCCTGTTCATTGCGCTATTTTCCCATTTACCAATATTTCCTTGAATTCTGCCAGAATCATTGCCGTAGCTCCCCACACTTTATGTCCATTAAAATTAAAGAAAGGAACATGCACATCATATCCTCTGATTTGTCGTTGCTCGGAGGACTGATTGCCATCGTCGAGTAATTGGCCGATAGATACATTAAACAGTTTATTGACCTCGCCTGGTTCCGGTTTTGCGGTACTTATATTATCCACCCAGCCGATGAAGGGATAAATGATATAACCGGATATGGGAACCGGCAACTGGCTTAACTCACTCAGGATCGTAATATTTGCTGCCGGGATTCCGATTTCCTCTTCGGTTTCACGGCAGGCGGTATTTGCCAGACTTTCATCGAATTCCCGGGCACCACCGGGGAGTGAAATCTGTCCTTTGTGATTATCGACTTTATCGGTTCGTTCGGTTAGAAAAAAATTAATCTGTTCATTCTCCGGGTGGAGTAGGATCAATACAGCCGCTGGCCTGGCATCTTCCGGCAATGCAGGCAGTTTGACCGGCTGGATCGGACGCGCCAGCATTTTCCGCTGGGCCGTGGGACCCGGCCTGGTCTGTTTCAGGGCTTGTTTGATTGTTTTTAATTCCAAAATACGGTCCAATCAGGCCTAAAATTTATTCAACGATCAGATAAAACTATCGCATTTTTCATTAATACAGGCTATGCTCGCAGTTCATTTTGAGTAAATACAGACATATTATCTGGGACTGGAATGGCACCTTGCTGGATGACCTGGCGATGGCAATTGATGCTATCAACGTGATTCTGTTGAAATATAATCTGCCGACTCTCGATCAAAAACGGTATCTGGAGATATTTACTTTTCCGGTAATTGATTATTACCTGAAGCTGGGGTTTGATTTTGATAAAACACCGTTTGAGGTCGTCGGCACGGAATTCATCGATGAATATACCAGGCGGATGTTTGCTGTCGACTTGCATATTGGAGCCGTTGATTTCATGGAACGCTCACAGCAGTCCGGGATTACCCAATCATTGTTATCGGCTGCCAAGGTCCAGATGCTGGATACATTGATTGCTCACCATGACCTGGGTAAGTATTTTATCCGAGTACTCGGTCTGAATAATCATTATGCCCACTCAAAGCTGGAAATCGGGCAGGATTGGATCAAAGCCATGCCGTATGATGCTTCCGAAGTGCTGTTCATCGGCGACACTTTCCATGATGCTGACGTTGCACGGAATATGGGTATCGATTTTGTATTGTTATCCCATGGACATACCAGCCATGAACGATTGAAAACCACCGGCAATCCGGTTTTCCGGAATTTTGACGAACTGTCCAACTGGTTTTTCAAGTAGAATAGACTGTAAAAACCGTTAAATCGGTTATCCCTTCTTTTAATAAATACCAAAACCATACCTGAAGTTGTGGGCGGATTTTTTATATATAAACCACGGATTTTTAGGCAGGATTAATTTCGTGCGACAGACACTATTGTCTGTCGCTGGTAGTGGTATTGGTTGGTTTGTGCAGACAGGACCTGCCGTGACGGAATTTTCCTGAATGAATTCGGGATGCCTGCACTACTGAAGAGGGTAGTTTGTTCAAAAGTTACCTCACCGGACACGTCATGCCTGACCCCACAATGTTACCTATGTTTTGATTTCACCTTTCACTCTTCCGTATTCCGGTCTCCCTTTCTCCGTTT
>CAYPJE010000055.1:0-18355 GCA_964410945.1 uncultured bacterium
TGAATTATGAAGTAGAGGATATGATGAGACTATTAACTGTGCTTTCGACATTCATTTTACTCCAGGGGATTTCCGCCCAGGAGGTAGCCTGGGAAAAGCAGCTGGTTGGTAACCTGAATGTTACCCAGAACAGTTTTGATAACTGGACAGCCGGTGGCGAGGATGCCTGGAGCTGGCAGATTGATGTTTCCGGGAGCGCCAACAAAACCACCAATAAGTTCCTGTGGAATAATTCCGGAAAATTCTCATTTGGCAAGACCCGGGTTGGTGACCTCGAAGCCCGAAAATCGGCCGATGAGATAAAACTGGAAAGCGTGCTCACACTACTTCGAGGTGTAATAATCAATCCATATGTCGCGGTAAGCGGGCAGACACAATTTGTCTCCGGTTACATTTACCCGACAGATACCGGCAAAGTTGAGGTATCTGACTTTTTTGATCCGGCCTATTTCACCCAGAGCATTGGTATGGGATACTCACCACTGGAAGAGCTGGCCCTGAGGATGGGTGCTTCATTCAAGGAAACGATCACCAGCGAACATCCTGCACCTTTTGCCGATGATCCCGATACCGATAAGATTGAAGAGTTCAAAGCAGAACTGGGAGCAGAGCTGATAGCCGATTATTCGAAAACGTTCAACGAAAACCTGCAGTTAAATTCCAAACTGGAGCTGTTTTCCAATCTGAATGCATTTGAGGAAATCGATGCCAACTGGGATACAACTATATCGGCCAAGGTTTCGAAATATATCAGTACTAACCTGAATCTGCGGATTTTCTATGACCGCGATATATCTCCCAAACGACAAATGAAGCAGACGCTGTCATTGGGTGTCTCGTATGTTTTTATTTAAGAATTAATTAAATATATAGCCCTGGTAATTGCCAGGGCTTTTTATTCTGGCAGAGATTTTGTAGTATATTCAACTAAAACATGATGTTGATTGTGATACTATGAAGCGTGACCTCAGATACCTGGATTACCTGGCGGATTTTACCTGTAGCGGCAAAGATTGCGAGGATTCCTGCTGTATTCAGTGGCGGATTTACCTGGATCAGCAGACTTTCGAACATTATCAGACGATAAGCGATCCTGGTTTGCAGTCTGTGATTTCAAGTAATGTGGAATTAATTGAAGTGAATCGTACGGCCGCTCATTATGGCAGGATCAATCTGACAGAAGAACGGAAATGTCCATTTTTGACCGCTGATAATCTATGTTCCCTGCAATGCAAGCTGGGGACGGGTGCGTTGTCACAGACCTGCCTGACATACCCCAGGGTTTTTAATTCTGTCGCTGGTGTTCTGGAAGGTTCGGCGGCAATTTCCTGTCCCGAGGTGGCCCGGAAAGTTTTGCTGTGCACCGAAGGCATTAAGATCAGGGAAAAAAAACTGGAACTGGATAATCGTTTCGCCCTTAATCGGACGATCGACAGTGATGGCGGACAGTATCAAAGTGAATGTTTTCTTGCCATCCGGAATTGGGTACTCCAGTTGGTCCAGGATCGCAGCTTGGAAATAGAGGATCGACTGACGGTTCTGGGACTGTTCTGTGAAAAAGCCGAACCGGTGATCCGCCGGGGTGCTGATAGACAGATTAAGGAATTGCTGGATGAATTCAATCGCTTCCAAGCTAAAGATGAGTTAAGTGAGTATCTGAAGGATATACCATGTAACCGGAATCAGCAATTGGCCTTTCTGGTTGAGATCGCCGAGGAGAAAATGCGGCGGGGGACAAACATTGCCACATTCAAAGAAAAGCACCGGTTGTTTTTAAATGCTATTAAGCATAAATCGGGATTATTCCATCAACGGACAGCGAATATATATCAAACGTATCACGATGAGTTTTATCAATTGTTCTTTAAGGAAAAGTCTCATATCCTTGAAAATTATTTAGTCAATTATCTGTTTCTGAACCTATTTCCCAGGGATGATGCTGAACCGGGTTCGATCATTTATGCTTATGCGCGTCTGGTACTCAATTTTGCCTTGCTCAGGATGTATCTGACCGGCATTGGGGGCTGCCAGGGTGGTTTAACAGAGAATTCGGTGGTCGAACTGATCTACAGCTATGGAAAGGCGATTGAACACGATACCGGCTTTCTGGATGATATACTGGTCACCATGTCCAATAATCACCTGCTGACTGTTTCCCAATTACTGGTGCTGGTACGAACCTAGTATAACTCAATCCTCGCTGCTCTTGGTCCAGACCACTTCATTCCCTGCCAGGCGTTCGATGGGGAGGGCCTTATTCCAGATCGCGTCGAATGCGATAGTACACAATTCGGCAAAACCGGGATCATCCACATACATCATCATGAAATTGTCAATATCATTAAGCGTTGTCGTAGGTAGACCGATGAAGACTTTGGCCGTATCGAAAACAAACAATTTTATTGGCAGGTGGTTGGTTATCCGCAGGAAATCATTTTCATGTATCCGTTCGTAGGTTATGCCCTTGTCCTTTACTTCCTCCTGGCCGGTTATGGATCTGATCTTAACACCGCGGTCCATGGCATCGATCTGGGCCTGGCGTTGAATTTCTATTGCTTTCTTGGTGGCAGCGGCAAATGGGGGCCGGTTGAAGGCCAGGATTTCTATGGTGCTGTTGGAAATCAACTGTAAATAACGGTTGCGGATATTATTCGGATTGATAATTAATTCCACTACGTTTTTTGGACTGCCGGAACCGCTGTTTTTATACTGTTGCAATAGATTTTCGAAGGTCGTTTCGGCCAGTTCAAATTTATTCTGCTTTTCATTTTCCCATTGCTGGAAAAGGGATTCTTTTACTGTTTTCGGATCAATGGCTGTGAAATAACGGTTACGTCCTTCGATACGTTCGCTGCATAGTCCGCGTAACACCATTTTACTTAAGATTGAATATATCTTTGACCGGTTGACACCGGAGAGCCGGTGCAGATTACTGGCATTTACTTCGCCATATTCCAGCATAATCAGGTACAGTTTTGATTCCCGCTCCGATACACCAAGATTGATCAGATCCTGGAGATTCCCATTACTTAAAGCCATTTCATAGTCCTCAAGAATACATTAAGCTGTTTTGACACTTGTAGAAATTATAGTAATCGAAATGGCTTTACAACTAAACAGTCGCTATATATTACCGCAGTGATTAAGTACACCACTGACAGGAATTATTCTATATTATTATCAATCGCTGGACCATACTACTTCATTGCCGTCAAGTCGCTCGATAGGCAGGGATTTATTCCAGATAAACTCAAATGATATACGGCATAATTCGGCGAAACCGGGATCATCGACATACATCATAGTGAAACTGTTGAAATCGGTTTTTGCAGTGGAGGGGAGTCCGATAAATACTTTGGCCGTGTCGAAAACAAACAATTTTATTGGCAAGTGGTTGGTTATCCGCAGGAAATCATTCTCGTGGATTCTTTCGTAGGTTATCCCCTTGTCTTTAACTTCTTCCTGACCGGTTATCGATCTGATCTTAACACCGCGGTCCATGGCATCGATCTGAGCTTTATGCTGGATTTCAATTGATTTATTTGTTGCGGCGGCAAATGGTGGCCGGTTAAAAGCCAGAATTTCAATTTGACTTTCGGTAATCAGTTGAAGGAACCGGTTATGAATATTGTTGGAATTACGGATTAATTCAACGCTGTTCCGGGGACTGTCAGAAGCGCTGTTCTTGTACTGTTGAATAATATTTGAGAAAATTGTCTCGGCCAGTTCGAACTTACTCTGTTTTTCATTTTCCCAGTGCAGTAAGAGGGATTCCTTGACCGTTATCGGATCGATTGCGGTAAAATACCGGTTACGTCCTTCGACACGCTCGCTACACAGGCCACGTAAGACCATCTTGCTAAGAATAGCATAGATCTTTGACCGGTTCACCCCGGTAAGCCGGTGCAGGTTGCTGGCTGTAGTTTCACCGTATTCCAACATGATTAGATATAATCGAGATTCCCGCTCCGATACACCCAGATTCATCAAGTCATTGAGACTTCCGTTGTTTAATGTCATAAAATCATCCCTAAGTCTAGTGTTCAGCGTTTGTTAAGTCCAGCATGTAATTCTGGTATGCGGTTTGTGGATTTACCTTCATTGAATTATGTTCAGTACGATCCGTTGTTTTTAACCACAATCGTCGGCAGGCAGATGGAAATAAATGAAAGGGGGTTGATAACCCCCTTTCATCTGTATGAGGACCTCTAGCTAACGTAGATAGGTCAAGGTTTTCATATCGGTAAACTCACCAGCGGTAAGTTTATAGAGATATATACCCGATGACACTCTCAGTCCCTGGCTGTTAAGACCATTCCAGACGGCACTATGATTGCCGGCCTCCAGATTGGAATTAACGAGTTTAGTGACCTCACGACCGGTAAGGTCATAAATCACCAATACGACTTTTTCTGCCTGTGGCAGGGCAAAATTGATTGTCGTGGAAGGATTGAATGGATTGGGGTAATTCTGTGAAAGAGCAAATTCTTCCGGCAGATTGTCATTATCATTGATTCCAAGAACTTCCAATGAGATTGTGGAGCTGGATTCACCAACATTGTTGTGAATATCCATACCGGCAACGGCATAGTAATACGTTGTACCGGCAGTAACCTCGCTGTCCGTGAAATCAGTTGAGTTGGTTTGCCCAACCAGAACACCATCACTTAAGCTGGCATCGGATCCACGATATACTTTGTAGTAGCCCAGATCATTGATATTAACCGGAGACCAGGTCAACTGGACACTTGGTCCGCTGATGATCTCACCGGCCAGATTGGTTGGAGCCGGCGGAGCGATATTATCTACGGAATAACCACTCATCACTGCGGAGATAAATACATCCTGTCCCAAGGCTGCGACAACACGGAAATCCTGTGAGTTGGTTGTGCCATCATCGACAGAATTGTTGACTGTGTTAACCTGTACGGCATAGGCATCATCGCCGTAAGCAGCCGTGGTGGCAACGGCGACCCAGGTATCACCGATATAGGTCTGTACCGTATAAAGTTCGTTGGTCATCCCGCCGAGAATATCAAAGCCGGAAGCCACAAATTCAACGATGACTTTACCGCCCTGGTCTTCGGGTACATCGGATACGCTGGTCATGGTCGGCTCATCCAGGAAGCGCCGGATCTCAAATACTTCAGATTCCGTTGCAATGGATTCGGCACCGTCATATTGTGCAAATACACGCCATTTGTAATAACCGCCGACAGTTATATCGTGGTGATACTCATCTTCGGCCAGGCCGGTAACCAGTTCGGTCCAACTGCCCCATTCATCGCCATAAGGTTGATAAGCAGATTCAACCTTGAAGGTGTAATTGTAAGGCATGACATTTTCCCACTCCAGATCGATTCCGGCGGGAATTATTTGAATATCGTCGGTATATTCGATATCCAGGTGAACCGGAGGGCTTACATCAGGAAGTACAACCCACATGTAGGCATATTGGTAATAATCATTGTCATAACTGATCAGCAGTTTTTTTCCGGATGAATCGGCTGCTATTACTTGTGCCATACGCATGGGGCCGGTCTGTGCAGGCGGGGCCTCCAGACCAAGGGCGGTCAGGGCGTATTCAAGGTCGATCGCTCCGCCTTCATGATGGTACATGTAGGCATGGTTCGGGCCGCCCCAGGGACCGCCGGCTTCCTGGCAATAACCGAAAACAGTACCATCGTTCGCTACGTACAGTGCGCGTGAGCTGCCCAGAATGCCTGGAATCGCTGGCAGTTGAATGGTCGTGTCCACACCGTTTATTTCAGTAACGAGGTGATAAGGTTGTCCGGACATAGTATATGCACCGGCTCCGGAATAATGTTTTCCGTTGACACTGATTACAGCGTAATTCATATCCACAATCGGTGAATCGATCCGGGTTGTGTCGTAGCTGCCTTCACTGTTGAGCGTCCATTTGAAAGGATATGCTGTCCATCCTTCATAACTGGCCCCGATTAATACTGAGCCATCGCCGCTGATTGCTGTGATTGTTGAATTACTACCATAATCCAGCCTGGGAAGCGTATCAAGCGTCAGGCTGTCAAGATTGTAGACGAAAGGAATATCACCTTTATCCAGTGTTGGCATGGCGCCGGCGACGATCCGGCCGTCAGCGCTGATTACATTGGCCGTACCAAAGTTGGTGCTGCCGTATTTCAGGGTATCATCCAATACACCAAGTGGAATCCATTTCCCCCAACTGTTAGCGTCAGCGACGGCTGCTATCTGGGCATTGAAAAGGGTATCAGGGATCGTGTCACCATCGGCATCAAATATATATTCCGGCCAGGTGAAACGGCCGGCTGTGGTACCATTTACGGCAATATCTTTGATATCAGCGACACTGCCGCCACTTACATATCCGCCATACCCTGAGGGAGTATTTCCATCCTGCCAGCCGGCAAAATCACTGGTGTTCCAGGTAAAAAACTGGTAGTCGGCCCACGAGGGTCCCTGTTTTGTGGCAACTTTATTGCCGGCATCATCCATGATCCATGGTCCGGATATCCCATCATAGGTGATTATCTCAGAGATGTCCACCGCCTCGATCAACTGAGCCTGAATAATACCGAAGCACATTATCAGTACTGTTATTATTACTAATCGCATCTGCTTCATAAATTTCAATCTCCTTTGCTGTTTGATTGCTTTATGAAAGTTATGATAATTGACATAGTAAAGTTAAAGCTACCCATAGGGGGGTAACAAGAATTTTTACAAAATACTTGAAGTAAATATTGTCTTCTGGTTGAGTAAGGAGTGGTAAAGTAGTGATAGTGATTACAGGATGCTGATTTGCAGGAATGTAGTAAGTAGATGAAATTATATTAAATAGAGTAAAGTATAGTGATGTTATTCGATCAATTTCTGTTTCATGATATCGGATTGTATTTGAGCGTAGAATATTCAGTATATTGCCGGTGGTTTCTAATATCAGAGCAGAATGATATATAGAAAATAACCGTAAAGTTTTACTGTAACCCCCTTAAAAGCGGTAACAAACTATTGCAATAGGGCTTATTGTGACCTTATCTTTCGACCGGAATAACGTACCATTAACGTAATAATGATATTCTGCAGTAGAAATATCAATGCGGAACAGCGGTAAAGGAAAATTTAAATGAATTCATTCAAATCATTGTGGAAATCATTAATACTGATTATCAGCTCCACCTATCTTTTTGCCGGACCGGAAATTGTCCGGTTTACGACCATTGAACTTTCTGATCAGTGGGGAGGTGGTCTTTATTGGATCGGTGGAGACGGAACGATATTTGGCGGGGGGTATTATTACAGCGCCGGATTCCGCTGGACATTTGAGAACGGTGAGGAAAATATAGGTGGCATGTACATTAGGGATATGGATAATAATGGTGTTGTGGTGGGGGAAACCATGTTCCCAATGCTGTTGGACGGTGTATTGACCGATGTTGAAGCAGCGGCTTATTATGATGATGTGACCGAAGAATGGGAGATGATTGGCCCGATTCTGGGAACTGCGGCAACCCATTCCTCCATGTATCAGGGGGCCTGGGCCATAGCAGCCGATACGATGGTTGTTGCCGGGATGTACTGGCATGACAATGCCACAACGACGGCTTTTGTATGGTCGTCTGAAGATTCGCTGGGTCAGTTACTGATGGATTATGGTGATGATTTGAACAGTCGCCCCAATGATATCAGTGCCGATGGACGCGTAATTGTCGGTTGGGCGTCCATATGGGATGGTTCCTATTATTCTGATCGTACCGCCCAGGTCTGGACCTATAACGACGCTACTGGAAATTATGATTTATTGTTCATCGGCGATCTGGTTAACGATCCGTACCATGATGGAGAAGCCCATGCCGTTAGTCCTGATGGCCGAATCGTGACCGGTTGGTCCGGGGGGGCAATGTTCATCTGGACGGCCACAGATGGCATGCAGAATGCCGGCTATGCCCCGGGACACGATCCCGCAGTAGCCGGTGTAGTCCCAATGGCTATCAATGATCATGGAACCTCGGTCGGTTTTGCCCAGGCACATATGGTCGAATGGTCGCGTGAGGCGGTAATCTATACCCCGGAAAGCGGAATTGTATTTTTGGAAGACAGTCTGATAACCCTCGGGTTCGAAGATCAGCTTGAAGACTGGATGCTGCTTCAGGCTAACGATATCTCAGACGATGGTCTGATCATCGTCGGTACCTGTGTCGGTACTCTGGGCATCCTGCAGCCGTTTATCCTGGAATTTTTACCTCCCGATACACCGCAGAACCTGCAATTATCTTATCAGAGCGATGGCACCAATGAAAGTATTGAGCTTGCCTGGGATGCCATTGCGAACAACGAATACGGCTATGCCCTTGAACGCCGTGCTACGGAAAACGGAGTGACCAGCGACTGGCAATTGATCGCCAATCCAGATTCCAGTGTCAATTCCTATATTGACGGCACAATTTATAGTGGGGGTATCGATTGGGAATATCGTCTCAGGGCGGAGAATCCGGTTGGCGTCTCGGACTGGGCGACGGCGCAAATTTATCTGAGCACTGAAAATGAATTAGTCATGCCCGTATCATTCGGAATCACAACAATCTTCCCCAATCCTTTCAATCCAACCACACGGATTCGATTTGAGCTTCCGGAAGCAATGCCGGTCGAAATGGCACTATATTCGGTCATCGGAACCCAGGTGGCGGTGATATATGAAGGCCAGCTTGTAGCCGGGGCACATGAACACACACTGGATTTGAGCGGCTACAGCACCGGCACTTATTTTGTGAAGCTGCAGGGTGCGGGATTTGAGGATGTTCAGAAGATAACACTCGTAAAATAGGGCCAATGTATATTTAAAGACCAGAACTAATGAATGAATGTTCTTGCCGGCATTAGTTAGACGTATCAGCCTTCGTCTGGGTTACTTCTTTAGTCGGCGTCTGAAACAGGAGAATTCACTATGACTGCAAATAGAATTGTACTGACGGTAATTATTGTCATTTCCTGTGCTTTTGGAGATGTAAATCGAAACAGGACTGTTTTACCGGGCATCAAGGACAGACCGGTGTGGGAAGAAAACCTGGTCTGTTTCAAACTTGCCGAAAACATACCGACATTAACTTATGGGAAGTCCACAGCGGCATCGGGCATCCGTTCACTGGATAAGCTGTTAGTGGAATATGAAGCAAAAACGATACGTCCGCGCTTTAAAGTTAATTTTCTTAAACGTTCCGCCGGTCTGCCCGACCTGACCAGTATCTACCTGGCCGAAGTGGAAGAAGGTGTAGACTTGGTCGGTTTTATCGCCGAACTGGAAAAAAACCCGAATGTGGTTTATGCCGAAAGAGTGGCCTGTAATTATTTTGATGAGATCCCATCCGACAGTCTGTATTCCCTGCTGACACATTTGCCGCAGATATATGCCGAACAGGCCTGGGATATCCACCATGGCGAGGATGGTGCGGAGGAAGTGGTTATCGGCATAGTTGACAGTGGAATAGACTGGAAACACCCTGACCTGATATCTAATATTTATAATAATCTTGGTGAAGATGCCGATGGTGACGGGGCCACTTTAATGCAATTTGGCGGGATGTGGTATTTCGATCTGGGTGATATCAATGGGATCGATGACGACAATAATGGCTATATTGATGATTTTATCGGCTGGAACATGTATGCCAACGAGAATGGCGATCAAAGCAATGATCCAATGGAGTCCGTACCTAGTTATCACGGTACCCATGTATCAGGTCTGGCGGCCGGAGTAACCAATAATGTGGAGGGAATTGCCGCCATATCCTGGAATGTGAAAATCATGGTCACCAGCCATGCCTACAGCGGCGGGATTTCTGTTTACAATCCTTATGACGGCATTATCTACCTGGCTGAAAACGGAGCCGATATCATCAACACCAGCTGGGGCGGGCTGGAGTATACCCAGGCGGCTAAAGAAGTGATTGATTATGCCCTTGGTCTTGGGTGCATAATCGTAGGTTCTGCCGGGAACACCGGTGGCAGTTACGATCATTACCCCAGTGATTTCCCCGGTGTAGTCTGTGTAGCTGCGGTCGGGCCCGATGATTATATAACCTACTACACCAATGTGGGTCTGGGGGTGGATATAAGTGTACCCGGGGGAGACCAGAATCCGGGACTGTTGAGCACCTATCCGGGTGGGGATTATCTTTATTCGTCAGGTACATCCATGGCCAGCCCGGTCGCGGCAGGTGCCCTGGCGTTGCTTAAATCGTATCACCCCGACTGGACCAATGACGAATTGATCCACCAGTTTCTGGCAACTACCGATGATATCTATAATATTAATTATGGTTTTTTGCACCAGCTGGGGCACGGTCGGTTGAATGCCTATCGAATGATGAACGAAAGCGCCCCGCAACTTGCTGGCGGGATGCGTCTGGCAATTCATGAGGTACAGTCAACCAACCCGAATATGTTTGAGCACAAGGCCAGCCTTGGTGATACTGCCTCGCTCAGTTTCGTGATTCGTAACTATACCATGTTTGTGGAAGACAGTAATGTGACTTTTACCCTGACTTCTGATAATCCCCATATCCTGATATCCGACAATAGTTATGTGGGCGCTCTTGCTGCCGATGATTTTTCTCAGATTGACAGTCGCTTTTTTATTGAGATCGCACCGGAAGCAACATCCCAAATCAGCAATTTGATCCTCAATGTATCACCGGCTACCGCTGAGGTGTCTGCCGGTGCCAGCCTGGAATTTCCATTGATTATCAATACCATCAATGTGGCCGAGGCGGAGCTTGAGGTTGATGTGGAGTATGGAGATACAGCAGTTGAATCGTTGACTCTGGTCAATTCGGGAGAAGTCGAAACTGAATACCAGATCAGTATTACTGATCCGTTCCCAAATTTTTCCGTCTGGCACCTGGATACCATTAATGCCTACGACGGGAACTCCTGGTGGTGTGGTATAGAAGAAATCATGGAATACCCTTATTCCAGCTGTCAGATACTTGATCTGCCGGTTTTTGACCTGTCAGCTACTACGACGCCCTTATTGACTTTCATGGCGGCCTGGGAGATTGAAGAGCCATCCAAGAATCCACCCTATGATGGCTGGGATGCCGCCAATGTCTGGATATCCACAGACGGTGGCTTCAATTACACGCCCCTGCGCCCGGATTTCCCGGCTTACACTTGCGAGAGTGTCTATGCCTTTGGACAGTATTTTGTAGGTGATTCAATTCCCGGATGGGCCGGGAGCAGCGGTGGCTGGGTACCGGTACAATTCGATTTGAGTCCATATCGTAATGAACGGGTGAGTATACGCCTTGTAATGGCTTCCGATCCTGTTACCGAGGGTCTGGGTTTCTTCGCTGATAATATCCTGGTGGATGATTCGGGAACAACCATCTACCAGAATACCGGTGAGGATGATTTTAAAATAAGAAGCTATGCCTCAAGTGCTTATGAATACGATAGTCCCTGGTTGTCTGTGGATGATTCAGATGGATTAATCAGTGCCAATTCGTCAATCAACGTTCCGTTTAATATTGATGCCAGAGACCTGACGGTGGGTGGTCATACGGCTATGATAAGAATTGCTACCGGAGATATTTCGATTGCCGAACTGGATTGCAGACTTTTTGTCACGGCACCCAATGCTGATATAGGCCTTCGCAATTATTCATTGTCCAATGGAGATTATCGGGTGGCCAGAGATGAAGTATTGACAGTCACCGTTGACAATTACGGTCAAACGGATGCCAGCCAGATCCAGCTTACTGCCAGCCTGATGCTGGAGAGTAACCCTGTCTGGACCGATACGATTACTATTGATGCCCTCGATGCACAGCAATTCGCCCGGTATTCCTTCAAACCGTATTTTGTCAGTATCGAAGGTGATTTGGAACTGAATATTGCACTGGCCGGTTACGACAGTGATGTCAACCAGCATAATGATATCCTGACTGAGGACATTGAAATCTCAACCCTTGTAGATCCATTTACCTGGGTATTGAACCCGATCTGGAATATTAATGGCTGGGGTTTCACCGATATGTCCGGTTACCAGGATGGACGATCGATGCACTGTAATGCCGGGGTGACACCTTATCAGTCCAATATGGACAATTTCCTGGCCTATGAACCAGGCATCAATATGGCAGAACTGAATTCATTGGCCATAAAATATTATGCTCTTTACCAACTGGAGGATAATGTTGATTTTGGTACTTTTGAGATCAGTTTAGACCAGGAGAACTGGACGGTCCTTAACACACATACTGGTACTGATATTGCCTGGTCACCTCAGGTAATAGATTTAACCGGATACTGTGGTGCCGAGCATGATTCCCTGTGGTTCAGGTTTCATTTTACTTCGGATGGGCAGAATGAAATGCTGGGATATTTTATCGACCATGTGCAGTTTCTGGTCCCGGAGGGATTGAGTACCAGTGATGATGTATTGTCACCAAAGGAATTATCCCTATCGCCTAACTACCCGAATCCCTTTAATCCGATTACCAATATCAATTATTCGATTTCCAGGAACTCGATGGTTGAATTGAAGATTTATGATTTGCTGGGCAAAGAAGTAAATACTTTGGTATCGGAAATTCAGGGCGCCGGTAATTATTCGGTGATCTGGGACGCCACCAACTATCTGGAGCAACCGGTCAGTTCCGGTGTGTACCTGTACCAGTTAAAAGCTGAAAACCGTATCCTGTCAGGGAAGATGGTATTACTGAAATAATCTTTGGCTGAAGAATGTGTCCGGTATTGCCGATCCCTGCAATAAATCCCAATCCACTTGACATGCTGGGTTGTGGTGGACAGGTGCAATTTTGGTAGCATTCTGAAAAAGGGTACTAATTAAAACTAATTACTTTTAGAATTATCTGGTCTGCCCGCAAAAGATATAACCGGAAAACAGTGGGAAGCTATGGAATTATATATCGATGAACATGCTCTTACCATTGGTTGCGATTCGCAGGACGGGGAGATAATAATTCATCCGCTTTGACGCGATGTGGCCTTTCGCGCAAGGCAGGTCATGAAATGGGGATCATGTCTGCGTGCCGAATGCAGCTACGTCGTGCAGATACGGGGTTATCCGTAGGACTCCATAATTCTGTTTTTATTACAGGGAAAAATCAGTTAAATATATTTCGTATCTATTATCCAGCGTGAGATGGCTGTATGGCCTAATTTGTGCTCCTCATTTTTAACGGTGAGAAAATTACGAAGCCTACAACAGTTCCGCTTTTTCTACAACACGCCATTGAGTTGCACATAAAAATTGAATTCAAGTTTATTCAGGCGGTACTGATAGAAATTTCAACTTCAGATTAAATCTCAATGTTGACTTAAAATAATTGGCATTTGCTTTAAGTACCTGTAACCTGTAAAATTAGTTCAGTCTAGTTTACCGGATTCATCTCTGGTATACCTGTTGCTAATCGTAAGGAGGTACTATTTGAAGTCGGATCAATCCAAGTCTAAAGCCGAATTAATTAACGAAATACTGGCCCTTCGAAAAAGCGAAGAAAATTACCGCCAACTGTTTTCACGCACACCTCTTGGATATCATTCTTTGGACGCGGATGGAAATTTAATCGCTGTTAATAAGATGTGGTTGCATTTGCTCGGGTATGAGGAATCAGAGGTGATCGGACATTGGTTTGGTGATTTTCTGGCCGATGGATATGTGAATGACTTCCAGAAGAATTTTTCCAAGTTTAAAACGTCCGGACATATCAGTGGTATGCGGTTTAAGATGGTTACAAAGGAGGGGGGCGAGCTTGATTTGGAATGTGAAGGCCGGATTGGTTATGATAACAACGGTGAATTCAAGCAGACCCATTGTATTATTGAGAATATTACCGGCCGCAGGCAGGTTGAGGAACAACTCAGGGAAAATGAGGAAAACCTGCGCAATTTTTTCAACGTCAATATTGACTTCCTCTGGATACTGGATAATAACGGGAACATTATTGCCGTTAACGATACCGTCCGTCAGAGGTTAGGGTATAAAGATGAAGAACTGGTAGGCAAACCGGTATTGAATGTCCATCCGCCTGAGAATCGCGCCGAAGCGGAAGCGATAATGACGGCCGTATTAAAAGGAGAGCAGGATTCCTGCCTGGTGCCATTGCTTACCAAAGATGGTGTTCAAATACCGGTGGAAACATTTGTAACCAGGGGTACATGGAGTGGGGAACCGGCCATATTTGGGGTCAGTAGGGATATATCGGTGCTCAAGGTCTCCGAACAGAAATTTTCCAAAGCTTTTCACCGCAGTCCTACGATAGTTGGTCTAAGTGAACTTGATACCGGTTTGTACGCGGAGGTCAACCAGACTTTCTATGATCTGCTGGGATATAAGCCCGACGAAATAATCGGCAAAAAAGCTATAGATCTGGTTAAAATGGACGAGGACTTCCGCGAATATGCCGGTAATAAACTTAAAGAACAGGGGTACCTGCGCAATGAGGAAACAGTTATTTATGCCAAGGACGGTACCCCCATCGATGTATTGCTTTCCGCTGATATACTGGAAATAGATAAGAAACTATATAATTTTACTACTGCCATGGATATCACCAGCCGCAAGGAAGTTGAGGAACAGAATAAGTCAATCCTGGCGGCGATTCCGGATATGATATTTGAATTTGATAAGCAGGGTACTTTCATTCATCATCATGCTTCCGATCCGAATATGCTGCTAATGGAACCTGAGCACTTCATTGGCAGGAAAATCACTGACTTAATGGATAAAGATATTGCTGATCTTTCCCTTGAAAATATTCATGAAGTACTTGCTGATAATGAACCCCGGCGCTTTGAATATTCGGTCAACATCAATGAACGTATTAGCTATTTTGAAACCCGGATGGTTCCCAAGGGCAAGTCGAATGTACTGGCGATAGTGCGTAATATTACCGAACAGAAATTGGCGCAAAAAGCTTTAAATGAGAGCCAGGAGAAACTCAGGATTGCCATTGCCGGCCTGAATTGCAGTGTCTTTACCCATGATCGGGACTTGCGATTCACCTGGGTATATAATCCGGTATCCGGTTTTGATGACAATAATCTTCTGGGGAAGACCGATGCTGATATCCTGCCTCCGGAGGAAGCAGCCATTGTTACCGGGTTGAAGAAAAAAGTTCTGGAAACCGGTGTGAGTGATCATCAAATTATCCGAATGGTTGTTGATGGTAAAAAATCCATTTATGACGTACGAGTCGAACAGTTGATCGACGATGAAGGTAAAATCACTGGAGTAATAGGAGTTTCCCGCGATATAACCAAATATATCGAATTTGAGGAAGAACTCAAGCTGGCCAAGGAAACTGCCGAGAGCTATCTGGATATTGCCGCTGAAATAATTATTTCCCTGGATACTGATGGAAATATTATGTTGTTGAATGACAGTGGCCACAAGTTGCTTGGGTATGAGAACGGTGAATTGGTTGGGAAAAACTGGTTTGATACCTGCTTGTCGAAAGAAATAGTCCCCGAAATAAAGCAGGTATTCAGGAAATTGATGGCCGGAGATATGGGGAACGTCGAACGGTATGATAATCAGGTTATTACAAAAACAGGGGAAGTATTGATTATTCGTTGGCATAATTCGTTGCTCCGTGATGAGAATAATAAGATAGCAGGTACTTTGAGTTCAGGCGAAGATATTACCAAGCGCAAACAGGCCGAAGACGAACTTGAAAAAGCTCTTAAGGAAGCGCGGCAGGCCAATGAATTGAAGAATCTCTTTCTGGTTAATATGTCCCATGAGATTCGAACTCCGTTGAATTCCGTTTTAGGTTTCACTGAAATTCTTGGGGAAAGTCTGGCAGATAAGATTAGCGATGAAGAACAGGAATTTTTCCAATTGATTCGGGGCAGTGGCCAAAGATTATTGAAAACAGTGCATGAAATTCTTGATATATCACGGATTGAAGCCGGCGTAATGCCGTATGATCCGGTAATAATAAAACTGGATGGTTTGATTGAACAGATCTGCGGTGAATTTGAATTACTGGCCCACCAGAAAAACCTGGATTTCAATTGTAGTAATCAGATTAGGGATGGAGTTGTTGAGGTTGACCAACCCTCAGTAGCAAAGGCCATTACCAACCTGATCGACAATGCGGTAAAATTTACCAGAGAAGGCGAGATTAATGTTAATTTATATGAGTTGGATGGTAAATATGTTCTTTCAATCAGTGATACGGGGAAAGGCATCGATGCTGAATACCAGAAGAATATGTATGATACATTTACGCAGGAAAGTACTGGTTATACCAAGCAATATCAGGGATTGGGGCTGGGCTTATCGATCGCCAAGCGCTGTCTGGATATGAATGATATCCCGATTAGGGTGAAGAGTAAAAAGGACTTTGGGACTACCTTCTACCTGACATTCACTCCCGTGGGAAAAGCCGTGCCCGATGCAGACGAAAAGATGGGCCAAAATAGTGAAGAACAGGAGATAACCGCAGAAGGATCCAAACCGATGATTCTGGTAGTTGAAGATGACATCCATAACCGCCGGGCGATGGAAATTATTCTAAGGCCGAAATATAAACTTCTGTTTGCTTCCTCGGTGAAAGATTCCAAAGAACAGTTATTGGATCAAAGGATTGATGTCGTCCTGCTGGATCTGTCACTGGAGGGTGAGGAAGATGGACTCGATCTGGTTTCCTTCCTGAAAAATAAAGAGCGATTTAAAAATATCCCGGTCATTGCGGTCACTGCCCACGCCTTTACCTCTGATCGTGAAAATGCGATTAATGCCGGATGTTGCGATTACCTCAGTAAGCCTTTTTACGCCAGTCAACTGTTGGAGAAAATTGAGAAATGTCTATAGAAATGAGTATGACAACCATCTGTTACTGTTATCTGGCAGGTAAATGAATATGGAATCAATTCTGTCGTTGAAAACATCCCGGCAATTGAAAAAAACATTATATCTCCTGATTACAGGCTGGACGTTTGTGATATTACTGGCGGTGGTTATACAAATCATTGCCGAATATTCCAGCATTATTGATTTGGCTCATTATCAGGCAAAATCGTCTTTTGAAAAAGATCTTGTATATCGCAGCTGGTCAGCAATTCATGGCGGTACTTATGTTCCGGTAACCGAAGACACCCAACCTAATCCCTATCTGGCAAATATTGAAAACCGTGATATTCAGACTCCGTCCGGTGAGGAGCTGACACTAGTCAACCCGGCCTACATGACCCGTCAAGTCCACGAACTTGGCAAGAAGCAATATGGCAATATAGGCCATATCACCAGCCTGAATCCAATCCGGCCAGAAAATCTGGCTGATGACTGGGAGCAGATGACACTCAGAAAATTCGAGCAGGGGCTTAATGAATTCGGTGAACTTACCCAGGTTGGGGATAATGACTATTATCGTTATATGAGTGTTTTAAAAACGGAAGAAAGTTGCCTTAAGTGCCATGCTCAACAGGGTTTTATTCTTGGAGATATTCGTGGCGGAATCAGTGTGTCGGTTCCAATGGAAGAATTTTGGGCAATTATGTTTAAACGTATAATGATGTATTCATTCGGATATCTTAGCATGTGGGTGGTCGGTATTGCAGGGATCGTGTTCAGTACCAGACTGCTGAGCAGGCGTTTGCATGAGCGTTTGGAGGCGGAGAAAAAACTGATCGACAGTGAACGGAAATACCGTTTATTGGTTGAGAATACGGATACGGGATTTGTTGCGGTTGATGAAAATGGCATAATCATCGAAGCTAATGATCCCTTTGCCAGGATGATAGGATTCGGTCGCAGTGAGGATGTTGTTGGTGGTCCTGTACTCGAGTGGGCCGCCCCGGAATGTGAAGTGGAAATTACTGATGCCATTGCACTGTGTGTCAGCCAGGGATTTATCAAGGATTTTGAAACAATCTTCCAGCGGACAGATGGAAAAAGGATTAATATCCTGATCAGTGCCACGATGCATGAAATGCCTGATGGTAAATGCTTCAATGCTTTTTGCCGGGATATTACCGGACGGAAACGGGCCGAAGAAGAATTGCGCGAATCGAACCAGTTGAAGGAATTGTTACTGGATATAATCGCCCACGATATCAAGAATCCAGTGAGTGCCATGAATACGATGGTTGATATGCTGGTGGAGGGACATTCCAATGAGGAAATAATAAGCGTAATCGGTGACAGCAGTAAAAAACTGTTACATGTGATGGATACCGTATCGATGCTGGCACATGTGACTCTGGGAGATCGGATCGCTCTGGAAGAAATGAATCTGACAGAGGTATTGAAACAAGTTGGCAATGAATTCACCCAGCAGTTGACCAAAACAGGTTTAAGCTTCGAGAATAATTTGCCGGACAAGCT
>CAYPJE010000056.1:0-17738 GCA_964410945.1 uncultured bacterium
TATAAATATTCCTATTGACAGTCTTCAACCGGTCGATATAAGTTTCACCCTGTTATGCTGATCATAATTCATACTGAACGTTTCCCACGTCGCCATCCGAAGGATCGGAGGTTTTGTAGATAGCCCTGAATTTCAAGCTCATCTTCATTGCAGGCCTCCGGATTATTCCGGAGGCTTTTTTTTGGATTCCTAATGAACAAAGAAATAAATAAGATATTAATTAAGGTTGGAAGTTACAGTCTCTGTCACCCTGACGGCCGGCTGGACCACCAGCAAATTGTAAATCTGAGCCAGCAAGTGGCCTACCTGGCCCAGCTGAATAAAACTGTGATTCTGGTGCTTAGCGGTGCGGTGGCTGCCGGAGCTCATATTCTGAATGGCAACGGTTCCAATGTTGTCAATAAACAGGCCGCCGCTGCCGTTGGCCAACCGATCCTGATGGGAATATTCCAGCAGGCTTTTAAGGATTACAGTATTCAGATCGCCCAGCTACTCCTGACGGAAGATGATCTTAATGACCGCCGCCGCTACCTGAATGCCCGCAATACTTTGAAAAACCTGATCAGCGGAAATATATTGCCGATAATTAATGAAAACGATACGGTGTGCACTGAAGAAATTCGATTCAGTGATAATGATTTCCTGGCGGCCTTGTGTACCAAGCTGATGGATGTTGATATGCTGGTCATTCTGACTGACAGCGATGGGATTGCCGAGGAAGATCCGAAACAGAATCCTGGTACGAAATACATTAATAACATGAGTGTTGCCGACCTTCGCGTTTTTAAACAAAAGTATCTGGAACAATTGAAAAACAGTAATCACATATCTGCCGGCCTTGGGCGTGGCGGGCTGGCTACCAAGCTTGAAGCTCCATTAATGGCGGCTGAATATGGTGTGCCGACGGTAATTGCCAACAGCCGTACCCGGCAGGTATTACCACGGTTGATCAAAGGTGATAACCTGGGGACAAGGATTACCCCTTCGGGGGGCAGGCTGAATTCATGGAAGGCATATATTGCCCATGCCATGAAACCGAAGGCGGCCCTGATTATAGATGATGGTGCGGTTGAGGCCCTGCTGAAACGGAAAAGCAGTTTGCTGGCATCGGGAATTGTGCGGGTTGAAGGCCAGTTTCAGCGCGGTGATGGAATTTCATGCTGCCAGACGAATGGTAGTGAAATCGCCCGGGGTATCGTAGAATACAACAGTTCGGATGTCGTGAGAATCGCCGGGAAACATTCGGATGATATCGAACCGACGATCGGCTTCCGCTATCGACGTGGCGTTATTCACCGTGATAATCTGGTAATGACCGGGAACGGATAAATGAACAATAATTTAAAATTAACTTTAACGGCCATTGCCGATCGTACTAAACAGGCCAGCCTCAAACTTTCAGTTCTGGATACAGATCGCAAACAAAAGTTTCTGATGGCGGCGGCCGGTAATATCGTTGCCAAATCAAAATTGATCCAAAAGGCCAATAGCAGGGATTTGGAACTGGCCGAAGAGAAAGGTTTGTCATCTGCCATGCTTGACCGGTTGACCCTGACCCACGATCGGATCCTGGGAATGGCTGACAGTTTGCTGGAAGTATGTAAACTGGCGGATCCGGTTGGTGAAATTATTGATCAGTGGGTGCGTCCCAATGGATTGAAGGTTCAGAAAAGGCGAATTCCACTGGGTGTGATTGGTGTGATCTATGAATCACGTCCCAACGTTACTGTCGAAGCAGCCGCCTTGTGCCTTTATTCGGGAAACGGTCTGCTGCTCCGTGGTGGCTCGGAAGCCTTCCGTTCCAATATGCTCCTGGTGCAACTGCTTAAAGAAGCCCTGGCGACGACCGGTTTATCCGATGCCGTAAATATTGTTCCCACAACCGATCGTGGATCAGTGGATATTATGGCCCGACTCGATGATTACCTGGATGTAATTATCCCCCGTGGCGGGGAAGGGTTGATCAGGCGGGTCAGACAGGTGGCTACGGTACCGGTGATCGCCCACTATAAAGGTAATTGCCATGTTTATGTGGATAAATCGGCTGAAATAAATATGGCAATGGATATAATCATTAATGGTAAGGTTCAGCGTCCCGGGGTCTGTAACGCGGTGGAAACCGTACTGGTACATGAATCGGTGAAGGATGAATTAATGCCAAACCTGCTGGGTAAATTGGCTGAGGCCGGTGTGGAGGTCCGTGGATGCCCGGCTACTGCATCATTTTCTGAAGCGGTTGTTCCCGCAACTGAATCCGATTACGATACTGAATTTCTTGACCTTATTCTGGCTCTGCGGGTAGTGCCTGATATCGATACCGCTATCGATCATATTCAACGGTTTACCAGTGATCATACTGAAGTTATTGTTGGTAATGATCCTGAAGCCCAGGAATATTTTATTAACAGCCTGGATAGCTCGGCCATAATGGTGAATACATCTTCACGTTTCAACGATGGTGGGCAGCTGGGCCTGGGAGCCGAGATAGGAATCAGCACAACCAAGCTGCATTCTTATGGTCCGATGGGACTGAAAGAATTAACCACCGCCAAATTCGTGGTACTGGGAGAGGGTCAGATCCGCAGTTAATTGATATAGAGGCGGATGATCGGGCAGACCTAATTTCCGGCACCGTGATGAACACGATTACAATCATTGGAATTGCGATCAGCCTGGCCATGGATGCCTTTGCTGTCTCGCTGGTTGCCGGAGCCACCATTCGCCCCCTGACGTATCGCCATTATTTTCGTCTGGCCTGGCATTTCGGCCTGTTTCAGTTTATGATGCCAGTCATCGGCTGGCTGGCCGGTACAACAATAATCGATTACCTGTTGCATATCGATCACTGGATCGCATTTGGATTGCTGACCGGTATAGGCGGGAAGATGATCTATGAATCCTTCAATCCAATGGTAAAGTACAAGCGCGATATTTCCCGGGGCTGGACCCTGATCGGACTGTCAATTGCTACCAGCATTGATGCCCTGGCGATTGGTTTAACACTATCAGTTATCCAAGTCAGAATTCTCTATCCCAGTATAATCATCGGACTGGTTGCGCTGGTGTTTTCAGTGACTGGTGTTTTCCTTGGGCGCCGGTTTGGTGGCCGGATCGGGAAACGGTTTGAATTGTTGGGCGGGATTATATTGATCGTAATCGGTAGTAGGATTCTGTATAGCCACCTGGTTTAATATTTAACCGTCCAGACAGCAGAAAAAGATTGTCGGATAGTTTTATCCGCTTTAATTTCATTTGAGATATATTGAAACTAAGTCTCAGTAACGTTTGTTTATGAGGCAAATGCCCCAATCACAGCACATACGGAAGAATACCGATGAATCAGGTTCAGAGCGTCATCAAGACGGGAACAACAGCACATCGAGTATTTCATCCATGAAATTGACTCAAAATATAATCCTGATTATTGTGGTTCTGTTTTTATCGGATTGTAGCTGGAATGCAAATTCCATCCGGCCCGAAATAACGCCATTTGAATTAGAAGCCCATGTTCAGTATTTATCCAGCGATGACCTGGGCGGACGAAAGCCTGGTTCGGACGGTGACTGGTGGGCTTCGAAATATATATCAGAAACTTTAAAGAACTCCGGAATTGCCCTCTGGAATGAAGACGGTTTTCAATCATTTCCAGTGACAATTTCAGTCGAAGCGGGCACTGGCAATCGGTTGAAATTTGAAAAATTTCTTGGTGTTCCCGGTGAGGATTTTATACCCCTGTCCTTTTCTGCCAATGCTGGTCTATCCGCGCCGGTTGTTTATGCCGGCTATGGTTTTGACTTTCAGCTGGATTCACTGTCCCACAATGATTATGGCGATAGCGATGTTACCGGCAAATGGGTGATGGTATTGCGCGGTGATCCGGATCTGGAAAACCAGAACAGTCCTTACCTGAATTTTAACTCCCTGCGCGACAAGGTTTTGACTGCACGGGATAATGGAGCCGGTGGAGTACTGTTTGTTTCCGGTCCAAATTTTGATGAAACTGATGATTTACTTATCCTGAATCCCAGGGATAGTGAACGGCCGGTGAATATCCCGGTAATTCATATTAAACGCCGGGTGGCGGACAAAATTTTGTCCGGGGATAATGTTTCAATCACCGAACTGGAGGAACGAGCCAACGCTTTTCAGCCTGATCAGACCTTTGAAATTGGAACAGAGATTTCGGGTACTGCCGCAGTTAAAATAAATACGGCTGATACACATAATATTATCGGTATTCTGGAGGGATCTGATCCAGGGCTTAAAGATCAGTACATTATTGTTGGCGCTCATTATGACCACCTGGGATTGGGTGGCCCCGGCTCTGGTTCACGACGTCCGGATTTGACTGAGATCCATAACGGAGCCGATGACAATGCTTCCGGTGTGGCAGCGGTGCTGGAACTGGCCCAGTGGCTGGCGATACAGCAGGCTGATCTGAAGCGCAGTGTTGTTTTTATTTTCTTTGGGGCTGAAGAAATGGGTGTTCTGGGTTCGAAATATTTTGTCAACAATCCACCTCTTGACCTTGACTTAGCCCAGATCATGTTTAATCTGGATATGATCGGCAGTTATTTTCCCGATTCCACGACCCTGCTGATCGGTGGCAGCGGAACGGCAGTGGGACTCCATGACCAAGTGGAAGCACTGGCCGATTCGCATGGTTTGAAACTGAAAATCACGCCGGAAGGTTATGGCCCTTCCGATCATTCTTCATTCTACGCCAAAGATATTCCGGTCTTATCGTTTTTTACCGGAGCACATGACCGTTACCATACCCCGGAAGATGATTATCAATATTTGAATTATGCTGGTGAAAAACAGGTCGTTGACTTTGCGCATGATTTAATAACAGACTTTGCCAATCGGACCGACCAACTGGTATTTCAGGAGGCGGGGCCCAAGGAACAGCCCTCCGGACGTCGCCGCTTTAAGGTAGCGTTGGGGATTATGCCCGACCATGCCGCCGATGTGGATGGACTGCGGGTTGAAGTGGTGATTCCCAACCGGCCGGGAGCACTGGCAGGATTGGAAAATGGAGATGTTATCATTGGTTTGGATGGCAAGCCGGTGGGTGATATCTATGAATATATGCATCGTCTGGCCGAATTGAAGACCGGTCAACGTACCAGTATTGAAGTAATGCGCGGCGGTGAAAAATTAATTTTGATTGCGGATTTCTGATAAGCATGTTCCGCGGCAGGAAAAGAAGACATTTTAAACACCGGCTTGGTATTAAGCATCGCCGGCATCCGTTGGCTGGCGGCCAACTGTGTCTGGCTGACCTGGAAGAGGGCGACCGGGCCAAGGTGGTGGAAATCTATGGCAGTGAGCATTTTCGAATCCGTCTGATGGAGATGGGGCTGTTACCCGGCGACCTGGTTGAAATCGATAAATATGCCCCCTTGCAGGATCCTATCGAAATCATCGTAAAGGGCTACCACCTGGCCCTGCGGGTCCACGATGCAGGTAAGATCGTTGTTAAAAAACTGAAAGACGAATGATCACCTCCGGTAAGAATATTGCCATTGCCGGTAATCCTAACAGCGGCAAAACCACCATTTTTAACGCCCTCACGGGCGCCCGCCAGAAAGTTGGTAACTGGCCCGGCGTGACCGTTGAGCGCAAAGAAGGTCGCTTCACCCGTGCTGACATAGCATATAATGCCATTGATCTGCCCGGTACTTATTCCCTGGCGTCTTTCTCAATCGAGGAAACCATCGCCCGCAGTTATCTGATCGAGGAACGGCCTGATGTAGTGGTTAATATCGTCGATGCCTCCAACCTGGAGCGCAACCTTTATCTGACCACCCAGCTGATCGAACTGGGTGCCCCGCTGCTGGTGGTTCTGAATATGATGGATATGGCCCGTGACAAGGGACTGGAAATCGATACTGAAAAACTGAGTGTGCTGCTGGGAGCTCCCGTTGTTCCGGTGGTTGGACGGACCGGAGAAGGTATCGCTGAGTTAAAAGAAAAGATAGCCCAGGTAGCCGGTGTGGTATTGGAGAAACGACTGATTAATGTTGCCTACCCCCGGGAAATCGAGCTGGAGATTGAAAATATCAGTTCGGTTCTCAGTGAAAAGGGAATGGCCCGGGATCGGATGCGCTGGCGGGCGGTAAAACTGCTTGAGCGGGATGAAACATCCACCACTAAACTTGAGCAGGCCGAAGGAACCGAAGAATTAAAACAGCAGATCGATGGGGCCATCGAGCGGATCGAAGGCATATATAAAGATACCTGCCGGGCAATAATCAGCCATGCCCGATACGGATTCATTCAGGGAGCGCTGCGTGAGTGCCGCCATGAGACGTTGGCCAACCCGGTGGATTACAGTCGCAAGATCGATAAAATTTTCACCAATCGCTGGATGGGTCTGCCGGTGTTTGGAATTATGCTGTGGGTGATGTTCCAGCTGACCTATAACCTGGGCGCCTATCCCATGGATTGGATCGATGGCGGGGTAGCCTGGCTGATGAATTGGTTGAGTGGACTGTTGCCGCCGGGGATGTTCGCCAGCCTGGTAGTGGATGGCATGATTGGCGGCGTCGGTTCGATTGCTGTCTTCCTGCCCAATATTTTTATTCTTTTCTTTATAATTGCCCTGCTGGAAGACAGCGGGTATATGGCCCGGGTAGCCTTTATCATGGATCGGGTGATGCATTCCATGGGCCTCCATGGCAAGGCCTTTGTCCCCATGGTTATGGGTTTTGGCTGTAATGTGCCGGCCATAATGGGAACCCGCATCCTGGAGACCCGCCGGGACCGGATTCTGTCGATTCTGATCAATCCATTCATGAGCTGTTCGGCCCGCTTTCCGGTCTATGTTTTAGTAGCTGGTGCCTTTTTCCCACAGCAGGCGGGGACGGTAATCTTCAGTATGTATGCCCTGGGAATGCTGGTGGCGATTCTTTCGGGACGCTTGTTCAGTAAAACCATATTGGCAGGTGAGTCAAGACCATTTGTGATGGAATTGCCACCCTACCAGTTCCCGACCATCAATTCCCTGCTGCTGCATACCTGGGAACGGGGAATCATTTTTATCCGCAAGATGGGCACGGTTATTCTGGCCGGTTCGATTATCATCTGGGCCTTAGGATATTTCCCCGAGCAGGTGGAATTATCCAGAGACTACGGTGTGATTCAGAAACAGGCCAATCAGGAATTGGCAGTGGAACTGGCGGAAATTGAATTACGGTTCCAGGCCTCAGTTAAAACTGATCAGATCAATTATTCTTCCAATATGGTGCCCTACGAACAGAGTGCCACCTATAAAGTGCTGGTAAACCAGCGCGAGGAACTGCGGTCCGCTGTCCAGACCAGGTATGATTCGATCAGCAGTGTCATCAGCTATGAACGGATGGCTGAGACGATGGAAAAGAAATGGATCGGCCGGCTTGGCAAGATAATGGAGCCCCTGGTTGAGCCGTTAGGCTTCACCTGGCGGGAGAGTGTCGCCCTGGTGACCGGATTCGTGGCCAAAGAGATCGTCGTATCCACCTATGGAGTATTGTTCGGTGTTGGCGATGACCAGACTGAGGAGAGCCGCGGAATCATAGAAAGCCTGCGGAAATCGGGGATGACACCGCTGGTAGGACTGGCTTTTCTGGTTTTTACACTTTTATATACACCTTGCCTGGCAACCGTTGCCGCCATTCGCCGGGAAACCAACAGCTGGGGATTTACGGTTTTTTCAGTGGCCTATTCACTGGGACTGGCTTGGATATTGGCATTTATAATTTTCCAGGTAGGTTCAGTTTTCAACTGGTTGTCGTGATATATTTCAGCGGCGGAATTATTCCCGGATCGCTGTAATTTCCCCCGTTTACCAAAACGAATTGTTTAAGCCGGGAATAATAATGCGTACCAACCGTTACATCAAATTTGTCCTTCTGATTATCACATTAATTTCAGCTGCACCGTCCTGGGCCTGTACCACCGGTCTGGCGGCTGGTGAAGCCACTGCCGATGGCCGCTGCCTGCTGTGGAAGAACCGTGACTCCAGTTTCAAAAACAATGAAATGGTTTTTCTTACACGGGGTGAATTTCAGCTGATCGGGGTAATCAATGCTGATGATACCACCCAGATCTGGGCCGGCGTGAATACTTTTGGTTTTGCCATCATGAATGCCGAATCCCGTGACCTGGCCAAACCGGACGAGAATACGATCTATGATGAAGAGGGCTACCTGATGAAAGCGGCCCTGTTCCGGTGTAAATCGGTGGCTGAATTCGAAATATTTTTACAGGACTATGAAAATCGCCCAATCGGGGTGACCAGCAATTTTGGTGTTATTGATGCCCATGGCGAAGCTGCCTTTTTTGAAACCGGCAACAGTGAGTATTTCCGATATGATGCCAGTGATATGCATGTCTGTCCCACCGCCTTTCTGGCTCGGGCTAATTTTGCCGAACATGCCTATAATGAAGAATCCTACGGCCACGGCCGGTTTCAGGATGCCACCGATCTGGCTAATTCCAAAGCGGCTGTAAAAGAATTGGCAGTGCCCCACCTGGTCTCTGAAGTCACACGTGATATTTCAACCCTCGATGAATCGGCCCCGGATACGACCCTGTTCTACACCGGGGGAACCGTAAACCGTCACCGCACCGTATCCACCTCGATTTTTGAAAGCACTCTACCCGGTGAGGATCCGCGCCTGGCCACCTACTGGATCACTCTGGGGGAGCCGTCGGTTTCAGTGTCCGTACCGCTGTGGGTCTATGCCGGTGAGGTTCCCGCGGCCATGGATGGTGACGGTGGTGCGGAATTGAATCTGCTGTTCCAGGAATTGAAGGCTTATGTCTATCCCGATTCTAATCGTCCGGAGTATATAAGCGCCGCCCGCCTGGCGGAAGTGCAGAAACAGACCGACAGAATTCAGGCCTGGGTGTTTAAGAAAACTGAGCGTCAGCTAAAAAAGTGGCGGAAGAAACAGCCGCTGCCGGAGGAAGTGGATAAATTTCAGAATATGATAATCAAAAAGGTTATCGGTGATCTGAAAAAAAGTTTCCCCAATTGAATTAGCTTATTCGAACTTGACCCGGTTCATCCCAAGCGCTTTCAGCAGCCATTTTGGCAGCGGCTTGTGGGGATTACGTTTTCGCAGATCCAGACTCAGGTTCCATTTCTCCATGATCGGCAACTTGTGGGTTTCAACGAATTCAATCAGGGTTCCGTCAGGATCTTCCAGATAACCCCACCGTCCGGCAGCCTCGCCCATTTCGAAGGTGTCCTGGCTGTCCACCTGGAAAGGAAATCCTTTGTGGGCACATTCCTCGATCAGGAGTTCGATTCCCCTGACATCAAAACAGAGGTGGATGAAACCGATATCACCCCAGTAACGGTCGGCAAAGATTTTCATCGGTTCGCGGGTGGTGACTTGGACCAGTTCCAGCTGGCCGGGACCGAAAAGTTCAGCAAAACCACCAGTTGGTTTTACAGATGGTTCCACCAATACCCGTCGGAAATGTTCATCACCGCCGGGCAGGTCCTTGAAATCGGCGAATTTTCTGGTCTGATCGTAGATGATTTTATCATAGCCAAGAATATCATGATAAAGTTCGAGTGCTTTATCAATATCAGAGACACCGATAATAGCACCACAGACACCGCCGATATCCGTTTTCGGTTTGACAAACCAGTCATCGGATGCCACGATCTGGATCGGACTGTTCTCCGGGTCCTGGATAAAGAAGTTTTCACGATCGATTGGATCGGTCCCTGGGAATGTCAGGCAGGTGACACCATTTCCGGAAAGGCGCCGGTAGCTGGTTGTGATATCCCGGGATTTTATTTTCACTGCAAAGATGCCCATGTCACCCAGCAGGACCGGCTGCTTGGGCGCCTCCGGTTTGCGGTCCTGGTATTGCCATAATTCGTAACCGCTGCCACCCTGCATATTCAGCGCCAGAATGGCCCGTTTCTGATGGGGTTTGTCACCCATGTACTTGGCCATGTGGGTGGCTACATTACTGTCATCGAATACGGGAACATCAGCCCCCAGATTGGTTCCATACCAGCGGAAGGCGGTTTCGATATCACTTACCCCGACCCCGATCTGCTGGATGCCGTAGATGATCTTGGATTTCAGTTTGCTTGCAGTGATCATATACCAACCTCCCCGGTTGTTGCTTCAATTAACCGCAGCTGATTTATAGTAAAATTAATGTCCGGACCGGAGATTCTAAAGCTATTTGAAACCGGAAGGATATTCTTATTTGGTTATTAATCCGGTGCAGTCAGTTTTTCCAGCCGCTCAAGGTAATCGAATGCTTCTTCATATGTGTCACCACACATCTCTCTTGAGGCTGTGAGCCCCTGGCAGACCAGCGGGTAATCTGGCTGGCCGTGAATCAGGCAGGTATTGTCTGTAGACAGGTTAACACAACGGACACCAGCCGGTTTTCCGTCGGGCATACCCGGGATTGGCGAAGATATCGAGATTGCTATGCAGCAGGCACCGCAGCCTGGGCGGCAGTCCATCAAGGTATTTCTATGTGGTTGATGCAGTAATTCATTTGTTGAAAATACTGTATCAACCGGCAATTGCCAATCGAATAAAATTGTGCGGCCGTTGTAATTTTCAATATTAATTAGGAAGAATAATATTGATCGACTCGCACTGCCATTTATATCTGAAGGGACTAATAGAAGATCTGCCCGCTGTTCTGGAACGGGCTACCAACCAGGGGGTGACTGAGATTATCTGTCCCGGGATCGACCTGGAAACCAGCCGACAGAGTGTTGAATTGTCAAATCAATACCCGGCTGTTTATGCTGCCGTTGGTATCCATCCCAACTATGCCGGGAAACTGCCGGGCGACTATCTCAAACACCTGTCTGATATGACCAAACAAGGTAATGTCACGGCCATCGGTGAAATAGGATTGGACTACTACCGCGATTATTGTTCCCCTGCCAGACAGCAGAAAATGTTTCGTGAACAGTTGGAACTGGCAATGCAGCTGGATCTACCGGTAATAATTCACAACCGTGACGCAAATGAAGATATAATCAGTATCCTGCAGGAATCAGGTATTAATCGTGGGGTGGCCCATTGCTTTTCAGGTGATCTGAAACTGGCGGAACAGTTCCTGGACCTGGGGTTTTATATTTCATTTGCCGGTAACCTGACCTATAAAAACAGCCCGCTGCCGGAAGTGGCCCGGAAAATTCCGTTGGAGCACCTGCTGGTTGAGACTGATGCCCCGTTCCTCAGTCCGGTCCCCTTCCGGGGTAAGCCCAATGAACCAGGCAGAGTACGGTTTGTGGCCCAGAAGCTGGCGGAGATAAAAGAGGTTGATCTAGCTTTGGTTAGTGCGTCTACCAGTGAGAATACCAAAGCAATATTTAAAATAACGTAGATATTTGGTACAAGTAGAATCAGATTTTTGTTCCAATTACATAAGTATCCTGGTTGGGAATGTAGCGGATAATCTTTTTTATTTTTTCCGGCAGAATTTTTAACAGCCAGTTGAGCCAGGGTCTCACATCGAAAATTTTATATTGAGCATCGGGGATATTCAATTTTGTTTCTATCACCTTGAATTTGCTTTCCTGCTCCAGTAAATATTTATAGCCATCAGGTAATATTCGCCAGCAATCCACCGGGTGCTTGTGCTCACCAATTGAGAAAGGGGTTATGATACACACGATACCGCCGGTTTTGGTGACTTTATATACTTCATTGATCCATTTCCACGGTGCTTCGACATGCTCCAAACAATTGCCTGAGATCACAACATCAAATTGTTTATCCAAATTAAAATCATAATCTGATTTGGAAACAAAATCAACATTCGGGCCTTTGGCAATATCCAACCCATAATATTTCCAACCAGCGTTTTCAAACAGTGGTTTATAAGTGCCGTTAACATCGTAACTGCCAACTTCAAGTATCTCTAATTCTTTATTTTTATCCAGATACTTTTCTACGAAGTATTCCATTAATTCATATGATTCTACATGCATAATTACTACTGCTGGTTAACCTGATTTATCTGATAAAGGGTGTATCAATTTAAATAATTATTACAATTATGAGTGTTAATATCGCCGTATCGTCAAAGTCAATATTGTGATGGAAAATTCATTCGTCGCACGATACTAATCATCCACTGATCGTTTTGTAAATGCTCGAACCAAGGTTCTGTGCGCACAAAAACCAATTCCCACGATTTTTCATCGACTGCCCGTTCCAGCATTTTAAAGACATTGTCATTATCACCCAGGCTGGCATAGATAAAGGCAACCTGGACCGGTGGTATATGGAAATCTTTCTGGTAGGATAGCATTTCCCGAAGAACCTGTCGGGCTTCCCGGTAGTTGCCGGCCATCCCGTAGGCGTGACCCAGGCCGCCCAGGATCTCCGCCAGTCGGCCTGAGAGAGTCGCAGCGGTTTCGTAGGCTGCTATTGATTTGTCAAATTCATTCAATTGGATGTAGGCCATTCCCAACCAGTCGTAGGCCGGGGCATAATCAGGGTGTTCAGAGATCACTGCCTGCATTTCTTTTTTCAAACGCCGGAAATCACGCGTGAAATAACTGATGGCACCTAAGCCGATTTTATAACCAGGATCATCGGATAACATCACGGCCTTTTCAGCCATGGCATATGATTCATCAAAGCGATTGGTGGCGTAGAGATAATTGGAATACCAGTTATAACCCAGGGCGTCATCCGGCGCCAGTTGAATTCCCAGTATCAATTCATCATCAATACCGGACCAGTCGCGATTGGCCTGTTTGATTATTCCCCGGGCCGTGTAGGCTGGACCGCAGTTGGTATCAAACGCCAGTGCCTTTTCTACTGCTTGTTCGGCATCCGGTATCACCT
Source organism: uncultured bacterium (assembly GCA_964410945.1). GTDB lineage: Bacteria > Fidelibacterota > Marinisomatia > Marinisomatales > TCS56 > CAYPJE01. The sequence goes on from CAYPJE010000056.1 coordinate 12,843, forward strand.
CCCGGTAGGATTCTAAACCATAGCACCACAGGTTGATATAGGTATGGGCCAGCCTGGCGAGAGTATTACTATCATTGGGATGATCCATCAGGATTGCTCTACAATCTGTGATTTCGCGATTGAAGGATTGACGGATCGATTGTCCGGGGACTGGTTTGGATGAGGTCATCTATTCAACTGCTTCTGATTGGACCGGTTCTAATATCCAGCCGGCCTCTCCGGCAATCAAGCGGTAATAGACGGTTCGCTGCCCACCGGTCGGGTCCGCGTTTGAGTCATACTTGTTATAGACCGGGAAGGTGTTAATGATATTCTGACCATCCCGAACAAATTCATTATGGCCACGGTACCCGGCAAACATGCTTTGGCGATCCTTACTTAAAGTGTTAACAGCTGGTACGTAGATGGGTGTAACACTGCGGTCACGATTGGAGGCAAAGCCATAGATGTGGCTGTAAGATCCTGATCCGGCGCTGCGGGTGGTTAAATACAATTCGTCAAAACCGTTTGAATCCAGATCAGCAATAAATACTGTTTCCACCGGATCGATGGGACCCAGATCAATGCGCTCGTTAATGATCTCAAATCCTTTGGTTTCCAGACTAACCTCAGCAATACTGGCCCCCAGGGATTGGTCGCTTGTGAGAATAAATATTTTTCCGGAACTGGTCGTATAAGTAGTCGATTTTAGCAGATCAGAAGATTGTTCAACGGATGGATATGAATCCTGCTTGTTTAATCCGGAGCTGCACCAGGCACAAGCCATACTGCCCAAAATGAGCGCTGCTGTCAGGAATGGATTATGTTTGTTCATTCAGGGTGGTCAATGCTTTGCCGCTGCTGATTGCCTGGCTGAGACGGGCCATGAAACGAGCGGCGGGAGCGCCATCTACGATCTCATGGTCGAAGGAAACCGTCAGGTGCAGGTATTCCCGCTGTTGTTTATCAATTCTGTCATGTTTTGCGCTGATTCCACCGACCGTCAACAGCACAGTAGCGGTGCCGTGTGGGATGAACCAGATAGCGGATTTATTGAACATTCCCACAGCGGTAACGGCCACCTTTCCATAGCGTTTCGCCAGGGATATATTTCTATCTGCCAGACGGATGAATGTCTTAAGCAGAAAGCCGGGAATGAACCGTACCCAGGAGATACCGGCCAGACTTCCCAACTGTTTTCCCGGATTTGATTGAGCTGAACGAATTTCATCACTGATCTGTTTGACCGACTTGACCTGGGCCGATTTAATGCCCACCGGCTCGGGAACTTTTTCACCGTCAATATCCCGCTCCACCAAAACACTTACCGTCACATCGTCCAACAGGATCAGCTGATTGCCTTTAATGAAAGCGTTCAGCTCGGGATAATCACTGAGCACCCGGGCGAAACAGTGTACAAGATAGGCGGTAAAAGATATTTTCTCACCGGTCCGACCGAAAAATTTTTTGATCATCTGCCGTGGTTCGGTCACATCGATTTCAGTCAGGCTGTGAATGGCGTTTTTCTTGTTCCCGGCAATGGAGGCAATTACCATCTTGCGGTTGAAGGAGAGGGGGGTGGCTCTGTATCCGGACATTTTCTAACCGTTGATTATGTTTCGGTTGATGATTGTATTGTATAATTCTTCATTAAAATTTTCATCATGCATTTGATTGGCTATTTGCATCGCCCGTTCCCGGTAGGATTCGGTATTAACCAGTTGTTTGATCTTGGGTTCAATATTCTTCCGGGTGAATTTATTGATTTTCACTCCCCGGGGTCCAGAGCCCAGCTCACTGATGATTTTATCCCAGACAAACTGGTCAATAATATGGGGGATGATCATGGAGGCACAGCCATATTTGAGGGCCAGGTGGGTTGTCCCCGATCCGCCGTGGTGGATTACACAGTGCACCTTTGGGAAAATCCAGTCATAGGGAACCTGGTCCGTAAAATGGATCAGGTCGGAATCGAAATCATCCGGTTTGACCAATCCACCGGTGGCGATATTAATTATGGCCGGAATTCCATTGCGTTCCAGTACATCGAGCAATATGGCCGTTTTAGTCTCCGGTTCCGCATTGGTCATACTGCCGAAGGTGATAAACAGGATGTTTTGATGTCGTTTGAGAAATTTGGCCAGACCATCATCCGGCTGCCAGTTAGTGGATAGCTTTCTCTGATGATAGCCCAGCACCATGAGATTATCCGGCCAGTAGTTCGGCCGGGGCACCAGGGATGGCGATATGGTATAGATGGCCCGGTTCGACAATAGGGTCCGGCGTATCTGTTTCCTGGTGATCTCTTCGGTGTTTCCGATCCATTTCAGGGTCAATTTTACCGTTGTCACCATCCCGAAGCGGGCCAGGGAATGGGTGAGTTTATTCAGCAGCGGGCCGAAATTACTGTTGAAGGCCACATGGGTATGATCCCTGACATAGTGCATGTAGGGCACCGGGCTGACCAGAATGGTTTTACCGGGATTGGACATTTCCCAGATTACAGGGCAGATGGCTTTTCCATTATAGACGATCCGGTCCGGTTTTTCAGTGTCGATTAACCTGGTCTGGGCTGCCACCAGTTCCTTGTTGACGGCGGTCTGCTTCAGAGCCAGTTTTACGTAGGCCATGAATTTCGTCAGGCCTGAACCACTGCCACCCAGGGCCGCCACACCGGCCTCGCTTTCCAGCATAGCAATGAATCCGGTTCCCAGTGAATAGAATTCCAGCCCGGATGCTTCAGCCAGGGTCCGGAACTGTTCCGGGAAAGCGCAGATCACCTGGTGGCCGTTCCGTTGCAGCAATTCGCCGATGGCCAGGAACGGCTCCATGTCACCCCGGGTTCCGATCGATATCAGGATTATTTTCATCAGTTGCTTTCCAGCTTGTTACGACTGCTTGCAGCGTAAACCGAAATTAGAACAACTGTCCCTGCCGGGCAATTATATTAGGCCGATGTGATAAAGTACAGACTGTAATGGTATAAAATCAGTTTCGGGATTTTCCGCAATTATTTATCTGTTGTTACCAGGCGGCAATCCGACCAGTTCATAATTTGTACTTCTTCCTCCCGCTGATTCTTTCTGCAGTATTCCTTTTGTTATCAAGTCATTAATATCACGAATAGCGGAGTCCTTGGAACATTTTGCAATCTTTGCCCATTTGGAAGAAGTCAATTTGCCTTCAAATCCATCCATTACCTTGTTCAACAGCTTTTTTTGTCGTTCGTTTATAGATGTGTCGGCATGCTTTTGCCAGAACTCTGCTTTGAATAACACCCTTTTTAGAACAGTGTTTGTTGATTTCAAAGCATTTATCAAACAATATATAAACCACACAATCCAATCAGTTATATCTAAATCCCCTTTCTGTGTTTTTTCCAACAATTCATAATACTGTTTTCGCTCAAGTCTGATCTGCGCAGACATACTATAGAATCGTTGATTGCTTTTATCTGATTGAGCAAGAAGCATATCCGTTAATGCTCTGGTTATTCTGCCATTTCCATCATCAAAAGGGTGGATTGTAACAAACCATAAATGTGCTATTGCCGCTTTGATAACTAAATCTGATGTTGTATTACCATTGAACCAATCTAAAAATCGGGTCATTTCTTTTTCTAATAACGCCGAATCGGGAGCCTGAAAGTGCACTTTTTCTTTTCCCATTGCTCCGGAAACAACTTGCATTGGTCCGGTAGTATCTTTTCTCCAATCCGCTACAGTTATTTTATGCATTCCACTTCTACCGGTTGGAAAAAGTGCTGCGTGCCAGTCAAACAACCTGCCGGGTGTTAATGGCTTGAAGCAATTCTGTGTTGCATCAAGCATCATTTCAACCACGCCTTCCACATTTCTGTCTGACTTTACCGAACCTGCTATTTCCAGGCCAAGTCTTTTGGCAATTGAAGAACGCACTTGATCATGGTTTAAGAATTCACCCTCTATTTCCGATGATTTTATTACATCCAAAGTCAGTGTGTCAAGCAAGGCCTCGTTTCTTAAATCAAAGCCTAAAGTTTCCATTTTTCCAATAAGACGCCCCTGCAGATTTCTTGCCTCGCTCAGTAAACCCACAAACTCATCGCTATTCCAAGTGAATTTGGGCCAGTTGTCTTGCTGGTGGATAAATGCCATCATTAGTTGCACATTTTGCAACGAATATAGCACTTATTTGTTGCAATGTGAAATTAATTGTTGCATTTTATGCGACAATTAATGATGCTATTCGTTGCACGGTTGCTCTTTTTGCTGTCTGTTTAACGTTGAGTATAAGAAACGTAAGTGATTTCGAAGCTCTTACCTGCCAAGTTGCACTGAGCCAAATTTGAGTTTTGACACAAATTAAAAATATTAAAAAAACCCGTCAAATCGCAGATTTGGCGGAGTTGATAAAATGCTCGAAGGCTTCGTAAACCACTGACCCACTTATGTTTTTTATACATTGTTAGGTTGCGTAATTCATTGTTTCTCAAATTGTTTCTTTCTCATTCTATAAATGTTTTTTAATCAGTCGTTTTTTTTACCAGTCAATCGTTCGCAAAAACCCAAGTCTATAGCTCTTTCTGAAATCAAGATAAAAAGTGAAGTAAAATCATCACGATAATCCTCCCTTTCATTCAGTCTTGTTTGTTAATCCGAATGAAACTGAGCGGAAATACTTAACATTATATTATCTTTAGACTTGTTCCTTAACATACTTAATAGGTAAAGGCTAAATTATATTCTATTTATTATCCTTATAATAGTCACTCACTTTGCATCAGTCAATTTTTTGCAGCATCTTTTGTAGAAAATGTCCTGTATGAATAATTTTTAATGCTACTAGATAGATTCTCATATAATAAACTTAAAGCTGTATCAAAGGGCTTATCAACAAGAACTGCACATCTTACCTCAACATATTTAGAAATCCTTT
>CAYPJE010000057.1:0-17109 GCA_964410945.1 uncultured bacterium
GATTCTTACCAATCGTGATATCCGTTTTGAAACCAATCTCGATCTGTCCGTCAGTTCCCGGATGACTTCCGAAAAGCTGGTAACAGTACCAAAAGGAACTACCCTCGATACAGCCAAAGAGATTTTACAGAAACACCGGATCGAGAAACTGCTGGTGGTGGATGAAAAAGGTGAATTGGCCGGGTTGATTACCGTTAAAGATATTCAGAAAAAGGAACAGTTCCCCAATGCCTGCAAGGACGACAACGGACGTCTGCGGGTCGGTGCGGCCGTCGGCGTGGCCGGCGATACCATGGAACGGGCTCAGGCTTTAGCCAATGCCCATGTGGATGTGATAATCGTCGACACCGCTCACGGTCATTCAGCCGGAGTATTGAAAATGGTGGAGAAAATCAAAGCAAGTGTTTCCGATGTGGAAGTCGTGGCCGGTAATGTAGCCAGCGCCGAAGGTACCCAGGCCCTGATCAATGCGGGGGTGGATGCGGTCAAGGTGGGTATCGGTGCCGGCGCCAGCTGTACCACCCGGATCATCGCCGGAATGGGAGTACCGCAGTTGACGGCGGTAATGAATTGCGTCGACCAGGCCAATAAGGCCGACGTACCGGTCATCGCCGATGGCGGCATCCGTTACAGCGGTGATATCGCCAAATCACTGGCCGCCGGGGCGGAGACGGTCATGCTGGGCAGCCTGCTGGCAGGGATGGACGAGAGTCCGGGTGAGACTATTTTATATGAAGGCCGTCAGTACAAGGCCTACCGGGGCATGGGTTCCCTGGGAGCCATGCGCCAGGGCAGCGGGGACCGCTATTTCCAGGAAGGGGCCGAACCAACCAAACTGGTTCCGGAGGGAATCGAAGGTATGGTGCCTTATCGCGGAACGGTGCGGAATACGATCCACCAGCTCATGGGCGGTGTCCGGGCCTCAATGGGTTACAGCGGTGTGGGAAATATCCGGGAATTTCATTCCGGATGTGAATTCGTACAAATTACAGCGGCCGGTATAAAAGAAAGCCACCCTCACGAAGTAAGAATCGTGAAGGAGGCTCCGAATTATCAGGTATCTGATAGTTAAGCTTTTTTCAAGCTGTTCAGATGACGCGTGATCTGTGACTTGCGTCGGGCGGCAGTATTCTTGTGAATCAGATTATTAGCTGCCATTTTATCGATTGTTGAAACAGCCTGGGCGTATTTGCCTTCGGCTGCGGCCAGTTCGGTGGTGTCCAATACACCTTTAATCGCCGAGCGCAGTTTTGACATATTCTGTATATTCACCGCACGGCGTTTAATATCCTGGCGTTCGCGTTTAATCTGAGATGCGTGTCTGTCAACCATATTTAAAATATTCCTTTTACATATATATACGGGGCGCAAAGTTATCGCTGCCCAGGCTTGATGTCAAACAATGGATTGGGTTTGATTGATAATTGAACCTGCTGAAGTTTCAATATGGAATAATTAAATATATTTCTTGGATGTAAAATGCTATAATCCATAGATTTTTAGCATAGAGATACGCAGAAGCTGTCTACTATGACAACTAACTAGAAGGGGAATACAATGCAGCGGGGTTTTTTATTTTTTTTGTTGATCATCAGTGTTTGTTTCTGGTCCTGTAATTCGTCCTCGAATCCCTATGCCTTCGGAAAGGTTGATCCGCTGGTATTGAAACGCAGCTCCGCGCTTTATGATAGTACCGCCGTCGCTGTTGTTTTGTTTGATATAGGTAAGATAACACTCAATCGAACTGATTTTGAATACACATACACGCGACATATACGATATCAAATATTTTCCGAGGGTGGCCAGAAATATGCCGATGTAAAAATTCCACACTGGCATAAGGATAAGGTTTATGCCATCAAGGCACAGACTAAATTGCCCGATGGTACGGTAATCAAATTAAAATCAAAAGATGTTAAGAAAGAGGGCGATAAAGATGGCTGGATGTATAAAGTATTTGCTATCCCCGGTGTGACCTCCAATTGCGTTATTGAATACGAATATACCCGTCAATCTGATAATCTGCACGTTCTTCCCGAGTTGTACTTCCAAAATGATATATTTACTGAATATTCGGAAATCAGTATCGAGTTGCCCCGCGGTTTTAATTACAACACTACGGTCTTTAATGCTCCCAATGGAATTGTGGAACCGGAGAAGTCAATCACTGTGCTGCCTAACAATACGAAGAATTTCATTTTTACCTGGAAATATCACGATATCCCGCCCTTTATTTCAGAACCGTATATGACGGCCAAAAGCAATTTTATGGCCAAGCTCGATTTTCAGTTAGTCAGTTTTAAAAATCAGTATGTTTTTTATGAATTTGTAAAATCCTGGGAAACATTCACCGGCGAAATCTATGAAACCTATAAACCACATTTCAAACCTGACAGCAAAACAAAAGATTTGGCCTATGAAATCATTGGCAGTAAACGTTCGGTAGAGGACAAAATTGAATTATTATATAATTATACCAGGGATAGCCTGGTAACAACCGATTATAAGGGCTATGCCACTATTTTTATCAGGAAGCCCAAGGAGATAATCGCTACCAACAGTGGTAGCCGGGTTGAGAAAAACCTGCTGCTGCTGAGCCTGTTAAGGTCGGTGGGAATTGATGCCGAACCAATTCTGATCAGTACCCGAAGCCATGGGAGTTTTAGCGAATTGAATCCCCGCTACCGCTCATTCAATCATGTTATGGTTTACGTTGACACCCACCGCGGTAAATTTTTCCTGGATACCAAGAACAAGTATTGTCCCTATAATATGCTGCCGGCCAGTGATATCTCTGGTCGTGGTCTGGTATTTAATAAAAATGAGCACAAATTTGTTGATATCCCCGGGCCAAAAACCCTTAGCACGGTTAACTACAGTACCGATGGAGTGATCGACAGCGATGGAAATTTGGTTGCTTCCACTGATATTCGCTTCGACGGTTACCGGAATATGAATATCCGCAGCAATTATGACGACTCACCAACAGAAGATGATTTTATCGATGACTATATCATCAATGGAATCGGGAATATTGAACTTGACAGTTTTAAGGTCAGCAATCTTGAAACACCAACCAGCCCCTTATGGGTTAATCTGAGCTACCGGATTGATAATTATGCTGATGTTGCGGGAAACAATATTTATCTGTCACCGGCCATCTTTGACCGCTGGGAAGAAAACCCATTCACCCTGAAGGAACGTAAATATCCAATTGATTATAATTATCCCATTATAAATGAGGAGCACATCTTTTTAAAATTCCCGGATGGTTATAAGGTAGTCGATGCACCGGCTTCCGGCCAGCATTCCATTGCCGGCCATGAATATAAGCGGATCGTGAAAGTCGGTCCCAACAGGATTAATTATAACCATCAGAATTTTGTCAAGAATACCGTGTTTTCGGAATACCTGTACCAGGATATCAAAGATTATTACAGTACCGTCGTAAGTTTTGAGGGTGACCAGATTGTACTTCAAAAAGAATAGGACTGACCTGGTGCGCCGACAGTTTTTTTTGCTGTTTCTCCTGGTGGCAGGGATAGCCTGCGGTTCGGAAATACTGTCAGAGCATTACACCTATAAAATCAGATCGATTAACAGCACTCAGCTGGTAGTCCATAAACGGATTCTGGTGGATGATGAATTCGGGAAGGACGCGGGGAAAATCAGCATATTCAGCAATAATCTGAATCAGGTTAAATCAATTAAATGCCGGATACTGGATAAAAATGATAAAGTGCTGAAAAAATATTCCAAAAAGGATTTTGCGGAAATATCCAGATCACCGGGGATGCTGTATAATTCCAATAAATATTTCAGCGGCAATTTCAAATATCCCGGCCTGCCCCATATAATTGACTTGAAATATACAGTCGAGATCAATTCACTGTTTGCCTGGCCGGACTGGTACCCGCAAAACTGGCTGGAGACTCGCCATTCGAGCTATACTCTGGAAATTCCACGCAGATTCAAATTCAGTTACCGGGAAAAAGGTGCTGTCCCCGACCCGGTCGTCAATGATGACAGTACAAAATTTGTCTGGGAGATGTACGATATCCCGCGTACCCCGGATGAGCTGATGGCCGCCCCCGAGGATGAGGATCAACTGGGAGTTATTTTTGCGTCGAAAATCTTTGAACTGGGTGGGATCACTTGTCATGCGGATTCATGGCTGGACTTTGGAAACTGGGTAGACGAATTCTTAGACAGCCAATACAACCTTGAAATGGAAGACCGAATACTCGATGAAGGGCCGGTCCTGGTAGATCGAGCCGAGATTGCTCAGGGAGTCCTGGAATATATCCAGACGGACATGCGCTACGTGGCCTTGTATGAAAAAGTGATCAATGGCTGGCTGCCCCATACTACCAGGTCTATTATGGAGAATGGTTATGGTGATTGTAAGGATCTGGCTGTATTTTTTATCGATCAATTGAGTTTGTATGGAATTACATCATATCCTGTTAAAATTTTGACCCGGAATCGCGGTTTGACTGACACTTCCATTGTTTCACAACAATTCAACCACGTCATTGCCGTTATCCCGACCGAAGACGATACCTTCTGGGTCGATTGCACCGGCAAATACAATACAATCTATGATCCACCATATCAGGATGAGGGCTGTTTTGCCTTGATTGTCAAACCTGATGGCAGTGAAATGGTTAAAACTCCGGTTAGTCCAGCTGAGGATAACAAGATACAAATAACCGGTCAGGCTGTTATCGATGCCAATGGTGATGCTGATTTTGATGGACAGATTATTTTAACCGGTAAAAAAGCCCAATTCTACCGTTATATGCTGTTGGATGAAAATGCATCCGATCAGGAGAAGATATTTACTAGATGGCTTTCCGAATACATACCTTCAGTCGATCTGATTGAAATGCAGCTGATGGACTTTGATGATGTATTTAAACCGGCTATAATAAAATTCAGATTCAAGGCCTATAAATATGCCCGCGTAAGCCGAAAACGACTGTTCCTGAATCCGGGCTTCTATCATAGGGTACAATTCGATGGAGAGAAACCATCCGACCGGGAAACGGCCCTGCTGTACAGTTATAATTTTATGGAAATCGATAGTATTACCTATATACTGCCGGAGGGCTTGAGCGTGGAAAACCTGGCCCAGTCGGTCAATATTTCCGGATTGAATTCCGTTTACGATGTGAAAACTGATGTATCCGGTGACAGCCTGATATACCAGCGTAGACGTGTAATTGGCAACCGGAAGGTTGATCTGGATGATTATGAGGAATACTACCGGTTTATGAAAAAGGTGGAAAAGACCGATAACAGCAATTCGGTTTTTCTGTTCAACGACTAGTATTTACGGCCCAACTGCCTTGACACTCCCTTACCTGGTAAGGTAAATTCATTATGCTATGGGAATCATACGTTTAAAAAACATGCAGTTTTACGGGTACCACGGCGTCCACGAATCAGAAAAGGAACTGGGCGGCAAATTCGAAGTGGATCTTGAACTGCGGACCTCCCTGGCTAAATCGATTGAAAGCGATGCCTTGCAGGATACCATCGACTATCAGGCCGTTTATGATACCGTTGAAAATAGTCTGAAGAGGCACAAGTTCTATCTTCTGGAAGCACTGGCTGGTCATATAGCCAAATCACTGTTGAGGAATTTTCATATCGATAGCCTGGTCATCAGGGTTCGTAAACCTCACGCACCGGTCCGGGGCGTGCTCGATACGGTAGAAGTGGAAATCGATCGTTCACGCTCGGATTATGAGTGAACCGCTTTTCCTGTCACTGGGATCGAATTTAGGAGACCGTAAAAACCATATCATTTCTGCCCGGAACACTCTGAGTGAATCGTCGGGTATTGCTGACGTCAGAATGGCGGAGCTTTACGAAACTCAGCCCCTTTACAATCCTGACCAGCCACGTTTCCTCAATACCGTTGTCCAGGCTGTTACCAACCTCGATCCGGATGCAGTTCTGGATATTACTCAGGCTATCGAACAACAGGCCGGCCGGCCTGTCCGGCGTAAAAAGAACCAACCCCGTATCCTGGACATAGATATCCTGTCAATTGGAAGGCGAGTTATTAAAAATACTGAACTTTCATTACCACATCCTGATTTGATCAACCGTAAATTTGTTCTTGTACCTTGGAATGAAATTGCACCGGAGTATATTGTGCCATACTGGAATCGTAGTGTCAGAGAATTAGTGCGTGACTGTCCTGACCAATCAATAGTTGAGGTTTATAAGGGAACACCAGGCTTATGAGAAACCTGTACTATATCGCCATTGAAGGACCGATTGGTGTCGGGAAAACAAGTTTATCAAAGCTGCTGGCAGAACGGCTGGGCGCCCGTCATGTGGTCGAGGAATTCGAAGAAAATCCCTTCCTGCCTGATTTTTACCGCAGCCCGGGGCGCTATGCCTTTCAGGTTCAGTTATTTTTTCTCCTTCAGCGTTACCAGCAGCAGCAGGAACTTCGCCAGGTGGATATGTTCCACAATCTGCTGATTACCGATTATATGTTTGTGAAAGACCGCCTCTTTGCCTCGTTGAATCTGAATGAGCGTGAAATGGGATTATACGATTCGGTAGCCAATATGCTGGAACAGAATATCATTAATCCCGATATGGTGATTTTTCTCCAGGCCGATACCGATTCCCTGATGAAACGCATCGCTTTACGGGGCCGGGAATATGAGGCCAACATGGATCGGGATTATATTGATGCCTTGAACCAGGTTTATAATGAATATTTTTTCCGTTACAAGGATACTCCTTTGATAATAATTAATACCAACAATATTGATTTTGTCAATAATGAAGAAGATTTGGAAGAAGTGATCAAATATATCCGTCAGCCGGTTACCGGTACCAAGTTTTTTAATCCAACCACCGGTTTTTAATGCTGAAAATCCTGTTATACGGCGTAATTATCTATCTTGGGTATCGAGCCTTCAAATACCTTACCAGCGATCAGATTTCATTATCCGGTGATGATAAAGCGGATTTAAAGGAAAAGTCATCGGAAGAATATTCGAAATTTGATATTCAGGACGCTGATTTCACCGATATAGAAGATTAACACCATGCGTGTTGTCCAGATTGCCCGGCATGGCGGGCCGGAGGTATTGGAATTGGTCGATCGGCCGGTTCCCGTTCCTGCTGAAAACCTGGTCCTGGTAAAAATCCATTCAGCTGCCCTCAATCACCTCGATATCTGGGTCAGGGAAGGATTCCCGGGGATTCCACTGCCCATAATTCCCGGTAGCGACGGAGCAGGAGTAGTGGCCGACACTGGAAAAGGCAGTTCCGATTTTAAGCCCGGTGATAAAGTATTGATCCAGCCCGTAACCTATTGTGGAGAATGTTCCCACTGCCAGGCCGGACGGGAAAATTTTTGCCGGAAATTCGGGATTTTCGGAGAAACCAGGGATGGCACTAATTGTGAATACCTGCTGGTACCGGAGAAAAATCTGCGCCATGTTCCGCCCAACCTGAATCTGACTGAGGCCGCTGCATTCCCACTGGTGGCCGAAACCTCCTATACCATGCTGATCAGGCGGGCCCAACTGCGTAAAGACGAGACCGTTCTGATCTGGGGTGCCGGATCGGGAATCGGCTCCATGGCAATTCAGATCGCCAAGTGGAAGGGCGCCTATGTGATAGCTACCGCCGGCTCAGACCGGAAACTGGAGCTGGCCACACAATTGGGTGCCGATCTGGTAATCGATCACTACCTGGAAGATGTTGATGAAGTTGTCCGCAGTGTGGTTGGCAAACGTGGTGTTGATGTTGTTTTCGAGCATGTTGGTGAGGCAACCTGGGATACCAGTCTGAAACTGCTGGCCAAGGGGGGGCGGATCGTGACCTGTGGCGCCACTACCGGGGCCAGAGTCAACCTCGATTTACGGCATCTGTTCTACAAGCAACAGTCGATTCTGGGGTCGACCATGGGTGATGTGGCCGGATTCGATGAAATTCTGGAACTGGTGTCAGATGGAGTTATTAAACCAGTGATCGATAAAGTATTCACCCTTGGTGAAATCAGATCCGCTCATCGCTATCTGGCCCGCGGTGACCAATTCGGGAAGGTGCTGCTGGTAATTTGAAGTATTGCGACTAGTAATTGAATACTCGCCGAATAATCAATTAAATTCGGAGGTTATGTTCATGCGTAAAATATTGATCATTTTAATCCTTTTATCCTCAGTTTATGCCCAGATGGGCTGGAAGGAGTTCGGTGCCGGATTCAATTCCGGGAGCCGTGGTAGCGGGATTCACGGATACTGGGGCTTATTCCCCAACGAAGATATTGGCTGGTACGGTGAAGTTCGTTATTTTGATATCAGAGGAAAAAGTGAGGTTGTTACTTACGATTACTATGGTAATCCGGTGACCAGCGGCGGTATCAGCCTGGCGATGTTTACTGCTAATGCCGGTTTGATATATTTTCCTTTTGCCGGGAAAATTGCCAACAATTTTTCTCCGTATATCAGTCTGCAGGCCGGCCCTAACCTGGTCCTGAATGCTGCCGAAGAAGGTGGTTTCTGGGAGCGTTGGGGAAATATTGAGCGGCATGTAGCCCTCTCCGGTTTCATTGGTGGTGGTATTTCAATTTTGACGATGGGCGACATGGCCTGGAATCTTGCCGCCGGATATGATTTTCTCAAGCTGCGGGAAATCGCTGATGGGGATGATAATTATAGCGGCCTGCTGATAAAATTTTCGATTAGTCGCCGGACCAAATGAGCGACCGGCATTTTTTCCTGGTGAATCCGGCGGATATCACCGGGGATGAGTTTTTTCTCAATTCGGATGAGACCAAACATTTACGGAATGTACTGCGCCTTAAGCCAGGCAGTGAAATCTGGTTGACAGATGGAGCGGGTATGGCCTATTCAGGTTTATTGTCACGTTTCGAAAAAGATCAATCAATGGGGATCATCAAGGAACGCTTCCCTGAGCTGGGGGAAGTGCCTGTCACCCTGGATCTGGCAATCGGAATAATCAAACGTGATAACCTGGAGCTGGCGATCGAGAAGGCTGTTGAACTGGAAGTAAATTCCATCACGCCGATCATTATGGATCACTGCATTAAACGTACCGTACGAATCGACCGGCTGGAGAAACAGGTACTGGCAGCCGTAAAGCAATGTGGCCGCAGCCGTCTACCGGTTGTGAATGAACCGGTCACGCTGGCAGAATGGATCAAGCAATCCGATCCAATGGATATAATAGTATGCCATCCGTCGGGTCAGGTGACCGTTTCCAATTGGTATCAAAACCGGCCAGTGTCGCGTAAAAATATTTCTGTGCTGGTTGGCCCGGAGGGGGATTTTTCCACCCGGGAATTGAAATTGCTGGCTGATGTTGGTGTCTCGTTCGCTAAACTTGGAAATCGTCGCCTGCGTTCGGAGACGGCGGTCATCACAGCCATGGCTGTATTGAACGAATTGATCATTACGAGAGGTATTGGAAATGAGTGATTGTCTTTTCTGTAAAATTCGGGATCGGGAAATCCCGGCTGAAATCGTTTTTGAGAACGAGTTTGTATTGGCTTTCAACGATATCAATCCTCAGGCTCCCATCCATATCCTGATAATTCCAAAGGAGCATATTCCAACATCAAATGATATCAGTGCATCAAATATGGACATGTTGGGGGAGATGCATCTGGCTGCTAAAGAAATCGCCATGAAGAAAGGTATTGCCACCGATGGTTATCGTACGATTATTAACTGTAATTCCGATGGCGGTCAGGTAGTGTTTCACCTGCATATGCATCTGCTGGGTGGGCGCCAGCTAAATTGGCCGCCGGGATAAAAACTGTAGATTTTCAAATACTGGTATAAATAATTCTAGATGTATATATCCAACCTTAAAATCCAGGGCTTCAAGACTTTTGTCAAGAAAACCGATCTTCATTTCGGTGAGGGTATTACTGCGGTAGTAGGGCCCAATGGATGCGGTAAAACTAATATTGTGGACGCAATCCGCTGGGTACTGGGGGAACAGAAATCCAGTGTGCTGCGTGGTGGTAAACTGGAAGATGTAATCTTTAACGGGGCCGAGGGCCTGAAACCACTCAGTATGTGCGAGGTTTCGCTGACCGTTCACAATAATAAGGGCAAACTGCCCATTGAATATACGGATGTGGAAATAACCCGCCGGGCCTACCGTGATGGTGAGAGTGAATATTTCATCAACCGCACGCCCTGCCGACTGCGTGATATCCATGATCTGTTTATGGATACCGGTATGGGTGCCGATGCCTATTCAGTGATCGAATTGGGAATGATCGAGAGCATTCTTTCCGAGACCCGCGATGACCGTAAACGTCTGTTTGAGGAAGCGGCCGGGATCAACAAATACAAGCATGAACGCCGGTCAGCCATGCGGAAATTCGATGCTGTCAGCACCGATCTGGAACGGATCAATGATATCATCGCCGAGGTTGAGACAAAAGTGCACAGCCTGGCACTCCAGTTAAAACGCTATAAACGGCATGAGGGCTTGGCCGCAAAATTGCGCGAGAAGGAAATTGCCCTGGCCTTTTTGAGGACCAACTACTACCAGGGGCAGTTGAAACCTCTAATGGACCGGGTTACCGAATTGAAACATCTCCGGGAATCAAATGTATCGCAAACCGGCCGCAAAGACGATGAACTTAACCAGCTTAAAGATGTTTACCGGTCCCAGCGAAATGAGCTGGATCAGGTTCAGGCCCGGTTATCCGAGATTGAAAGCCAGCGCGAAGCAACCAGCAACAATATTATTGTCTGGACCGAGCAGCGCAACAACACTGCTGCCAATATTGAACGCCTGGGTAAAGAATCCGGGAATTCCAGCACCAAGAAGAAACAGTTATTAGATTCGATTCAGGGCTGGGAAAAAGATGTTGAGGTGCTGGATCCGGCGATTGAAGTGAAGCTGACCGAGTATAAGGATCGGCGCGTCGAGATGGAAAAGGCGGAGGAAGAACACAGCAGATACCAGAAGGATGTTTCGGATATTCAGAACACCCGCTGGAACCATCAGCAGAAGCTGAGTGACCTGAAAGCAAGGCTGGAACGGACCAGACAGTTATCGACCGAGCAATCCGCTGCAATCGAGCATTCGGGAAAACAGATAGCTGACTCAGAACTGAAGCAGCAGGAGAAGGCGGTCGAACAGAAGGATCTGGAAACAAGTAAAGAGCAGCTGGAAAAAGAATCAGCAGTGGCCCATGAAAAATTTGAACGGATCAAAACTGAACTCGAAGCTAAAAAGGAGCATCTGCGCCGGTTGGAGAATGATCAGCAACTGGCCCGTTCAAGACAGGTGACAATTCAATCCCAGTTGTCTTTTTACCAGGAATTGATCGAGAAAAATGAGGGTTACCCGGAAGGTGTCCGTTTCGTATTGGAACATAAAGCGGATTTTCCCGAGGTCCTGGGGAGCGTCGGTGACCTATTCCAGTTTGAGGACCGCTATGCACCGGCCCTGGAGAGCGCCCTGGGAGCGTTGGCCTACTGTCTGGTTACGACCGACCGGCCAGCCGCCCTGAAGGTGCTGGAACAGGTTCGTGGTTCCAAAGCCGGGCACCTGTCCCTGATTCCGCTGAAAGAAATCGCCGGCTTGGCCAATAATCGATCCAGTTTACCAAAAACCGATCTGAAAGTGACCCGTGTTGTTGATCTGATTAAAGCCGATCATAGTTATTCGGCGCTGGTGAATCACATATTCGGGAATCTGCTGCTGGTAGAGGATTTGAAAGCGGCCAGTGCCGACACCGGGCTCAGGTCCTGGGAACTGGTCAACGAAGCCGGAGAATTTATTGGCACGGATTATTTGATAAAGAATTCCCAATCTTCCGGAACAGTGGCTCTTATCGGCCGACAGCAGAAAATTGATGAGCTCACCAACAGCCTGAATAAACTGGTGGAAGATATCGAACGTAGTACCAGGGAGTTAAACCGGGTTCAGCAGGTAATCAAGGAACAGAATGAAGTACTGCTAAAGTCGAAGAATGATGTTGAAAAATTATCTACTGAGTTGAGCAGGCTGGAAACCGCCCTGATCCGTAATCACTATGATCAGTCGAAGACCCTGGAAGAAATACAGACACTGACCGGTAGAATCGGTGAACAACAGGAAAAACATAAGCAAACCGGTCTGGCGATCGAGGAAATGATCCCGCAGGTGGGGAAGCTGGAAACTGAACTGGGTGCTTCCGATGAACGTGTCAAAGCGGCCAGTGGGCAATTGGAACAATTACGCCGGAAACGGGAGATAATCAGCAGTAAGGTGCAGGAATTGCGCATCGAAGCCATGAACCTGGAAAACCAGCGTGATAACCTGCGATTCCAGCAGCGTACAGCCCGGGAAACGATCACCGAACAGGATAACCGGCTGGTGGAAATTGAAGCAGAGAAAGAGTCCTTGACTGGTCGGATTACCGAACTGGAACAGTCAATTAGTGATGGTGATAAAGCATTGGTTGCTGTCAATTCACGACTAAAACAGCAACGTTCGGTGCTGGATCTCAAACAGAAGGTATTCGACGATACCTACCAGTCAATTGAGGAACTGGAAAAGCAGATTCGTCTGGAGCAGCGCAACCGGGAAGCATTGTTGGAAGAGCTGCGGGAATGCGAAGTCAAAAGTGCCGGGTACACCCAGCAGATAAAAATTATCAGCGAACGGATTGCCGATCGCTACCAGACAAAGGTTCCCACCGGCCTGGTTGTTGATGAATCTGAGGATGAGCTTGGCATGATCATCGACCGTACCCAACGCAGTATCGACAGCATTGGGCCGATCAATATGGCCGTACAGGTGGAACATGCGGAAGAAGAGGAACGCCTCAAGCTGCTGGTGGAACAGCGCGAGGATTTAATCAAATCGGAGGAGAACCTGCGTGAGACAATCCAGAAAATCGACCGGGTGGCCCGGAAGCAGTTTCTGGATACGTTTACGGCTATCAAGGATAATTTCGAACGCATGTTCGCCATGTTTTTCGAAGGCGGCGAGGGAACCCTCAGTCTGAGCGGTGATCCTGATCCGCTGGAAGCCGATATTGCCATCTTTGCCCAGCCACCGGGTAAGCGCAATCAATCATTGCGGATTCTGTCGGCTGGTGAAAAAGCGCTGACAGCCATCGCCCTGCTGTTCTCCATCTACCAGGTAAAACCGAGTCCCTATTGTATCCTGGACGAAGTGGATGCCCCCCTGGATGATGTCAATATCAATAAATTTACCCGGGTGCTGAAGCGCTTCAGTGATGAGACCCAGTTCATTGTCGTAACCCACAACAAGCTGACGATGGAGGCCACCAATTACCTCTATGGTGTCACCATGGAGCGGAAGGGCGTCTCGAAGCTGGTGTCGGTGAAGTTTGAGGAATGATTGCTCGCGATTCCTGATCAGTCCGGAGTTTATAAAATATAATGGTAGACTATAATTTTATTGGTATTGTGTATTGTTGTGTGCGCCGGATTATATTATATTTCCGGATATTTTCTGTTCCAAACTGTAGTTTTTGTTAAAGACGCCTGCCGCATTAATAATTCCCAGATAATTATATTTCTCAAGCCCGCATGGTGTTACTGAGGGGGCGGAGCTGTGGGAAAAACCAGTAATACTGTGTCAATAAACGACCAGGAACCTAAGCTAATGGATCGAATGCGTGGAGTACTGCGCGCAAAACATTACAGTATTAAAACGGAAAAATCATATTTACAGTGGGTTAGGAGATATATAATTTACTACAATAAACGACACCCCAAGGAAATGGGAGGTAAGGAGATTAATCGATATTTGTCACATTTGGCACAGAATCAAAATGTATCGAGCTCAACTCAAAATCAAGCGTTATGCGCAATTATTTTCATGTATAAATATGTGTTAAACCAGGAGGTGGGAGATATTGGAGATGTAATCTGGGCTAAGCGTTCCAAGCATCTGCCGGTAGTACTCACACAAACTGAAATAAAAAGTATGATATCTAACATTGAAGGAGTAAATAATTTAATTGTCAGTTTATTGTATGGTGGCGGATTACGATTGGGGGAAGCACTTAACCTGCGAGTAAAAGATGTTAATTTTGACTACGGGCAGTTGGTTGTCCGATCAGCAAAAGGGGAAAAAGATCGGATTACTATTTTACCCGACAGTAGAAAAAAGGATATAGAGAAACACTTGGTTAAAGTTCAGAAATTGCATCGCAAGGATTTAAAGATCGGATATGGCAAGGTATACTTACCGTACGCACTTGAAAACAAATATCCCAATGCCAACAAAGAATGGGGCTGGCAATTTGTTTTTCCGGCACAAAGAATCAGCCGCGACTCGCGCAGCGGTGAGCAACGCCGCCATCACTGGGGGGAATGGAATCTACAAAGAAGTATTAAAAATGCTCGAAACCAGGCAGGGATAACCAAGCCGGTCAGTGCACACACCTTTCGGCATTCATTTGCCACCCATCTGCTGGAGGCAGGTTATGATATCAGGACGATTCAGGAATTGCTGGGCCATAAAAATGTCAAAACTACGATGGTTTATACCCACGTGTTAAGAACCGGAAGCCATTATATTAAAAGTCCGATCGATGTACTCTGACAAGGAACATTATCAGACAATAGAATAATATCAGGCACTGATAATATTCCATTTTGATTACTAAAAATAGATGGTTAATTTATATCAAACAGGGAGTTACGGTATTTTGACCTGGAGTATTATCCAACAGTTTTTATTACCTATAAGCAGTTATCCAAGTCGGATATGCTTATGTTAGACCACTTGACGAATTAACCAAACAGGAGAACAAGATGAAGCATCAAACGAAAGTAATTCCAATATTAATATCACTATTATTTGTTGGATGTGTCTCTTACCG
Organism: uncultured bacterium; assembly: GCA_964410945.1. Lineage (GTDB taxonomy): Bacteria > Fidelibacterota > Marinisomatia > Marinisomatales > TCS56 > CAYPJE01. The sequence goes on from CAYPJE010000057.1 coordinate 14,873, forward strand.
AGCCATTTATGACATTACATTGTCAGAAGTTGAAAGACCAGCGGATGCAAAAGATAGGTATGGTGAACAAAAAATTGTGCGATTTGAAGAAGAAGGTAAAACCAAGTTCAGTTTTGAAGATGAAATGGTTAAGCTGGTTTGGATTCCAATTTCTTCTCAATTTTTGTTTACATTGAACAATAAAACTAAACACTCCATCAAAATTATTTGGGACGAAGCAGTTTATGTTGATGAGATGGGTATGAGTAAACGGGTAATGCATTCTGGTGTAAAATATACAGAACGAAACAACCCTCAACCACCTACTACTATTGTTAGGGGTGCGACCATTTCTGATTTAATATTTCCATCAGATAATGTCTATTATGTAAGCGGTCAATATGGCGGTTGGAATGAACTTCCGTTGTTTCCAAATTCAAGTATGACATCTTCTCAAGAATTATTGGACAAAGCAAAACCATTAATTGGAAAAACTGTTCAAATTCTGCTTCCTTTAAAAATTGAAGATGTAGTAAATGAGTATATTTTTTCTTTTACAATAAATGATGTGGAAGTAAAACAATAAGTAATGTCAAGTGGTCTAACCCCCACTCCACCGGACGGCTAAACTTGTGCGGTGAATTTGAGATTTTGGAGACTAAATGAAGATTTGTGAAACAACAAAAGTAAATGGAATGGATTCGCCGTCCGCCGGTGAGTTTATTCGTTAGACGCACGAAGAAACAAGGAAGAGGATTAGCGATGACTAATCGTTGGAAGCATATGGCAGCCGCCGTTGCGGACTTCTATAACGATATCGGCGAACGGTCGGTGAGCCCCAATGTTAGTACTACCGAAATCAGGGCACATCTTGCAGGGCGTTATGGCGAGTTCGCGGAACCAATGTCAGCAGAGGCGTTGCAGAACGATGTAATGCGCATGCTGTCCGATTGGCAGGTGCAACCCACACACCCGCGTTATTTCGGGCTATTCAACCCTAGTGTGCAGCCAGGAGCGGTCGTGGCCGATGCTCTGGTGGCTGTGACCAATCCTCAGATATGCGTCCATTCACACGCACCCGGGGCAAACGAGATCGAGCGGCACACACTGCGTTTTCTCACCCGGAAACTCGGCGGTGATCCGGATTCTTGGTTCGCCAGTTTCACCAGTGGTGGCTCCGAGGCTAACCAGAGCGCCGTCATCGTGGCGATGACACGGGACCTGCCGGATTTCGCGCGCTCGGGACTGACCAGCGGCCTTTCACGCCCAACGATCTACCTTTCCGCCGAGAGCCACCACTCATTTGAGAAAATCGCTCACGGTGCAGGAATCGGCCGTGATGCCCTTCGCGTCATACCTGTGGATGGAACCCTGCGCATGGATGTGGACGCGTTGGCCGAGGCGATTGCGAAGGACCGTGCAACGGGCTGGCACCCCTTGATGGTCGTCGCTACGGCAGGGACTACGGGCGCCGGGGTGGTCGATCCACTGCCCGCGATCGCCGATCTTTGCAGCGAACAGTCCCTCTGGTTCCACGTCGATGCAGCTTGGGGTGGCGCAGCTTGTCTATCGCCACGCCTGAAGAACACCATTGCAGGCATCGAGCGTGCTGATTCGATCACGTGGGATGCGCATAAATGGCTCTCAGTGCCCATGGGTGCGGGGATGTTCTTCTGCCGACACCGTGACGCGGTGGCCAACGCCTTTGCCGTGGATGCCAATTACATGCCTCCCTCAACTTCAGGGGTGGACGAACCCTATGTGTCAGGCATCCTCTGGTCTCGTCGATTCATCGGTCTCAAGCTCTTCATGGCGCTGGCGGAACTGGGCGAGGAAGGATATCGAGCAGCCATTGAGCATCAGGCGAACATCGGGGATGGGATCCGCGAGCGTCTCGTGTCTGCAGGCTGGAGGATCGTAAACGATACACCACTGCCTGTTGTTTGCTTTACCGGACCGCCCCTCGAAACAGGGCGCGTGAGCGCTGCGGAAATTGTCGCCGGAGTTCAGGCCAGAGGAGTATGGATCTCCGAGGTTCATCTCAGCGGGTATGAATCCTCGCTTCGTGCCTGTGTCACTAGTTTTCGAGCTGGGCCTATGGATGTCGATGCATTATTAACCGCATTGGGGGAGTTCCAGGAGGCTGAAGGCGTCTAACAAGCGCTTGCAGCGGACGAGCTTCGCACGCCGCTGAAGCGCCAACCCGTTAGCTAAGTGAAGCCATATGCTGTTCAGCAAAACAACAACTGAATTGTCTT
>CAYPJE010000058.1:162-16908 GCA_964410945.1 uncultured bacterium
TAGATTCATACGAACAATAAATTCCCACCGCATTATTATCTTTAATAGTAACATTATGTACAACTGGATTAGATTCATACGAACAATAAATTCCCACCGCATTATTATCTTTAATAGTAACATTTTCTAATCTTGGGCTTGAACTCAAGCAGCTGATTCCACCGCCAAAAGGGGCTTTATTATTAATAATTTGAACATCTGTTAAAATGGGATTTGAATTGTCAACACAATAGATGCCACCACCCCATTCTTCTGCTACATTATCGATAATTGTTGTGTTGATAACAGTGGGACTCGACTCTAACAGATACATTCCACCACCAGAGCCATTTTCGGCAAAATTTTTAGTTATTAAACAATTATTGACTTCCAGCTTCGATGAATAAATACACCTTATTCCATTTGCGCCGTAATGGATTTTACAGTAACTCAGTTTGGAGCTGTCCTGATCGCTGGTATCGGTATAAGCAAAATATAAATTTTCCCAGATCGCTGCCGTATCTCGTGCGGTGAAAACAATTGTGTCTCCAATAGTTCCCTCTGCCAGCAGCCTACCCCTAATATAAAAAGTATGATTTCCTGTGAATTGAACTTCCACTCCAGGATTGATAACTAATGTGCTGTCAACAGGAACAGAAATGTTGTTGTCGACAATATAGGGACTTCCGTCAATTGTCCATGAACCACCTAAAGGATCCGAAGTAACATAGGTTTCAGCAGAGATTATACAAATTGAAAGGATGTAAAATATTATCCCCGTTTTTATAAACGACACTTTCATAATGTGTTGAAATTAATCGATGATTATTTGAATAGCACCATTTTTTTAACCGGAGTTTTTTTACTATCAACTGACAACCGATAAAAATACACCCCGCTGGCAGCATTGCCGGCCTTCCAGGCGACATTATATGAACCGGCCGGTTTGACCTCATCAACCAGCACCGCCACCTCCCGGCCCAGCAGGTCAAGGACGGTCAGACGAACCTTTCCTGCAGCCGGTAAATCATATTCTATAGTTGTGACCGGGTTGAACGGGTTGGGATAATTATCACCCAACCGGATTTTATCAGGCACGTGAGCCAGGCCGGCCCCGGTTTCAAGATACGGGCCCTTTTTCAGAATCCAGTTGCGGTTGTCGATGAGAAAACTTTCACTGGCCACAATCAGGCTTCCGCTGTTATCGGTCATCGGTACCAGGGCGGTATCACCGTTGTCAATCACCTGGACCGGCATGGGGAAGGGCAGGTTATCCGGGGTTTCCCAGCGCAAGTTCAGTTGGTCGGCAGTAATTGAATAATATAAAGTCGGCAGTTTCGGCTGCCGCAGGTAGAGGTCGAAGAACCAGTCCATATCCAGTCCCGACATACCCTCAATCAGATCAATATAATCCCGGGTATCCACCAGGCGGCATTGTTCGCCCGTGGTTATCAGTTCCGATTCCGGGGTGGGATACAGCATCCGGCGCAGGCCGGCCAGAAATACTTCATCACCCAGCAGGTACCGCAGGGTGTGGAGAATCCGCGCGCCTTTATAGTAAATATCCGATCCGTATACTTGGTTGAAGGTCTGTGATTCCAGGGGCGCTACCGGGTAATAATTGCTGGTGGGCCAGCGGCCCACGTAATTGAAATAGGCCTGCTCTCCGCCCAGATACTCGGCGCACAGGGCTTCGGCATAGGTGGCGAAACTTTCGTGAATCCAGATATCCTTCCAATCGGCTGCCGTGACCAGGTTGCCCCACCACTCGTGGGCCGTTTCGTGAACCAGGATATAATCAAAGCCATAGTAATTCAGTACGAAATTATCGCCATAGGAAATGACGCTCTGATGCTCCATACCCAGATAGGCGGTTTGAACTACGCCGTATTTATCGGCCCGGAAGGGATATGGTCCGAAATAGGTCTCAAAGAAGTCCAGGGCACCAGTCAATTGCGGGAACCAGTTTTGGGCGGTGGATATATTATCCGGCAGTGACCAGAACGAAACCTGGTATTCATCTCCGGTGATGCTGGTGAAGGTGGTATCAAGCCGGATAAAGGGGGCAATATTCAGGGTTACATTGTAATTATTGATCGGGTTGGAGATGAACCAGTTAAAAGTCTGTTTTCCATCGGGATTGGTTTCGATTGACCGCAGCTGGCCGTTGGCAACGCATTCCAGCCCTTCGGGAACGGTGAAATGGAGGGCCATCGAATCGGGTTCGTCGGAGGGATGATCCTTGCAGGGCCACCAGATATCGGCTCCCTGGCCCTCACAGGAAACACCAATCCATGGTTGTCTGGAAGGAGTTTCCGACCAGTTGAAACCACCGCCCCAAGGGGGATTTTCCGCCACATGTGGTTTACCGCCATAATAAATTATAGCCATCACTGAATCACTGGTATTCAGGGTATCGCCTATATTGATCCACAACTTCCCGCCATCCCTGGTAAATGGAACCATGTTCCCTGCCATTATAACCGAATCAACGGACAGGACCGGGTCAAGATCAAGGACCAGTTGATCCATTTCAAGCAGTACGTGGGCTTCGACATGCAGCGAGCCATCGATTATTTTCAGGTCCGGATCGATATCCAAAGCGAGCTCATAGAATTTTACATCGTAGGCTGCCTGCTCCGGCATCAGCGGTCCGCCGGTATCGTAGACGTCACCCCGGGCAGAACAGACTGTGGCCAGTATCAGAAAAAGCCCAATGCGATACAGATGGTTACATTTGACATTGGTGGTAACAGCCATGAATCAATCTATATTATAAATTCTATAGAATGCAGTATTAAATTTATTGGTGATGGGTACAATATCTTCCGGTAATATCAAACGGCGAGTCCGGGAAATTGGGCTGACAATCGGCGTAATTCCACCCGGTAAAAACAATTCAATCACCGATGTGTCCGGTGTCAGCGTGGGACAGATTACCCTGGTGCGGGAAGATGATATCCGTACCGGTGTCACCGTGGTCATTCCCCATCCCGGCAATGTATTTCAGGAAAAGCTTCCGGCGGCAATCGAGGTCGGTAACGGCTTCGGTAAGCTGATCGGCTATACCCAGGTCCGGGAACTGGGTGTGATCGAATCGCCGATCGCCCTGACTAACACCCTCAGTGCCCCCACCGCCGCCCAGGCTCTCAATCATTATACCCTTACACGCCCGGGAAACGAAGTTGTGCGGTCGTACAACCCGATTGTTGGTGAGACCAACGACGGCCGCCTGAATAATATCCGGGCCCACACCCTGGTGGTGGATCATGTCCTGGAAGCCTTGTCCGAGGCCAGCGCTGCCCCGGTCGAGGAGGGTTCCTTGGGGGCCGGAACAGGAACGATCTGCCTGGGTTTCAAGGGTGGTATTGGCAGCGCATCCAGGATCGTTAATGTGGAAGGTACTGAATATACGGTCGGTATCCTGGTTCAGACCAATTTTGGCGGCCAGCTTCAGATTGCCGGTGTTCCTGTGGGGCGCATCCTGGCGGATAAAAAAATTTCATCAGCCATTCCTGATGACGAAAAAGGTTCCTGCATGATTGTTATTGCCACCGATGCCCCGCTGTCCGACCGGCAACTGGGACGGGTGGCCCGCCATTCATTTTTCGGAATCGCCCGCACTGGTGGAATCATGTCCCATGGAAGCGGCGATTATGCCATTGCGTTTTCCACCGCTGATAAAGTTCGTATTTTCCAGGAACCGAAGAAACATCTGCAGCAGCAGACCATTTTTGGTGATCAATATCTGAATCCGTTGTTTCATGGCGTGATCGAAGCAACTGAGGAAGCCATCTTCAATTCCCTGTTTATGGCCACTGCCGTTACCGGCGTGAATGGATTCACCGCGCCGGAATTACCAGTGGACGAAGTTTTGGATATCCTGAAGAAATACAAAATCGATTTACCATAAATGAAAGGATAGCAGTTTGAAGAAACAGGTTGTTGTTTTAGGGGCCGGGCTGGTTGGGAAAGCCATGGCGATTGATTTGAGTAGAAAATATGCAGTGACAGCCGTGGATCTAAATATGGCCGCCCTGGCCGAATTGACCGATGAATACGGGATTTCCACCCAGTGCACCGACTTATCCTCTGGCAAGGCGATTACAGAGGTTGTCCGGGATGCCGATCTGGTAATCGGTGCCCTGCCGGGATTCATGGGACTGAAGTCAGTGGAGCATGTAGTCCGGGCTGGAAAAAATATTGTTGATATTTCCTTCTTCCTGGGTGATCAGAAACCGCTGGCGAAAATGGCCCGGGAGAATGATGTTACAGCTGTTCTTGATTGCGGGGTGGCCCCCGGAATGAGTAATGTGATTCTTGGTTACCATAACGCCCGCATGGAGGTTGCCGATTACCGCTGCCTGGTGGGTGGGCTGCCGGTGAAACGGGAATGGCCCTGGGAGTACAAGGCGGTTTTTTCACCGATTGATGTAATCGAGGAATACACCCGTCCTGCCCGTTACGTCGAGAACGGCAACCTGGTGGTGCGTCCGGCCCTGTCCGATCCGGAATTAATTGAATTTGCTGAGATAGGTACACTGGAAGCCTGGAATTCCGATGGGCTGCGCTCCCTGGCTGAGACAATGGAAATCCCCAATATGATCGAAAAGACGTTGCGTTATCCCGGAACGATTGAATATTTGCGGGTCCTGCGCGAGAGCGGTTTCTTTTCCTATGATGAGGTTGATATTGATGGTAGCCGGATTCGCCCCATCGATCTGACTTCCCGGCTGTTGTTTCCGCTCTGGGAGTTGAAACAAGGTGAAGAAGATTATACACTTATGCAGATTTCCATTGATGGTGTTGAAAATGGGCAGCAACGTAAATATGTGTATGATTTGTTTGATCGGTTCGACCGGCAGACCGGCACCACATCTATGGCTCGCACTACCGGTTATACCGGCACGGCTGTGGCTGACCTGATATTGTCAGGTGGTTTCGAGCGCAAAGGCTTGATCCAGCCGGAGATAGTTGGCGAAGATGAAGTTGCTTACCGGTTTGTGCTGAACTACCTGGAAGAACGTGGAGTGGTATATAAACAGACCATTTCCTGAGGTACGATAAATACCATCTGATCCGGCTGGCGGCTTTCCATCATTTCAGGGTAAATTAACTGCAATTTGATAATTGAAGGAGGCAGGCCATGCAACGAATATTATCCATTTTCTGTTTAATAACCCTACTTGTTGCCCAGAACAGACCAGTGTCTACCTATTCAATCGTGGCATTGGATGAAGAGACCGGCGAGTTGGGAGTGGCGGTGCAAAGCCACTGGTTTTCGGTTGGTACGGTTGTGCCCTGGGTAAAAGCTGGTGTGGGAGCGGTGGCGACCCAGTCATTTGTTAAAATTGATTACGGACCGGACGGTCTGGCGATGATGTCTGACGGATGTACGCCCGATGAAGTACTGGCCGAACTGCTTTCCGGGGACGATGGTTCTGCCGTGCGCCAGGTGGCGATGATCGATATCAATGGTATTGTAGCCGCTCACACCGGTGAGCGTTGTATCTGGGCGGCGGGTCACCAGACCGGGCGCAATTATTCGGTTCAGGCCAACCTGATGGAAAATCCGTCAGTCTGGCCGGCTATGGCACTGGCCTTCGAAAACACAACCGGCGATCTGGCCGATCGGATGCTGGCAGCCCTGGAGGCGGCCCAGGAAGAAGGTGGTGATATCCGCGGGAAGCAATCGGCAGCGATGATTATTGTTACCGGTCAGCCGACCGGTGTCGACTGGAAAGATGTGGTTCTGGACCTAAGGATCGAGGATCATCCCCAGCCATTGGCGGAGATGAAACGGTTGATACGAATCCATCGGGCTTATCAACATGCTAACCAGGGCGATGTCTACCTTGAGCTCGGCAAAACAGAACAGGCGCTTAAGGAATATGATCTGGCGGCACAGTATTATCCCGAGAACCCGGAATTGTCGTTTTGGACGGCAGTGACACTGGCTGATATTGGGAGAGTGGAAGAAGCATTGCCTATTTTTAAGCAGGTATTTACCAAAGGGGAACACTGGCGAGAATTGACGCCCCGTTTGGTTAACAGCGGTTTGCTGCCGGATGATAAAAAAATGTTGAAAAAGATTTTAGCCCAGTAAAAAACTAAATATTATAAATATGCGGGAACTTCCCGGGAGCGCGGACATAAGACATCTCTAAAATTCGAATCCCTCGCCCATTCCCCTCTCTCCCCTCCCTATCCAAAATTGAGGGATTCGAATTCCCTTTTAACTGGAAATCGATCTTGAAGATTGATTGATATTTATAGTAAATTCTGACCGACCAGTCAGTCACAACCTCAATGAATCAATCCAAAAAAGATATTATTATCCACGCCGCCATAGAAGTTTTCGGCGAAAAAGGCCTGGAACGTGGTAAAATATCTGATATTGCTGTAAAAGCCGGTATCGGAAAGGGTACGGTGTACGAATATTTTCGCAGCAAAGATGAATTATTCAAGGCAATTGAAGAATACTATATCACTGCCATGCTGGTACCACTCAAAGAATTGGTTTCTTCCCAGGCCAGTCCTGGTGAAAAAATCAATAGCCTGATGAATGACAGCATCGAAATGATCCTGCATATGGGAGATGCCCTGCTGATTATTTCCGAGATAATGGCCCAGGCCGCCCGCGGACATTGGCATGAAACCGGCTCCTCTGCCTTATCAGAAATGTATGTGGAATATCGTGAAATTGTCATTACTATCCTGGAGGAGGGTGTGGTAACCGGTGAGTTTCGCACCATGAATTCGGCCGGGGTTACCGCCCTTCTAATGGGTTTTATTGATGGGTTGGTGTGGCAGTATCTGTTGATTAAGGATGAAATGGATTTTGTTAAAATCAAGGACGAAGCGATTCGTTCATTTATGCGTGGAATCGAAAAATGAAAAAGATCACTGAACAAAAAATCGGAATTATTGAACGTTATCAGGAATATTTACCGCTGACCGAAAAGACGCTGGAATGTGTGGTATCTCTCAGTGAAGGCAGCACACCGCTGATTCTTAGTGAACATCTGCCGGGCCGGATCGGTGTTGATGTGCGAGTTTACTTCAAATTTGAAGGCCTTAATCCAACTGGCTCGTTCAAGGATCGGGGTATGACCTATGCCGTAACAAATGCTGTAGAGGAAGGTATGCATGCGGTAATTTGTGCCTCGACGGGGAACACATCTGCCTCAGCCGCCGCTTATGCGGCACGGGCAGGTTTGAAATGCTTTGTGGTAATACCGGAGGGAAAGGTTGCCAAAGGAAAATTAAGCCAGGCTTTTCGCCACGGAGCCCAGGTTGTGCAGATCAAGGGGAATTTCGATCAGGCCCTTGAAATTGTTCGAGAAATTACCGAGAACCACCCAATCCAGTTGGTTAATTCACTTAATCCTTACCGGATCGAGGGCCAGAAGACGGCCAGTTTTGAGATTTGCGATCAGTTGGGAGTTGCGCCGGACTACCATGCAATTCCGGTTGGTAATGCCGGGAATATAACCGCCTATTGGCGGGGATTCAGGGATTATCTGAAGGCCGGGAAGATTGATGAATTACCAAAAATGATCGGCTTTCAGGCCGCTGGTTCAGCTCCGATCGTCAACGGTTCTCCGGTTGATGATCCTCAGACCTTGGCTACGGCTATCAGGATTGGCAATCCGGCCAGTTGGGCCGCCGCCGAAGCCGCCCGCGATGAATCCGGAGGTTTGATAGAGGCAGTATCAGACGACGAAATTGTTGCCGCCTACCGTTTCCTGGCCGAAAAAGAAGGTGTGTTCTGTGAACCGGCTTCAGCTGCCAGTGTGGCCGGTGTAATCAAGAAATCGGCCATGGGATATTTCAAGTCCGGTGACATTATTACCTGTACTTTAACCGGCCATGGACTCAAAGATCCGGATTTGGCCCTGAGCTTTGAGGATGACATTGTTGTTGTTGAACCCCACTATGATAGAATTGAGGAATTCATATTCCGGGGATAAAAATTGATTGATATTTCACTTTCCAGTTAAACGGGAGGAATTATTATGCGACAGAGATTATTGACAACATTGGGCCACTGGGCCGGGGAGAAAACCTGGTGGATGCTGCTGATTGTTACTGTAGTTACGCTCTTTTTTGGTGCATTGTCCGGCCAGCTTGAAATGTCAATGAGCCTGACCGAGATCCTGCCAGGCGATGATCCGATGGTGGAGGAATTCAACTATATTTTTAAGGAATTCAATGGCGCATCAACTATCTATGTGGTGGCTGAAGGCCGGATGGAGGATATGATAAAATATGCCGAGCATGTTTCGCCAATTATAAGGGATCTTGATGGCTGGATTGAAACAAATGCTTCCGAGCAGGTTATGGCTGAGCATAAAACGGGGATGGATAAGGTCGCCGCTGGCAAGATTGAATTTGCCGGGCAGTATATTAAACGGGTGGATTATAAACAACCTTTGGACTTCATCAAAGATCACGGTATTATGCTGATCAAATCGTCAGATCTTGAGAATACTCAGGAGATATTCAGCAACCCCAACCTTTTACCTTTGATTACCAATCTCAACAACAGCCTGGAAAAAGAATATATCCAATCCGAGGAAAAGATATCCACCACTCAGCGTGAACAGATGGCAGTCAGGTACCTGGATGGGATTGAAAGCTGGCTCGACTATCTGGATGCAGCCCTGAATGCCCAGGATTATAATCCCGGTTATTCGGTCCAGGCGGCGGAAGCGGTTGCCATTGGTTCGCCTTACCTGGTTTCACCGGACCGGTCAATGCTGGTCATTGCCGCTGAGCCGACCTTCAACATCATGGAGATGGATTTCCTGATGCCATGCATCAATGGTATGGAAGAGCTGGTTAAACAGGAGGCGGAAAAATTCAATGTAACCGCCGGTTTGACTGGCAGCCTGGCCCTGGGCCGGGATGAGATGGTGGCAGGTACTGAAGACTCAATGCTGCTTACCCTGCTGGCGCTGGTGGCGGTATTCATCCTGTTTGTGTTTACTTTTAAAATGCTGTCAAGTCCGATCCTGGCGATGCTGAACCTGATTATTGGTATCGTCTGGGCGATGGGCTTTTCATATTTCCTGGTGGAATCCCTGAATATGTTTACAGTGTTTATGTCCGTAATTCTGGTGGGGCTGGGTATCGATTTTTCAGTTCACATAATATCGGTTTTTTCTGAGTTGATTAACAAGGGGATAGAATCCAAAAAAGCCATGGTCGAGACCCTGCAAAAGGTCGGTGGTGGAATAATTACCGGTGGATTTACGACGGCGTGTGCTTTTCTGACCCTGATGATAGCACGCAGCGATGGCATGAGTGAATTCGGCCTGGTCTGTGGAATGGGATTGATTATTATTATGATATCAACCCTACTCACATTACCTATGATGCTGATGCTCCGTGAAAAATACCGGGCCTGGAGGAAAAAAGAAATAAAAGCAGTTAAAGATGTTTCCTACCGGTCGGTGGGGAACTTAAGTACTGCTATTTATAATAAATGGAAATTCTCTCTGATAAGCGTATTGATGGTAACTATCTTTTTCGGATATATGGTCACCAAGATAACAATGGACTATAATTACTTGAATATGGAACCGGAAGGGCTTGAGTCAATTCTGCTGAATGAAAAAATGATCGAGAAATTCAATTTTTCGTCTGATATGACAATGATGACCGCCCGATCACTGGAAGAGAACCGGGCCTTTACCGAAGCTGCCAAAGACAAATCAAGTATCAGTTATGTTGAATCAATTTCGGATTATTTACCGATTGATTCGGACCAGCGGGAACGCATACCCGATATTGTTGCTATCTCAAATGGAATGAGAAATAAAACTGTTGATGATAAGATTACCAGCGATGAATGGGATCAATTAAAGGTTGAACTGGATCGCCTTGGTATGAACCTGATCGAAATGCAGGACCTTGCTTTTACCGGTGGACAGGATATGGTTGATGTCAAAGCCACACGGCTAGTCGGAAATCCCGACCAACCTGAGGTGCAGGGAAAATTATTTCAGCTGTTGAATCGATTGGAAGCCGAACCGGTTGAATTATCCCGGTTATCACAATTCAACCGGGATTTTGGTCGAACCTATAAGGCATTGGTTTTGGATATGGCTGATACTTCCCGGATTACCGTGGATTCGCTGCCGGAAATTATCAGGGATAAATATATCAGCCGTAAAGGTGACCGCTTCCTGATGACGATTTATCCCAAGGGGAATGTCTGGCACATTGATTATCTTGAGACATTTTTTCTGGAGGCCAGTTCAATTACTCCCAGTTTGGCCGGAACACCACCGATGTTCTATTATTTATTAAAAATCCTGGGAGCCGACGGCCGACGGGCCGCACTACTTACCCTGGCGGTGGTTTTTGTATTTCTGCTGCTGGATTTCAGATCCTTCAAACTTGCCATTTTGGCTATGATACCGCTTTTGTTTGGTATGATTTGGATGGTAGGTTTTATGGGGATGACGGGAATACAGCTGACATTGTTGAATATCATGGCCTTGCCACTGATTATTGGTATCGGAATTGATGATGGGGTGCATTTGATGCATCGTTATAAACATGAGGGTAAAGGTTCCGTTTTTACGGTGTTCAGTTCAACCGGTAAGGCGATAACAATAACATCACTCACTACGATGCTGGCCTTTGGATCGCTGGTGTTTGCCACATATCGAGGTTTCGGTAGTCTGGGTATTGCCCTTTTCATCGGTGTTGGTACCTGCCTGCTGGCTTCAGTATTCATCTTACCAGGGTTGTTGGGTATGTTCGAAAGAAATATTAAAAAATGACCTGAATCGGAAAACTTGTAACAAGTAAATACTGGTCGAAATTCTTTTAACAAGTACTGAATGATCTTATTAAGGAAAGTTTTACTTATTTTACGGTGCTTCAACCACATAAAGCGGGTGAGCTTACTGTATTAGTTAAAATTTAGAATTCAGGCCATTTTTTCCTATTGATCAATAGATGTATATTATTATCAGATTCCCATTAAATCTAAGAAACTGAAATTGTTATAAATCAGTAAATAATTCTTCGTTTAGACAATTGTATCGATTGAAATTCGGGAACGTGGGAAATCCCCATCTCAAGGTAAAACAGGAGGTTTAATTATTTGTTGACTTCCTTCGATGACTATCTGTATGTTTCGTCCAATCAATGTTGCTGTTGAGCTGGCGGTAAAATTTTTGAGGGGACAGGGAGAAATTTCCCACAAAAACGCTTGGCAAGAATTAAAACAGAATTCTGTTAAGAGATAAATCTATCAGCTAATGGAGGAACTACAATGAGAAAAAGTGTAGCCCTACTAGTATTGATTGTACTACCGACCCTGATATTTGCCCAGACGAGTGGTAAACTATCAGGTGTCATCACCGATGAAAATGGTAACCCTCTTGCTGGTGCCAATGTTTTATTGGTAGGTACAACTCAGGGCACGGCCACGGATGCCGATGGTCAGTACTACATTCTTAACGTTCCGGTAGGTACGTATTCGGTCAGGACTGAATACATTGGATATAAAACCTTTACGGTTGACAATGTCCATGTATCTGCCGACTTGACAACCTGGTTAGATTTTAACCTAGAGGTTGCGGCGTTAGAAGGAGAAGAAGTAACAGTGACGGCTGAAAAGCCTATTGTTAATCTGAACGCTACTAACACTAATCGCATCATAGAAACGGAAGTAATTGAAAACCTACCACTTCGCAATGTCCAAAGTCTTGTTGATTTACAGACTGGTGTTGTTGATGGACATGTCCGTGGATCAAGGGTTGGAGATAATGCCTACTATGTCGATGGTGTGTTAGTTAGAAATCAATGGAATGGTGGAAATATCACTAATGGTATTTCACGTTCCGGTACACAGGAAGTATCGGTGCAAACTGGTGGTTTTTCTGCCGAATATGGTAGTGCCAACGGCGGTGTCGTAAATATTACATCCAAGAGTGGTGGCTCTAAATGGGCCGGTTCCTTGGAATTTGTTACCGATGTTGGTGCCAGTCCAGGTGTTGATGCCGATGCTATTTACAGCTGGGGATACAACCTGCTGAACTTTGATGTTGGTGGCCCATTGAGCGATAATATACACGTTTACTTCAACGTAGAGAAAAATTCATCGCTCGATAACGAACCAGCTAACACTTCCCACCCGGAAGCCGATGTCTATGAATTGACAACGCTTGTTGGCAATGAAAACAAAATCTGGGAAGGCGGAGATCCTGCCAATGGTTTTGCAGAAGGAGTCATCTATTATGAAGAATTCGTTCGGATGAATCAGGATGACCCCGCTCTGCTTTCTGCTTTTAATGCAACGGAAGCCGGTGAAGGTTTGAATATCGATTCAGTTGCTAAATATCACCCAGATTGGGTTGATACAACCTGGATTTACGCCAACAATTATTCCAGTGTATATGGCCCCCGGCAGGGTGCTGAAATGGATCGCTTGGCGATAACCGGTAATATGGTATTAGATCTGAAACCATTGCGGATTAAAGTTGGCGGTACTCGTTATTCATACATGGAGCGGACTAATAATTCAACCTATCAGTTGTTGAATTCAGATCAGCATCCAGTTACTGAAACGGGAATGAATCTTGGCTATGTCAGCGGTACTTTTACACTATCGCCCAAGTCGTTAGTTCGTGCGACCGTGAGTCTAAAAGACTATAGCTGGGAAGAATACAATGATAATTTTGGCCATGATGTGATGGACATCGGTAGACGTACCACGGATATTGGCAGTGTGAATTATTATTACCGTGACCATGGTCTGAATGCTTTGGCAATTCCCGGCCTGGTTAGTTATGATGGTTACGGCGCCCAGTGGAATCGCAGCATCCAGCGCGATGAGAATACGCTTGGATTCCGTGGTGACTATATCAATCAGATTGGCCGCCATGAATTAAAGGGTGGTATGGAATATTATAATACCACTATTCGTTACTACCGCGTATCACAGGCCCGTGAGATCTATGGTAATGTCGCCACTGTCGATGATAATTTCGACGGTGAGGTTACGCTTGACGAAATCGCTCCCTTTGGTTATGATTCAATCGAAGACTGGGAATATTTTGTTTACCGGAATGCCTACACCTATAATATTGGTTACAATATTTTCGGTGATGAAACCGATGAATACAGTCTGGATGATCATGGACAGGAGCCCGGTAAGGCGATCACGAACCGTATTTTCCTGAATGATAAGATTGAGTTTAGGGACGTTGTTCTGAATATGGGCTTGTCCTGGGAATATTTTAATCCCAATACCTATGGTCCTGATTCAGATGGTGATGGTTATGCCGATGATGCTGGTTTCGACAATCTTCACCTGGTTGATGGACGGGTTGATCGCAGCGGCGATCAGACCGGTAGTTATAAATGGGAACCGGTGGAAGCCTATTCTGCATTGCAGCCACGTCTTGGTTTCTCATTCCCGGTCACCGACCGGACGGTATTCCATGCCCAATATGGTAAATACTGGCAATCACCACCGCTGGCTTTCTTGTATCTGTCAGACTCACGTTTAGCGGCTAACCTGACTCAGGGTAACCAGACGGCTTCTCCGAATCCGACTCTGGAGCCGGAGAAAACCACTTCTTATGAAATTGGTTTTACCCAGCAACTCGGAATGAATGCTGCTATTGACCTGACCGGATTCTACAAAGAAGTCCGGGATTATGTTATGCTGATGAATCGTGGTGATGAAGAAGGTGTGACTGCCCTGGTCGATGGTTCTGAATTCAGTTGGGCACAGTATATGAACGGTGACTTCGGTGTCACGCAGGGATTTGCTGTTAATGTCCGTTTGCGCCGCACTTATGGTTTTATGGCTAACTTCAACTACACTGCCATGTGGGCTCGCGGTACCGGATCAGATCCACTATCCAACTGGAATATCACCTGGACCGGTGACACCTATCCGACAATCATCAACCGGTTGGACTTTGACCAGCGCCACACCGGATCTCTGATGCTTGATTATCGGACCGAATCAAGAAACCCGGCCCTATCCAATCTGGGTGTTAACGCCGTCTGGACCTTTGGTAGCGGACAAGCTTACACACCGAGTTATGCCGAAAGTGCCATCTATGGCCGTGGCTGGTGGGCACCAGATGCAGCAATCAACTCTGGTGATTTGCCGTGGTACAATAATATTGATATCCGTGTCGATAAAGGTTTCGAGGTTGGTGGAGTTAACCTGAATGTGTATGCCACATTGATTAACGCCTTCAACAATGTTAATGTCAACACTGTGTATGCATCCACGGGACAGGCTGGCGAAGACGGCTTCCTCGCGATGGAATCAGGACAGGTATGGCTGGAAAGCCAAATTGCCAATTATCCTGAAGCTCCAGCCCAGGAACTGTACTACGACCGGCTTAATTCCTTCCAGGATGCCCTCCTAGACCCCGTACGTTATGGAAATCCACGTTCCTTGCGTATCGGTGTTCAGGTAAAATTATAAGCGGAGGTGAAGCAGTATGAAAATTTCTAGATATTCTGCCATTAACATCCTCCTGATCGTGGTCTTCATGGTTGGCGGTTTGATCGCTAAAGAAAGAATCGGCACTGCTCCGTCATTGTCGAAAACTGCTGTAGCATCAACCGGTAACTTCGATGGTAACCGCGTTCGAGATGATTTGGAAAATAATGGTATGGTGGTTAGTCACCGGATCAGCGGCCACTCCGGAATGGAATGGCCCAAAGAGAATCATACCTACACCGTTTATGCCTCCGGTGTCTGGCTGGCAGGAACGGTTGGTGGGCAGATTCGTACCGCCACTGCCGAATACGGTCCGGAGCGCGTGCCCGGTCCCTACGGTGGTGACCAGAGTGACCCCTCCTACAAACTCTATAAAGTTAACAAGTCTGATCTGGCCGATCCTTTGAATGCACCGGATTTCCAGAATTGGCCGGCTGACCTGGGTGCCCCCTGGGTTGATGCCGATGGTGATGGTGTTTATAATCCGTTGCCAAATGGTCCGGATATGCCGGAATTCATTGGTGACCAGGTGATCTGGTACATCAGCAACGATGGCGATCCGACGGCCCATTCCATTTTCGGAACGGCACCGATGGGGGTTGAGGTTCAGACTACTATTTTCGGTTTCAATCGTCCCGACGCCTTCGGTGACATGATGTTTGTGAAAGAACTGATTATCAACCAGGGTGAAGAAACGATTGAGGATATGTATATTGGTGTCTGGTCCGATCCGGACCTTGGTGATGCCGCTGACGACTTCGTCGGTTGTGATACTACCCTCAGTATGGGTATCTGTTACAATGATGGCGGAGATACGGATTTTGCCGGTTTCGCAGAAGGTACACCAGCGGTGGGCTATGACTTCTTCCAGGGACCGATTATTCCCTCGGTTGGAGACACTGCTTTTGCTCAGGGACGTAACATCCCGGGCTTCAGGAATCTGCCGATGACATCCTTCTCCAAA
The DNA here is from genome assembly GCA_964410945.1 of uncultured bacterium. Classification (GTDB taxonomy): domain Bacteria; phylum Fidelibacterota; class Marinisomatia; order Marinisomatales; family TCS56; genus CAYPJE01. The sequence goes on from CAYPJE010000058.1 coordinate 15,597, forward strand.
TATATCAACTCCGACGACCCGGTCTGGAGTGACCCGAACGATGCTGGCGAAATGTACAACCTGATGAAAGGTTTGATGAAATCAGGTCAGCCGTTCGATGTTACTCTGACTGGTGGAAGCGCTTTTGTCCACCCCGGTGATCCCAGCCTTGATACTGGTCCCACCGATACGGAATATGTGGACTGGGATGTTCACTCCTCCGATGACCGTCGTTTCCTGATGAATTCCGGTCCCTTTACAATGGTACCAGGCGATACACAGGAAGTTGTATTCGGTATAATGCATGCCGCAGCCGGTGGTCCGCTGGATTCCTACCAGTACCTTAAACAGGTCGATGCCCTGGCTCAGTTGGCTTACGATATTCAGTTTTCACTGCCGGCTTCTCCGGAAGCGCCGGTAGTATCGTATTCCACCCAGGCCACCGAAATCAACCTGTTCTGGGATGATGCACAGGAAGATTATTCCGTGCTTAGTCAGATTGATGTTATGCCGGTTCTGGAATCATCAACCGATGTTTATGAAGGACAGGCTGTAGCTACAATAACAGCCACCTACTCATATGGTTATGATATCGACACTCCGCTCACCGAAGCCTATGATCCCGACTCGGCCTATGCCCAGCCGGTGATCATTACCGGTGTGACCTACGATACGACCTATCACATGGAAGATGTGCTGGTCGAGACAGTCGAAGAATATACTGATATACCAACAACCTTCGAATTTGAAGGGTACAATGTCTATCAGTTCGACAATGCCGCCGGTTCCGGTATCAGTAAATTAATCGCCACCTATGACCTGGTGAATGATATCACTGATATCCAGGATGATGAATTTGATGCCGAACGCGGTGAAACCATCCTTGTGACGGTTCAGGAAGGCAGCGACAATGGTCTCGAGCACAGCATTTCCATTACCCAGGATGCACTGAATAATGGCGCCCCGTTATTGACTAACCGGGTCTATTATTTTGCTGTAACCGCCTACGGCTACAATGCCTATGGTATTCCCAAGGTATTGGAAAGCGCTCCGCAGATCCTGGCCATCCGGCCTGCCGATCCGACTGCCTTAGCAGTTGAAGGCGCCGGTGAGGAAGATCTGTCCGACGACGTTGAACATTCCGCCGGTGTATCCGATGGAAGTGTTGAAGTCGTGGTGGTCGATCCCCACGAAGTAACCGGCCATGATTACCAGGTTACCTTCCACGACCAGGATTTCTTCAAGGATTCCGATGGTCTGTGGTATGCCGGTGATCCGCCGGCCAAACGCCTGGCCAAGACCCTAGATTTAACAGGATCAACCGTTGATGCCT
>CAYPJE010000059.1:0-16242 GCA_964410945.1 uncultured bacterium
AGTGGTACATTTTTAAACGACCATTTTTGGTACAATTTATAGCGACCATTAACAGTTGTACATAATGTAACCATTTCCGGTAATAAATGGGGCGGATTTGCGTGTACCGATAATTCTAATCCAATAATAAATGATGTTACTATTAGCAATAATACTGGCCCCGGGATCTTTATCTATGAATCCAGTCTCTTATTGACAAACGTCATTATAAGTGGCAATCATGCCTCTGAAGGGGGAGGAATATATTTCTATGATAATGTAGTTGAACATCACAAGCTTATACTAAACAATGTTGAAATAAGTGGAAACATTGCCGACGGCCGTGATGGAGGAATATATTGTGCGTTTGAATCCTGGTACGATGGTGCCATTATTACCAATTCATTAATTACTGGCAATTCTGCCTTGGCGGGAGGAGGAATTTATTGCAGTGTTGGGAAAATAGTGCTGACCAATACAACCGTCAGTGGAAATTCACCGGAAGGAATATTATCAGAGTTCGGTTCAGATATCACTTTAGTCAACAGTATATTCTGGAATAATCAATTTAATGAAGTGCTTCTTGGCAGTAGTTCATCAGCATCCGCCTATTACTGTAATATCATGGGTGGTGTGATAGGAACAGGTAATATAGATGAAGATCCTTTATTTGTGGAGCCGGATAGCGGGAACTTCAATCTATCAGAAGGTTCCCCGTGTATCGATGCCGGTAACCCTGATACGGTGTATAATGATATCGAGGATCCATACAATCCCGGATATGCTCTCCATCCTTCCCAAGGCACGATCAGAAATGATATGGGAGCCTATGGAGGTCATGGTTATTATTATTCCACTATAGCAGTAGATGAGAAACCGGTTTCAATTCCCCATTCCATCAGTTTGTCAAACTATCCAAATCCATTTAATTCTATCACCACCATTGAATATGATTTGCCTGCCACAGGAAAAGTACGCCTGACCGTCCTCGACCTGCTGGGCCGTGAGGTAGCGGTGCTGGTTGATGAAATTAGACCATCTGGATCGTACATTATTAATTGGGATGCAGGTAATGCCGCCAGCGGGGTGTATTTTTATCGGCTGGAAACCACCAGGGGAACAATACATAAAAAGATGGTTCTAGTAAAATAAACTATTCTTTTTCGGCTTTCTCCAGCGCTGAAATAATCGTCTGTAAATCCTTAAAGGCTTCGGAAAACGTACTCACCGGTTGACGACCCTCCCGAATGGCGGCAAAGAAATCCTCGAATTCACCAACGTAACCCATATCCGGGTTGACCCCCTCATCGATCAAAACCGTGTCGTTGTCTTTCACAACGATGTGGTTCTGCTCCACACTAATGCTGGCCTGATCTCCGATGATCACCAGCCGGTTCTCGTTCAGACCCGGGGCGCTGTAGTACAGGTTCAACACCCCTTGCACACCTTTGGCGGTAGTAAATTGAAAATTGAATGTGTCAACCTCGCCGATGGCCGGATTAATGCTCTTTACCTGAGCCTGGCCGGTCACAATATCACCGAATAATTCCCGGATCGCCGCGATCTGGTGCACACCGCCATCGGTTACAAACCCGCCGGGATACTGGTGGTCGATCCGCCAGCGGGTGTGGACATATTCCACACTGTCATCCACCAGGAACAGGTTATTCCAGAACACTGCGTACGGTTCGCCGATTGTTCCGGCGTTCAGCAATTCCTTCAAACGGAGGATCAGCGGCCGGTAACGGAAATTCTCCGCCACCATCATCACCAGGTCCGGATAGCGGTCCGGGAAAGCCAGCATTTTCTCAGCGTCAGCCAGGTTGGCGGCCAGGGGCTTTTCTACGATTACATGCTTGCCCGCTTCCAGCGCCGCCCGGGTAACGATATAATTCAAATGAATCGGCAGGATGATATTCACGGCCTCCACTTCCGGGTTGGCCAGCAGTTCCCGGTAGTCCAGGGTATAGGGCACCCCGCCAATCAGTTCGGAAAATTGCTTTGCCTTCGGTTCGGTGTGATTGCAAACCTGTACGATTTCAAACTTGTCGGCCAGTTGTTTCAACGCCGGCCAGTGCAGCTTCCGCGCCGCGATACCCGTCCCGATTATTCCCAGTTTTACCGGTCGCATGTTTTTCTTCCTCCGTACCAATTCACAACAACCGGCGAATTTACATCAGAAATTATCAGGATTTAAGCAACCCTTTCGCCACCGCCAGCTCGGCGTTCAGAATTGCGCAACCGGCGGCACCCCGCACCGTATTGTGCGACAGCACTGAAAATTTATAATCCAGCAGCGGACATTCCCGCAAGCGGCCTACACTGGTGGTCATTCCATAACCAAGATTACGGTGCAAACGGGGCTGGGGATAATAGGGGTTATCGAAATATTGAATTGGCTGCTCCGGCGCCGATGGCAGTTCCGGTACAGGATTAGCCCCGCGGAATTCCTGCCAGGCGGCGATCAGGTCGGCTTCGGCGGCGGGCCGGGCCAGCTTTACCGAAACGGCTTCCAGATGACCATCGGTAACCGCCACCCGGTGACAGAAAGCACTAACCTTGAAATCCGCCGACTCAATATGATCCCCGGCTAAATTTCCCAGTAATTTCTGCGGCTCTTCCTCTACTTTATCCTCCTCGTCGGCGATGTAGGGCACCACATTGTCAATGATATCCAGGCTGGAAACACCGGGATAGCCGGCGCCGGACAGGGCCTGCATGGTGACGGCATTCACCGCTTCCAGGCCAAAGGCATCGTAGAGCGGTTTGAGGGCCATCACCAGACCGATCACCGAGCAGTTGGGATTGGTAATGATCATCCCGTTTTCAAATTCCTGCGATTTTACCAGATCGATATGGTCGCTGTTCACCTCCGGAATCACCAGTGGAATATTCGTTCCCATACGATGATTTTTGGCATTGGAAACCACGGTGAATCCTGCCTTGGCAAAGGCCAACTCGGCGGTTCCGGCCACGCTGGAATCCAGCCCGGAGAAGGCCAGCTTCGCTTCCAGGCCCGGTTCGCAGGGCTGGACCACCATATCGCGTACTTTCGCCGGGATCGGATTCGGCAGAAACCAGTTGGCCGCCTGGTGATACGGTTTCCCCGCCGAGCGGTCCGAAGCCGCCAGGGCGGTTATCTCGAACCAGGGATGATCGGCCAGCAGGGTAATGAATTTTTGGCCCACACTGCCGGTGGCACCCAGAATCGCAACAGGAATTTTAACACTCATTATAATAATCCTTCGGTTTGAACACATTTAAATATATCGGTCAATATACCGGCTGCCGTTACCGGCGCACCAGCACCGGGACCCTTGATTGTCAGGGGATAATCGCAGTAGCGGGCAGTGGTCAATACAATCACATTTTCACTGCCGATCAGAGTGGCTGCCGGATGTGTTTGATCGGTGCCAGTCAACTTGACAGTGGCTTTTCCGCCTTCCAGTACGGCCAGGTAGCGCAGGAATTTCCTCTGGTCCCGGGCTGCCTTCCGCTGTTCTTCGAACTGTGCGTCAAAATCTGCCAGGGCTGTTATAAACTGCGGGACCGTTAAGTCGGGATCGATCCCCGCTGGCAGCAGGCTCTCCACCTCTACGTTGTTCAGTTCCATTGGAAAGCCCAGCTCACGGGCCAGGATCAGGATTTTCCGGGCCACGTCCAGACCGTTTAAATCATTGCGCGGATCGGGTTCGGTATAGCCTTTACCCAACGCTTCTTTCACCAGTGTGCTGAAGGGGACACTGCCGTCGAAAGCATTGAACAGATAACTCAACGTGCCCGACAGCACCGCTTCGATTTTCAGAATTGTGTCACCGCTGTCCTGCAAACCGCGCAGGGTGCTGATCACCGGCAGACCGGCCCCTACATTGGTCTCGTAATAAAAGTGGGCCTTTTCCCCACCAGCCGTCTTCAACGATTGGAAATAATCATATCCCAGGGTGTTGGCCACCTTGTTGGGTGTTACCACCGATACACCGCGCTGCAGCAGTTTTTCATACTGCTCGGCAGTAGTTTTAGTGGCTGTGCAATCAACCAGAATAGCCTGTCCGGCACCATAGCTGGGTATCTTTTCAAAGAATGTTTCCAGATCAGTCGGATCGCCATTTTTATTCAATTCATCCTGCCAGCCGGTCAGTTCAATACCAGCGGGACTGAGCAGCATTTTATCGATATTTGCCACCCCCAGCAACCTGATTGTAGCCGGCGGATTCTCAAGCCCGGCAATCTGATGCAATAATTCGCTTCCGATTAAACCAGTTCCCACCAGGTAGATATCCAGCAGTTTTTCCTCTGGTTTGAAAAAGGTACGGTGCAGGGTTTTGATAGCCGCTGTTTCATCGGCCTGGGTCACCACAATCGAAATATTCCGTTCCGATGATCCCTGGGCTATAGCTACTACATTAATATTCTGCCGCCCAAGGGCACTGAAGACCCGTCCGGATATCCGAGGCCGGTGACGCATGTTTTCACCAACCACGGCCACTACCGATAGATCGGTCTCGATCTTAACCTGATCGATTACCTGTGCCAGTAATTCAACTTCGAATTCCTCTTCCAGTACTTCCTGGGCCGCTTCCGCATCGGCGGGATAAATTGCCATGCAGATCGAATGTTCGCTGGAGGCCAGTGAAACCAGAAATACACTTATATCCCGGGAGGCCAGGGCCTGGAAAATTCGTGCATTGATCCCGGCTACACCGATCATACCACTACCCTGGATCCGGACCAGGGCAATATCACGGATTGATGAAATCCCGGTGATTACAAAACCGTTCCGCCGGGCCTCGTTGCTGATCACCGTACCGGCAAATTCCGGTTTGAACGTGTTTTTTATCACCAGGGGAATATTTCTGATACGGGCCGGCTGGGTGGCGGGCGGGAAAATCACCTCAGCCCCGAAATGCGACATTTCCAGGGCTTCCTCGTAGGTGATGTGGGACAGGGTAAAAGCATCCGGCTCTTTCCGCGGATCGGTGGTCATTACCCCATCCACATCAGTCCATATCTGGATTTCCTCGGCCTGGACACCGGCTCCCACCAGCGAAGCGGTATAATCCGATCCACTACGCCCCAGGGTGGTGGTGTCGCCAATGGCGTTGGCGGCAATGAATCCGGTCACTACTTGTACAGTTGATGCTGATTTAAAGTATTCGTCGATATTGGCCAGAGTAGCCTGCAAATCGACCCGCGCCGAGCTGTAATTACTATCAGTCCGTATGATCCTTCTGGCATCCAGCCAGGCAGCTTTAACGCCATTCTTTACCAGTCCGGCACTGACAATTACCGCCGAAAGCCGCTCCCCGAAGCTAAGGATCTGATCCATGGTCTTGGGCGCCAGGTATCGGACCAGAAAAACACCTTTCAACAGGTCGCCCAATTCATCGAACAGCGGTTCGATTTCAGCTTGGATTGACTGGGGATCTTCAAGTAATTCTCCCAGTGTTTCCAGGTGGCGGGTTTTAATCCCCTGAACAATCTCCCGGTATTTTTTATGGCCCGAGACCGCTATTCGGGCGGCTTCGATCAACTTATCGGTTACACCACCCAGGGCGGATACAACCACAACAATTGAGCCCTGGTCACGGGCGGATTTAATTATCTGACAGGCATTGTCAATTCGCGGCGCAGTGGCCAGCGAAGACCCGCCGAACTTCAACACTTTCATTTTTCTGCTTTCTCAACCAGTTTGTAATTAAGGTATTCAATTGGTTCTGTTCAATTAAAAAGGCGTCGTGCCCATGGGGTGAATTCAGAATTTTCAGTTCACCGCCCGGGATTCCCTGGGCTAATTCATGCTGCTCGGCAAGAGGATATAGGATATCCGAGTCAATTCCGATCACCAGGGTGGGCTGGACGATTGTTTCCAGAACGCTGTAATAATTCCCGCGGCCCCGGCCGATATCATGCCGATCCATTTTTTCAGTCAGGGTAATATAGCTGTTGGCATCGAAACGACGGACAATTTTATTCCCCTGGTAATCCAGGTAGCTTTCAACGGCAAACTGATCGTCACCATTCTGCTTGCTCCTTCCAAAGCGCTTTTCAAAGGACTGTTGGGTACGATAGGTCAGCATGGCAATCCGGCGGGCGTTGGCCAGACCGGCTTCCGGTGGCCGATTGGCTGGATAGTGTCCGTCTTTCCAATCAGGATCAGCATAAATCGCCTGTCGCTGAACCTCACTCCAGCCGATGCACCAGGCCGAATGGCGTCCGCTGGCGGCAATCGGAACCAACAGTTTTACATAGTTCCCGAAGAAAGCCCATTCCAGAACCTGCATCCCGCCCAGTGATCCACCGATCACCAGCTCAACGCCGGTTATTCCCAGATGATCCAGCAGGCGGCGGTGCAGACGGACTGAATCCCTCACCGTTACGGATGTAAAATCCGGACCGTAGGGCTGACCGGTAGATGGACTAACAGTCGTTGGTCCGCAGGATCCGTAACAGGAACCCAGGACATTGGCACAGATGACAAAATACTGATCAGTATCCAGGGCCTTACCGGGACCCAGCAGGCCGGACCACCATTCATCCACGGCCGTATTGCCGGTCAGGGTGTGCCCCACCACGATCACGTTGTCGCGTCGGGCGTTCAGCCTGCCCCAGGTGCGATAAGCCACAGCCACATCCTTCAATTCCTGCCCGTTCTCCAGTTGAAAGACCGGAAAACGGTGCTGTCTGGTATCGGATTCGGTGTTTTCCATTTTACACTCCCGTCTTTTTCAGGGCCTGTTCGAAATCAGCTTTTATGTCTTCAATATGTTCGATTCCCACCGAAACGCGGATCAGATCCTCACTGACACCGGAGGATTTCCGTTCTTCCACCGTCAATTGCTGGTGGGTGGTGGAAGCTGGGTGGATCACCAGCGTCTTGGCATCACCCACATTGGCCAGATGACTGGCCAGATTCACATTATCAATAAAGGTTTTACCTGCTTCAACACCACCTTTGATACCAAAAGTCAGCACCGCGCCAAAGCCATTTTGTAAATATTTCCGGGCCTGCTGATGGTGGGAATGCTCTGGTAGTCCGGCATAATTTACCCAGGCCACCGCCGGCTGTTGCTGGAGCCATTTAGCCAGCTCAAGTGTATTGTCAACATGGCGCTGAACACGAAGGGAAAGGGTCTCCAATCCCTGGAGCAGCAGGAAAGAACCGAAAGGATTCTGGCAGGGACCGAAGTCCCTCAGGCCCTCAACGCGGGCCCGCAGGATGAAGGCGATATTGGTACCGGTTACACCATCAGGTCCGAAGGTTTCCCAGAATTTCAGTCCGTGGTAGCCAGGGGACGGTTCAGTGAATACGGGGAATTTGCCGTTATCCCATGGGAAAGTACCGGCATCAACGATTACCCCGCCAATGGTTGTACCATGGCCACCGATCCATTTGGTAGCGGACTGCACGACAATATCGGCACCATGCTCGATGGGACGGCACAGGTAACCGGCCGCCCCGAAGGTATTATCGACAATCAGGGGGATACCGGCCTTTTCGGCCACTCGTTTGATGGATTCAAAATCCGGGACATTGAATTGGGGATTCCCAATCGATTCCACGTAGAGGGCTTTGGTGCGCTCGTCAATCAAACTTTCCAGTTCGGTGGCATCATCCCCGGAGGCGAATTTCACATTGATCCCCAACCGTGGCAGACTGACCTTGAACTGGTTGTAGGTGCCGCCATACAGGTAACTGGTGGATACGATATTATCCCCGGCCTCGGCCAGCGTGGCGATAGCCAGGAACTGAGCCGCCTGTCCGCTGGCTGTGGCCAGGGCCGCCACGCCGCCTTCCAGGGCGGCAATCCGTTTTTCGAAAACATCGGTGGTAGGATTCTGAATCCGGGTATAAATATTTCCGAACTCCTTCAGGGCAAACAGGTTGGCGCCGTGCTCGCTGTCATCAAAAGTAAATGATGAACTGGCGTAGACCGGCACGGCCCGCGCGTTGGTTCCGGGGGCCGGTTCCTGTCCTGCGTGAACCTGGAGGGTCTCAAATCTGTGTGCATCCCTCGGGATGTTCTGATTCATTGTGCTGATATCCTTTTAAGTTGTAGCTATCCGGTCATCGTTAGGGGGAGATAGTGTCGATATAAAACAAAACCCTCTCCTGTAATCAGAAGAGGGTTTGAAAGTTTTATGCCCGGATAATCCGAAGCTTTCAATCATCTATCTCACACTTGCGTGGAGTAGGAATTGGCACCTTTCCCTTTCGGGTGGTTGCCAGGGTGTCTGTGGGCCTAATCCCTCAACCCTTCTGGATGACTCAAGTTTTACTGTAAATAAGCTGGGAAACAGTTCGAAGTTAACGGACAAAAAGTTCCGGTATCAATAATATTTTTGAAAATTTTCAGCGGTTGGCGGAATTTTATTCCAGGGATGGGGTTGGTGCTTCGGGAAGGTTAATAAAAATAACGTAGTGATTAAATCGACAGACAAGAATGTCTGTCGTACGAATCCCTCATCGTAGTGCGGGCATTCCCATCTACGTTCAGAGAACTACGATGGATAAATCTACCTGCACAACATTCCTTTTGCATTACCAGATATTGATATTTAACTTCTTCAAAACAGGGAGTTACGGTTTATGCACCAAAATATTCTAAAATATAACAAATTATCCATAATGAATTATCAAATTCGGATTAACACATACTTAATGGGTATATAATGTCCCCAAGAAAAAACTTATGGGATAAACAGCTTTCAAGGAACCAAGAATTCTGGGTGATGATATTTCCCATATTTTTGATTATTCTTATAGATATTCTGTTACTACTTGGTCCGTTTTCTGGGCTGCAGGATAAAGTTAGAACCGGATGGAGCCCTTTATCAGGTGAGTCAACAACTTCTTTTAAAGCTTCCTGTATTTTAATTTTAGATGTGTTGATATATTTAATAGCTTTTGGAAGTTTAAGAATATTATTACTAAAAAGAAAATATCCACTCTTCAGATCCAAACGTTGACTTTAATTCTACCGTAACGTGTGAACCGAAAATAGGAAAGGCTATTTACCCGCCTTTTCCTCCACTGCCTTTAATACTCTCATAAAATTTCCGCCCCAGATATTGGCAATTTCTTCCGCTGAGTAGCCCCGTTTCACCAGTTCGGCGGTGATATTGGGCAGTTCGCTTACATCGCGGCAGTCAGCCAGACCACCGCCACCGTCGAAATCAGTGCCGATACCAACATGGTCGATTCCGGCGATTTTTACCATGTGGTCGATATGGTCCACCGCATCAGATACCGTAGCCAGGATTTCCGGGTGATCCTTATCCAGTTGGGCGAAGTCAATCCGCGCCAGTTTTTTCTGCTCTTCAGTGCGGTCGTCGTAGGAACCCCATTTTTTCTTCAATGCAGCATTAACTGAATCGCGTTCCGCCGTCTGCTTAACGACCTTGACATAATAACTGAGGATACACATCTGCACCACGCCGCCGTTTTTCGCCAGTGCCCGGAGCATATCATCATCCAGGTTGCGGGGGTGATTACGAATCGCACGGGCGCAGGAATGGGAGGCGATTACCGGGGCGCTTGATTCCTCCAGCACATCATAAAAGGCCTTGTCGCTGATGTGGGAAACATCCACAATCATTCCCAGGCGATTCATCTCATTTACTACTTCTTTACCGAATTCACTCAAGCCGTTATGCTCAGTAGAATCGGTGGAGGAATCGCAGATATCATTATTGGCGGTGTGGCAGAGGGTAATATACCGCACACCGCGATCATAAAAATATTGAACCTTTGAAATATCTGTTCCGATGGGGTAGCCATTTTCAATCCCCAGCAGGATGGATCGCTGCCCATCTTGATTTAAGTCATTGAGATCATCTGCTGAATAGGTCATTCCCGCCAGATCGGGATATTTTTTGACCGCCTTCAGCGTGGCATCGATGGCCGTTTCCACCTTGTTTTGGGCCCGCTGATATCCATCGGCATCACGGGAACCCTGGGCTACAAAAGCGGCAAAGAATACCGCATCCAGGCCACCCTCTTTCATGCGGATGAAATCAAGCTGGTTGGCGCCGTCATCAATATCGCCCCGCACGCCCATATCAACGTTACGGCGCACCAAATCCAGGGGCGTGTCCACATGGGTGTCGATGGTCCAGACCTTCTCGTGTAAAACCCGCGGATCGATCGACTGATTTGCCATATTTTCCTGTTTCTCCTTACAACCGACCAATATAAAAAAGACTAATAATAACAGCTGCTTTGAATTCATGATTTTCCTATAGTAATGATTATGCCGGGATAAAAATAGACCGATATAAACATCAGTTTCAGGAATTATTTTTCCACTTTTCAGCTTCCATTTCCAGCGTAGTGGCTTTATAATCAAACAATTCCTGCAACCGGGCAAAATCATCCGGTGCCTGCTTGGCCAGGTCCTGGGGAAACAGATTCAGCATACTCACGCTACCGGACAGGTAGCGCAGGTAGGGATTGAAGGGCCAGGCCAGGAGGGAGGCGATTTTTATCTGTAATAACGGGATTTTAACATATTTAATATCCTTTCCGTAAACCGACCCGATGATCCGGACGGCCCGCTGAAAGGAAAGTGCCTCCGGACCAGTCAGGTGCAGCCGCAGTTCACACAGGTCATCACGCAGTGCTGCCTGGGCGGCTATTTCTCCGGCATCACAGGTGGCAATTGTCGGCAAAGCCGGAGGACCGCCACCAGGCACAATCATTTTATCCTTCCGCAGCATAGCCTTGAAAATATCCATATTGGGCGGTGCTCCCAGGATGGTCCAGTTAAATTCAGATGGCCGTAAAGTATTCTCAATAGTCAATCGGTCGAGAGCCATGGTCCTGAACTGGGCATTCACTTGACTCAGGATTTCTTCTCGTATATCATAGACTGATATATACACCACGCGCCTTATAGCGGCTGTTTTCATCAGATCGAAAAGTTGGAGGACGGCATCGTGCTCAATCGCCTTCATCTGGCGGATCAGTCGTGGTGTAAAGGCCGAAACTGAGATCACCACCGAATCAATACCAGTCAGGGCTTCCCTTGTATCGACCTCATTCCTGATATCACCGGTAACCAATTCTGGTGCAGGGCCCAGTATTTCCCGCGCCCGGGATTTATTGCGTGTCATTACCCGAACGGAAACGCCCCGCTTTACCAGACTGCCTACAATATGGCGGCCATAATAGCCCGTGCCGCCAACAATTAATACGGACTGCATTTTTCCTCCCGTCAATTGATATCCAAGCGATTGAATTTTCGCAATAAAATCAGCAACACTATGACATGAGCCAGCAAACCGAAAATTAAATATAATAGCCAGTCCGGGTTGCCGTTATAACACTGCCAAAGAGATTTTACCGGCCAATAGGTCGGCATGATCCCGGCCAGCAACTGCCAATTTGAATTAATGAAGAATACAGCCAGGGGTGCCAGAAAGAAAATGCTGAATCCTTTAAACATAGCCAGTCCGACCACCTTGTTGCTGGCAAACACCCCCAGGAGCAGAGCAGAAATCGGTCCTTCCAGGCTGGCAACCAGCGCAATCGCCAGCAGGGGCCAGAAGGGGAATTCTATCAGTCCGGCCAACCGGAAACAAATGATTGTCAGTATCAGGCTGAGTAATGTAGGCAGCGAGATTCGATAGACCAGATAATCCGCCAGTCGCAGCGGTGTCACACGCAGGGCTGTGAGCGTACGGTCATCACGTTCGTCCAGCAGGAGAAAACCGATTACCACCCCCACCAGCATAGGCACAAAAAGCGGAAAGAAACTCATAATGAGGGGGTAATAATCTGGTAAGTAAAATCCATAAGACTGATTCAGCCAGGCCGCCAGCTCAGGAATTCCCCAGCGTACCAGCAGGGAGGGCAGAACCGGGATTACCAGCATCCATTGGAGAAGTGAATCGCGCCAGATACTGCGCGCATCCACCGGACCCAGGATTTTAAATACTTTGATCAAATTCATGGACGTTTTCCTTTACGGATAATAAACCGTTCAAAGGCTGTCTGCGCCCAGCGGAAAAGGCCAGCGATCCAGATTATCGCCGATATGGCCGCCAGCAGGGATGGCTCCGTCGCCTGCGCATCCAGTGACCGTCGCATCAACTGCAGGGAAAACTGAACCGGATGCAGGTCAAACAACCAGCTTTCCCACAGGCCAAAATAATCTATAAATGGCAGGCCCAAGGGCATGGCGAAAACAACGCCCGGCATGATAAACTCATTGATTGACTCAAAGCGTGCTACGACAATAAATCCCAGAAGGACCATTACTACCGCCATGAGGAAGAGGCCCAGGGCGAAAGACAGAATATTAAAATAGATTCCGTAACTGGCAACCACCAGCAGTAGACCTTCGATGATACACAGAATAGCGAGCGATATGACTTTTGCTACCAGAAACTCGGCACTCCGTACCGGAGTAACGATCATTGCCTCCAGGGTGCCTTCGCCCTTCTCAAACAGAACCAAGCCTGCCAGGAAGAAGTAGGCCGTGATCATCAGGTTGCTGATCATCAGGTAGGGCAGCACATATCCCAGGCTCCCAGACGGTATCTGTCGCAGGATGGCGATAAAGATTACCGCCACAAACAGGGTGGCGAAATAGAAACCATATCGGATCTGTAAAATTATATCTTTTCTGATTGTGGACAACAGACGCTTCATCGCAGACGCTGGCCGGTTACTTCAATGAAGATGTTTTCCAGGGTGGTTTCCTGGGAATGGATAGTCTCGATTGAATTATTCCGCAGCAACGCCAGAAAGGACGGGTTTTCTGCCAGGCCGTCGATTGGGAAATCGGCGAACTCCATTTTTCCATTGCGCTGGTATTCTACTCTCACCAGGTTCCGGCCATACTGCAGTTTCAGGTTGCGGGGCGAATCAATCAGTTTTATCTCACCATCGATAATAAACGCCACCCGGTCACAGAGTTGATCGGCCACGGTCATATCATGGGTCGTCAGAAAAACGGTTGTGCCGTTAGCCTTTTTATTTTGGATTATATCCTTCACCAATCGGGCATTGACCGGATCCAGGCCGGCGGTTGGTTCGTCCAGGAATATCAGGTCCGGTTTGGGCAACAGGGAGCGGGCAAACCCCAGACGTACTTTCATCCCTTTGGAATACTGGGCCACCGGTACAGCAGCATCTTTAGTCAAACCAACCATTTCCAGCAGGTTATCCGGATCTTCCGTTTCTCCGGCATACAGTGATTGAAAATAGCACAGGTTCTCCCGGCCGGTCAGTTTCAAGTAATGATTGGGCATTTCAAAGGCCACCCCGACCCGTTCGTAATATTCCGAATGCCAGGTCTTCAAGTCACGGCCCCAAACCGTAGCCTGACCGGAGAATTGCTCGAATAATCCGATCAGGATTTTCTGGGTAGTACTTTTTCCAGCACCGCTGGGACCTAAAAAACCAAATATTTCCCCGGCTTCGATATGGAAATCGATTCCTTTGATTGTGGGCGCTGAATTGCCGGGATAGGTGAATTGCAGATTCCGAACCTCAATCACTGATCACCACCTTCCACCAGGCCCTTTGAAAGGGCATTGATGATCAGTTCCATGACCTGCGGGTAAATGTCATTACCAATTTCATTTTTATGCAGTGTTATCAGAAAAAATGCCCTGAATAACGAAGAGAGGATGTCCGGTTCAACCTGACACAGGTTGCTGGTCCGCTGGAAATGCCTTATGAAATCAATCGCCGCCTGGTGATCGTTTTCCTGATGGGCAGCTAATTTGTCAGGCGGCAGTTTTCGCAACAGGTGTTCGTACACACCGGGCTCATATAGTTTTTCCATGATTTTGCTGCCCGCCACCATCTTAAGACCGGTGGTGAACATCTGCCGCAGAGCTTCACCGGCATCTATATCACTGGCAATCAATTCCTTCACCAGTCCATCCCTGAACCGCTCTTCCTCCTCAACGATAAAGAAAAACAGTTCTTCCTTTGAACCAAAAAAATTATAGAAACTGCCTTTGGAGATACCAACCTTGGTGGTAATATCATCGACACTGGTTTTCTTCAACCCGTAAATCTCAAACAAGGCCCGGCCTTGAATCATCAAGTCCCGGCGAATTTTCGTCCTGTCCTTTTCATTGAATGCTTTCGCCATCTATATACCTATGACTGATATTGTAAAATAGTCATAGGTATATTACAATAACTACTAACCATGATCAATAAAAATTCCCATATATGTTACCATATAAAAAACCAGGTTGACACCGTGATTACGCTGGCTTAATATTACCCTGAGTATATGACATCAATTAAATTCATTAACCCTTAGTATGTGTCATGCTTTGCAAGACGTTGCCCTTACTATGAGACAATAATAAACATAAGTCATTGTTTAAAAGAACTATTACAAAAGAATTAGAAGATTGGTCTAATTTACCAGACCGAAAACCGCTGATAATCCGTGGCGCTCGACAGGTAGGCAAGACTACTCTTGTAGATGAATTTGCCAAGTCGCGCTATAATTATGCCTATTTAAATCTCGAGCGCCCGGCTGCAGCAGATATATTTCAGCGCGGCCATTCACCTGAAGATATTCTCCAGTCCATATTTTTACATACTAAACTCAATACCTCCCGAAAGAAAACCCTGATTTTCCTTGATGAAATCCAGAATGTGCCGGAGGCCGTAGGAATGCTGCGGTATTTTTACGAGGAATTCCCTGACTTGCTGGTCGTTGCAGCCGGATCACTGCTGGAATTATTGATAAGAAACAATCAAATCAGTTTTCCGGTGGGACGGGTCGACTATCGTTATCTATACCCAATGAACTTCGAGGAATACCTTTTGGCTCAATCCGCCCATCTGGCTGTGGAATACTATAATACAATACCATGCCCGAATCTGGCACACACCAATTTATTCAAGCAATTCCATGATTATAGTCTGATTGGCGGTATGCCGGAAATCCTGGCCCGGCGGTTAGATGGCAATGATATCATTTCTGTGGGACAGATAATGGATCGATTGTTAACCGCTTATCTGGATGATTTTCCCAAGTATTCGCCCAGCCCAAAATCGATTACCCATTTGCGTCACACAATAAATTCTGCGCCCCTTCTGGCTGGCCAACGGATAAAGTATGCCGGATTCGGTGAATCAGATTATAGATCGCGGGAAATGAGAGAAGCTCTCTGCTTGCTGGAACAAGCAATGATCATCCGTTTGATTTATCCCACAACCCGCTGGGAGCAACCTGCCGTTATTGACCGGAAGAAATCCCCAAAACTGTTTTTCTTCGATATTGGATTGGTCAACTATCGGGCCGGACTGCAAGCTGAGTTAATAAAATTCCAGGATTTACATGCTTTCCATCGCGGCCTGGTTGCAGAACAGGTTGTGTATCAGGAAATTATCGCCACGGATTTTACAACCAACCGAAGCCCTTTATTTTGGATCCGGGATAAACATCAATCAAACGCCGAAATTGATTACCTGCTGCCGGCTGGCAGTCTATTAATTCCTGTGGAAGTGAAGGCCGGACCCACCGGTAAGCTGCGCTCGCTCCACCAGTTCATGCAGCGTTCCGGCGGAAAACATGGTATCCGGTTACACTCCGGAGAACTGCGGATCGATCCCGTGCGCACACCCGACGGCTATGAATTCAATCTCTTGAGCCTGCCCTATTTTTTGGCAGGAAAATTGAATGAATACGGGCAGTGGTTTATCAGCGAATATTAACCGGTATTCCAGGTAACGATATACTCGGTCAACTCCGGTAGCTCAACAGTCGGCAGATCAACGGTCAATTGACCATTCAACCCCAGTTCTTTGGCTGCTAATTCAAAATGACACATGGCGATACCCATATCAACCCGCTGCAAATCGGCAGCCTTGATCATTTCCGAATAATTGCGCGATCGTTTCAAATAGAAATGAAAACAATTGCCGTCTTTTAGTATCCGCCAGGGCTGACGGTTGGAGGCCGAAGGTGCCAGGTGTACCATTTCCAATACCGTGGCATATTGCCCGGCATCCGTCTCAGAAAGTGGTGCATCAAAATTTTTATTGAAAAACAGCCATTCCCAGGGTTTACGTGTGCGAGACTTGGCACTTCGACGGATTATACGATCCCGAATGCTGCGCCGGGTCGTACCATAACCCACCGGTGTTACCGCAGGTATGATTTCATTGTCCCGCACAGCAAGTAACGGCCCAAATTCGCTGCGCCTGAAAGTTCCCCCCAACCAGCAGGTGGCCAAATCAAGGTCGGTCATTTTCAGGATGATTTTTTCCAGCAGATAGCCGTA
>CAYPJE010000060.1:0-15773 GCA_964410945.1 uncultured bacterium
CAGTAATAAAATGTGTTAAGGTGATTTTTACCCCGTCCCGTCGTTTTTCTTTGACATAGTTGTCAATTTCCGTTACATCGACATCCAGGGTTCCATAAATTTTTCCATCGACAGCCGGCCCATATAGCGTGGCGGCCATCAATCGCCAGGGTGGGTTAAAAGTGTCATTCATGGCGGCGAATTTAAATAGGATCAATTGATCTAGAAAACCAGATTGAGTTGTGAATGATAAATTGCCTGCTATCCAAAATCACTACCGGTACGGCAGTCTATCAATGGGTGATGTGTAAATATGATGAAAAATTCAGCGAAAATTCAGCAAACTTTTCAAAAAATATATCAAATTCATGGGTTTTTCAGATTTTAAACTCTACAGATCAAGAACTGGAAAAGCTACTCCTCACGCCGAGAAAGCAGCGGAGAGGCGGGGATTCGAACCCCGGAACAGGTTTCCCTGTTACACGCTTTCCAAGCGTGCGCCTTCAGCCACTCGGCCACCTCTCCAGATAGAAAAATTTACTCGGCTTTTGCAGGCTCGGCTTCCGGTGCCGGTTTCTCTTCGGCCGCTTCTTCAGCCATTACTGGCTCTGATGATGCTTCGGCCTTATCTTCCGCCGCCACTTCTTCAACAGCTTCCGGTTTTGGTTCATCCGGCTGGATTACCGGTATCTGTTCCGGAGCGGGATGGGCGGCAATATCGGCCTTCTTCAAGGCTGCTTTAATATCTTCACCATCTTTGACCTGCAGAATCTGTTCCTGAAAGCGCCAAGCACCGGTTTTCTCAGAGATAACACTTTTAATATACTTAACGAGTGAATAATCCCGTTTTTCACGAGCCTTTGCTGACTTCTGTGCGAATCCACCAACCTTCTTTGCCATGGGAAATCCTTTATCTTCGAAATTTATCTACAAATATAGCCGGAGAATTTAATCGGTTACTAACATAATTTAAAGATCGAAATCAAAGAATTTAATTTCTTTTACTCCAATTCGACCGGACCGCCGTAAAATACATTATTGATGACAACCCGATTCCCTTCATTACCGGCCTGGTCCCAACCCTGCAGGATCACCTGGTAATTGGTCATTTCCGTCAAATCGGGGAAATTCCTGAGTTGAATATGTATCTTCTCCCCCGCCGTCAGTTCTTCCCCTTCCAAAGGACAACGATAAATCAGTGTATCGGCATAATCATACGTTATCCACTGGTATTCCGCACGCCCTAATTTTTCACTGAAAATATAGGAAACACTGGTTTCCTCCACCGTAGCACTGTCAAAGGGAAAAATGGATGTAATCAGCGGTGGTGTAAGATCAGCCTGCAAGCTATCAATGATAAATAATTCATTCAAATTCCCCAGCATATCGGCAGCGGATATTTCAAGCGAGTAAAAACTGCTGTCTATTAACACAATATCTGCCGATTCGACCAGGAACATGCTGTCCGGTTCCAGCAGGGAATCCGGTTGAATGTCAAAATGATGGGTAGTATCGCTATCGATAACGTTCCAGCTTACTGAGATCTGGTAAACCGGTTCGTCAACCATCATCTGGATATTCAGGTTGTTGATAAATGAATTGCTCACCGGCTTAATTAAAGTAATGACTGGTGGCTGGCCATCAAAATCAAATCCCGTATATGTGTTGGACAAACCGCAATTCCCGGCCAGATCGGTGGCTTCAAGCGTGACCTGATAGTAGGAATTGCTATCCAATGCAATCTGGTTGACAGGAATAAACAGACTGTCTGTTGCGTATAACAATTCATCCTGAGTCAGTGGTACGGATAGCTTTCTGGTTCCAGGGATTGCATCATCTTGAACCTGGTAATTCAGCCGGGCCGATTTTATGGATTCAGTGCAGGTAAAAGCAATATGTGGATGTACTGACCGCGGAACAACCCGCAGCACTGATTGCGGTTCAGTACGATCGAATTTCAGGGAATCGACTATCACTTCTATCATTGAGTTGTTCCTGAATGTAATTCCATTTAAGCTGATCTGATAAATCGCCCCGTCACTCAAAATGTCATCCAGATTCAAGTCAATTATTTGTTTTCCTTTTTTCTTCTCAATTCCATACAATCGATAAATATATTCACCGATCAAATCCTGTGTGCCACGTAACCATTTAATTATTATTTCCCCATCGGATAAATCGGTATATAGTTGAAAAGAGACTGTCGTATTGTTAATGGTCTTACCAGCTTTTGGTGACGACCATTTTGCAGCCAGTTCCCGGCCATCGTCGTGAAGTCTAATGTCATAAACAATCTGATTATTGGCATCGGTCTCAATAGTTCGCTTTATCCGGGCCTGATCATCAAATATATGTAACCATTTTCGAACGCTTAAATCGACATTCAACCATTCTTCCTTAATTAGCCTTCCCTGGATATCATAACTATAAATGATCCGACCGAAATTATCAATCCCACTGTCATAAAATCGGCAGGTATCAATTTGACCGGCAGCATTATAGTCATACACAGCATGCCGATCATCCCAGACAATCTCGGCATTTTGCTCCCATGAATATTCGATAAACAGTACTGACAACGAATCGCTTCCAAACTGTATTTTTCTTGATAGTCTGTCATTAAGGTAGATTTTCTCATGTTCAGGTTTTAAATCCGTCTTGAAATATGAGAATTCGGATACCTGACTAATTATACCAAAATTGTCGATTTCAGTCTTTGAGATGACCCGGTCCTGCCTATCGTATTCAACGACAAAATGTGCTTGGGATTGGGCCCGGTCAGGCGGTACCGGCCGGTCAGATAAAAAATCTATCTCTGATAAATAATACCTGGTTTCCAAATCTGACTGTGCACCTAACCATGAAATCAGAATCACAGCCACTATCGACCGAATTATGAGCCCGGTCATTTTATGATCAATTACCTTTTCGGGCAGCTTCGTGGCTTTGTTTATTCCAGTTATCCCGGGCCAGTTTCCGCATATCTGCCACCGAATCATACTCATCTACGATCTCGACACCCAGCAGGGTTTCTACTGCATCCTCTAACGTAATTATACCTTCGGTGCCACCAAACTCATCTTTGACTATAAAAATATGTTCCCGCTCCTTGACAAACTTATCCAAAACCTCGGTAACCGAATCCGATTGCAGAACTGTTTCAACTGGTGTCATCAGCGATTCCACACTCACATCAAATTCATCCTCAGAAAATTTATTCTGCAGATCATATCGATGAATAATACCAATAATATCATCCAGGTTCTCTGTATAGATCGGTATCCTGGAAAATCTGATGTCGGGATTCTCATTCATTACTTCACCGACGGTCTGGTCTTTCTGAAATGCAAAAATCACCGAACGCGGTGTAAGTACATCCTCGGCAGTAATATTATTCAGCTTCAGAATATTGGCGATCAGATGTGTTTCCTTTTCCTGAATCGTACCTTCATTTTCGCCTAACTCAGCCATTACGACCACTTCTTCCCTGGTAATCTGTTTTTCGAGCTTTCGTGAGGTGAGGCCTTTACTGATTACTTCCAGCAAGATAACGATCGGGTAAGTCAAATAAATCAATCCTTGAATCACAATCGAGGAAAAACCGGATAATTTCTTCCAGTGAACAGCGCCCAGCGTTTTGGGGATAATCTCAGAAAAAATCAGTATGGACAAGGTCAGAATGACTGAGGTCGCAGCTACCCAGCCACTGCCGAATAGTTTTAGGGCCTGGGCACCAACACCGGCCGCACCTACCGTATGGGCAATGGTGTTCAGTGTCAATATGGCAGCCAGCGGACGATTTACCTGGTCTTTCAATTTTTTTAACCGGAATCCGGATTTTTTTTCATCCTTGATCAATACTGCAATGTGGGTATGGGTTATACTTAAAAGAACTGACTCCATCAATGAACATAGAAATGAAATTAACAGAGCTATTGAGAAATACAGAATTAATGTTGACATATTACTTAGCTAGTCGATTGGGAATTGTAAATGCTGGAATGACAAACAAGTGCGGTTGGACCGGGTTGAAAGGAAAATAAATCCCTCACAGGGATAGAAATAAGACCAGGTTGGGAAGGAGGTTCCTCAGTATTCACTATTTTAATTGACGCGAAAGTGGTAAAACATATGTTGTAATGTACAATACCAATAGAAAGATACCAATAATCGAATTACATCAATAAATACCTCTTGCTTCAGCTGCCAGTCAATTATCATTCATTTTCCCGTTGATCGAATCCGGCGAAAAAACTCTGATAGGAGGCTTTCTCGATTTCCTTTTCGCGCAGATTATCTTCCATTTCAATGATCTCATCAACTAATGAACGATAATCCTGGGCTCCATGGGAACGGTCCAGGTATTCAAAAATAGTCTGTCCCAAGCTCGGCGATTCTGCCAGAGAAACATTATCCCTGATATAAGTGCTGAACACCTTATTGGAAAATAATTCATTGATATGACTCACCATTTCACGGTTCAATATTTTCCGCTTGTCGAACATCGTGGCAATTACTCCTGTAATTTCCAGTCGATCATTGAGGCCATATTTCTTCCCGGCCTCAAAAACGTTCAGAACTGCCGCGACACCCTTGATTGCCAGCCACTCGACCTGTACTGGTATGAATACTTCGGTGACAAAAGCAAAGGCATTGATAAATAATGAACCCAGGGATGGTGTACAGTCAACTATGATATAATCATATTTATTAACAATTGACTCGGCCTTGGATTTCAGGATATACTGGTATTTACTAATCTTCGGCAACTCGGATTCAGCATTTGCCAGCTGATGTTCAGACGGCAGTAAATGCAGTCCACCACGGTTGATTATCGCGTCCTGAATCGGTGCCTGATCATCCAGCACATCATAGATAGTCTTATAAAAAGGCGGAGCAAAACCTAGGGCGGTGGTCAGATGAGCCTGGGGATCAAGATCAACCAATAATACCTTTCGTCCTCTCCTGAAAAGGCCATCACCAATATTCATGGCTGAAGTCGTTTTCCCGACTCCCCCCTTTTGGCTCATAATGCCGATAATCCTGGTTATTTTCCCCGTCTGCATATTACGGAAACTCCAACACCTGCACTAGTTAAATCGTTTTCTAAATACCCAAATATCCCTATTTATACTGACATGATTTTAATATAAATATCTGGGATGTGTAAGAGCCAAATTGCAGCAAGTCAGATTAATACAGATCGATCAATAATCGTTTCCTTTTAGAGCGAGAATTAATATTAATTTTAAAATCCTATAACTCCATAACAAGGCCAAGTCTAATTCCTAATCCAGACATATTCAATTCATCATAGACAGGAAATCCAGCTTCGGTTTTATCACGTGAACCTTTCATGAGGGCTCGATTATAAAACAGCTCAAACCGGGCTGCCGAATTACGCCCCAGCTCATATTCCAATCCACCGGAAATATTCCAGACAAACGATGAGAAAAACCGCAGATCAGTATCGTCATTTATATAATTCACTTCACGGTTTAACAGCATCGCATAGCCCAGTCCACCCCCCAGGTAAGGGCTCATACCCGAAACATCGACTGGCATATTAATAATAATATTGGCTTGAATCGGTAGCATATAACTGGAAAAATCGATATCAACCCTTTTGGTGTAGACCGTACCCAGATCAATCCCGGAAGTATCAATCTCTACTTCCTTAATATAGTTTCTGAAGTATAGATCGGCTCCAAAACCAAAGGAAACACGTTCATCGACAGTCTTACCCATTTGATATCCCAGAATCATACCGCTTTTTGCACCACTGGGCATATAAAATCCAACTTTAATTACGTGGTTGTCAGCCTGTCCACCTATACCGGCGGCAGGTATGATTGTCGAACCAAGGATCAGTACTATCAAAATCATGCGAATGTAATTTTTCATATATTCTCCCGAAGAATTATTGCCTTATTGAGATGAAATTAAGAAATCCCGATTCCTAAAAACCCCATTTATTATTACTATTAGTTCTTAAGTGACATTGGTCACAAAAAAAAAAGCCCCTTACGGGGCTTTAGAGCGAGAGACGGGATTCGGACCCGCGACATCAACCTTGGCAAGGTTGCGCTCTACCAGCTGAGCTACTCTCGCATAATTCTTTCTAAAAGCGCGGTGAATTTAATATCATTTTTTTTCCACATCAACCTGATTTGGGGAATATTTCCCAACGAGTTGAATTCCTTCGAATAATGATTGCACTAAGTGCGAAATAGACACAATCTTCAATCAGCTTAGGTAAACCGACCATCTCACCTTCACGCATTCCACAGCCACATTCAATATCAATACCGCGTAGAATTGCCAACCCGATCATCACAATAAACATGGCCATCATTCCCAATGTCAGCCAGGCCGCACCATCGACCATCACTCCACCAATAAGACAAATTCCGACAACCAACTCCAGCCAGGGCAAAACCATTGCCATCAAGTTTTCCAGTCCAAAGGTGGGAACGGCATAATTTTGGATGTCACGGGCAAACTGGGCCACGTTGAATATTTTATCCCAGCTGGCATAGATCAGAACAACTCCCAGCACCAGTCTGGAGAATAAAACCAACCATTGTTTTGTAGTATTATTGATATTCATTTTATAACGACCGGCAGATCAGAATTCAACCACTGCTTCCATCCACCAACAAATACATATACTTTGCTGAATCCTAACTCGGATAAATTGTAGGCCAGGTCTTCACTGGAACCACAGTCATCTTCATCACAGTAAACAACGACTGACGCCTCCTTCCCCTGCAAAGTATCCAATGCAAACGCCAATTCCAATGTGGAGGTGAAATTCCAGGCCCCCGGAATGTGTCCTTCATTGAAATATTCCGGTTCCCGTGCATCGACGAACTTGACACCCTGATCAAACATTGATCTGGCCTGATCCAATGTAACTGCCAATACCGGTTGTGAATCATCAACTGTCAAAGATGAATCGGCATAAGCCAAATCCTGCGCCAACCATGAAATCGGATTGGAACGGAAAACATTCACACCAATTCCAATGATGCCAGATATGAGTACGATAATTAATACCTGGCGAATTGTTTGGTTACCTTTCATCAATTCTTTGGCACTACTTTACGGCTACGATTACTAGCCCCTGAACCGCGCGATTTCTTCAGTTGTTCACATTCCGCCAGACTGGCCTCGACTAATTCAAGTAGCTCCGGATCGTCGTCTACTTCTTTATCCATCGGCACTGATTTATAGGTGCTCCGGTTAACTGCCGTAGCTAATGTTTGTTCGGCTTTGCCCCGTTTTTCTTCATAATTATTTATAACCCGCAGAATATTGGGGCTTTCAGCATATAATTCCTCCAGCGATTTTTCCGGGTCTTTTTTCTGTAGAGACATCAATCGTTTTTCGATCATCGATATCTGTTCAGTGGCGTTGGTGATATCAGTTACTACTGCTTTAGAATCTACAATATCCGCTTCAATCACAGCCAAATACCGACCTTCCTTACCCAGCGAATAGAATATTGGACCATTGTCAGGTTGGGGGAGATTCGTGGGGGTCCGCATTGTGTAATTACTGGTAAATATATAATCCGCTCCTATAAATTCCCTTTTTATAGTTTTATGATGTTGCTGGGCGGCATCTACCAAAATCACTACAATGTCAGCCTTCTTATTCAACTCTGCGATTAATTCAGTGCCAACGGATATCGGATCCCTTAATTCCAACGACGAAACAGCCGATGGCAGGCTGAAGGTTACCCCGGTGACGGCAATATCAAGATTATTGCGCTTAATCAGTTTGTAGGTATCAAAAACAGGATCATTACTATCGCTATAATAAATATTTCCTGAAATTAGAGGCAGGTTCCGGGTATTGTTTATTCCCTGCAGGAATTCCATTCCATATGCCAGGTCATGGGTGCCGATATTCATTGCATCGCAACCAATCGCCCCATAGCCCTCGATAATTGTCCTGGCCTTAATTTTATTACTGTTCTCATAAAAAGGTGTTATGGAACGCGGATTGAACAAACTGTTACCGGCATCCAGGATTATCGGATCACTACCCTCGGCCCTTAATGTATTCAGAAAAGCACCCTTTCTTGACAGACCGCCAAGTGGATTGCTTTTTCAGCCACAGGGATCTAGTTGACCATGTACATTTCCGCTTACTACAAAGGAAACGGTTTGGACATTCTTTATTTTAGTATTCTTACAGCCAGCGAACAGCACGATAACTATTATAACCAGTTGTATATGTCTAAACAATCTCATATTTCCACTTAAATCCTCGTCCGGGACATTTTGTTTCCATAACTATTTTCAATTTTACACATAGGCACTAAAGAAATTATTACGCTTCCATTGATTGTACTATAATTAAAATCACATTCGATAAACGCTGATGGAGATATGGTTGAACAATTCCATTTTAGCCACCGGTCTTCACGACCTTGAATCCCATCGCTTCCAAATGGGATTTAATTTTCATCAAAAAATCCCCCTGTATAATCAGATCTGAATTTTTAACTGATCCACCGGCACCACAGAATTTTTTTAATTGTTTACATAAATCATTTCTGTCACCGGAACGACCGACAAACCCAGTGATCATAGTTACTGTTTTCCCAGCCCGGTTCCTCCGGTCCAGGCGAATCCCCAATTTTTGTTTACCTGGTGTAGGAGTTACCACTTCATCTCGGTCTATTAATTCGGGTCTAAAATCCGGATCGGTAGAATACACAATATCACCCTGGAATTTTTTCTTCTGTTTCATGGGTTAAATTACGTCAGTTAACTAATCATCCTGAATAAAAAAGGGGGTTAGGCCATGGGGGTGTAAACGCCTAACCCCATACAGATCAAACTGCAAACTAAGTGGAGCTGGACGGGATCGAACCGACGACCTCGTGAATGCCATTCACGCGCTCTCCCAACTGAGCTACAGCCCCAAACGCATCTTTAAAAAGCGGGCGGAGTTTAAATATTTCCATGCATAGTTCAAACATGCATTTTTGATTTGGACACTAATTTTAATTGTCGAATTTATTACTATGAATCAAAATGGCGAAGGCCATTACGGCTAACTCACCCGGGCCAAAATTTTATGAATATTGTCAATTTACTAATTATATTGACAATAGCTTGACAACACATTAGATTTGAGCACCGAGGTTTGCGTGTATACAGGAAAGAACACATGAAAATACGCGATGACGGAGTTTTATCCGCAATTTTACTCAATGGTTATGTAGTTAACTCCACAACCATTGAGTGCACAAGGAGGTCCTTTGAGTACCTATCTAATTGGTGATGTGGCTACCAAAACTGGTTTGTCCATCGATACAATAAACTATTATTTACGGATCGGCTTGATAAAAGAAGTTGGCCGCAGTGAACGGAGTGGCTATCGCTACTTCAATAATGAAACAGTTGAACTTCTAATGAAAATCATTGACCTCAGGCTTAATTATGTGCCCATCCGAGAAATCAAAAAGAGAATGAAAGATGGAATACTTTGAGCTACTGGGGTTGAACCAGGAACCATTCTCCAATACCCCTGATCCGGATTTCTTCTATGGCTCACATGAACATAAGGAAGCCTTGCAACGCCTGGAAATGGCCATCCGCCTGAAACGCGGTTTAAGTGTTATTCTCGGTAGTGTAGGAACCGGAAAAACAACGTTAAGTCGGACTTTACTTAAAACTTTTGAGGATGACCGGGAAACATATCAATTCCGGTTAATCCTGGATCCTAATTTTCAGTCTGAATATGAGTTTGTAACCAGTATAATGCGCGTTTTTGAGATGGAAAATATTCCCAATTCCACGATCGAATGCAAAAACGCTTTACAGAACAACCTGTTTAAGGTCAGTGTACTGGAAGAAAAAAATCCGGTCCTGATTATTGATGAAGGTCAGATCCTCACCCCCACTTTCCTGGAAGTCTTAAGGACATTGCTGAACTATGAGACTAACAAGCAGAAACTGCTGCAGGTAATAATATTCGGTCAGCCCGAGCTACTTACCAGGATAAAAAAACAACCAAATTTCTATGATCGCATTGGCCTGGGCTACGTTATCAATCCCCTTAACCATAATGATACAGCCCGGTTAATAAAATATCGGCTGATCAGGGCCGGAATGGATATCAATCGTCAATTATTCTCCGAATCTTCAATTACCAGTATTTACGAACATACCAAGGGGTCACCGCGTAGAATTGTTGAACTCTCTCATGAATCGCTTCTGGCCATGATCCGGCAGGAAAAAGAAATTGTTGATGCTGACATAGTACAACAAGCAGTTAGACAAAAAGAACTCTGGAATGCCCTCATACTCTAAAGATAACGAAGCGGCAACTAATAAGCTGCTGCGACTATTACGGGAAAAAGAACGTACGGAGGATACGACTACCTTCGATCCGCCCGAGCCACTGAAACCAGCGGCTGATGAATCTGTGGCAGAACAACCGGCTGTTGAACAGGAAGCGGTTTCTGAATCAGCAGGCGAGACTGTATCCGAACAACCTGCTGTCGATGCTCCGGAAACCCCTGAAGAGAGTATTGCTGATGATAAAGAAACTAAACCACTAGATCTTAAATTATCAGATGAACCCCTCCTGATCGACACTCCAACCAGCGATCTGGATATATCATTCGAGGACGATCAGGAACCAGAGGATTCAGAGCCTGTCGATGAGAATGTAGTTTCCGCTCCAGACAAACCAGACGATGAATTATCTGTTGATTTTGATTCAATTGTCGAAGAAAAATTTGTAGAAAGCCAGGATCAAATTGACCGAACGACCGAATCGGAAACAGCGGAATCTGTCACCCAAGACAACGATGACGATCTCCCCTTCTCAATTGATGAGGATACGGGGCCTGAACTATCAGCTCCGGCCGCTTCGACTGATGCAGTACCACCAGGGCTTTCACCGGCAGAATTGATTTTCCAGGAATTCACGGGAAACAGCCTGCCAGCCGAACCCACCCCGGAACCGGCCAGTGAACCAATCGAATCAAAAGAGGAAGCTGTTGCACCCGAGATATCGGCCGATCAACTCCTGGAAAATATTTTAGCCGATACAGGGATCGATGCTGACATTGAAGATGCAAACGATGAACCGGAAGCTCCCGCGACCAGCGATGACGGTGCTGAGGAAGAACTGATTTTAGAGACTGTGGAAGCCGAAGATGTAACTGAAGCCGAGCCAGACACTCCTGATGAACCTGAGACTGATGATTTCGATGACGAACTCATCTTTAAAGATTTAGATGAACCAGCTCCCGAAGAAGAACAGGCTGAAGCTGAAGATACATCTGAACCGGCTGAAGAAGAAACCGATTTTGGCGGGGACGACCTGAGTTTCATCCCGGATGAGGACGATGAGGAATCTAAGCCAGTCGTTGAGGAGCCTGCTTCAGAAGAATCTACTACTGAGGCGGCAACTGCCGACAGCGATGATGAAATGGATGGTCTTTTTGGCGATCTGGACATGGAATTTGATGACAGCCAGCTTCCCGACAGTGATAAACCTGCTGAAACAACCGCCGAAGAACCAGAATCTGATTTGACTGCGGAACCCGAACCAGCCATCGATCCAGACGATTCCGTTGTTGTTGAGTTCCAGGAAGATTCCGAGACAGATCTGGAAGAAGATTTTGAAGATGATTTATCCGAAGATGATTCGCAGCCGGTAACTTTTGTCTATCGCAAAAAACGCGGTTTCAACCTTAAATCACTGATCGGGAAATTCCAACCCAGTAAGGGGCGGGTCGGTCTGGATATTGGTACTTATGCAATTAAATATATCAATGGAACAGAATCGGGCGGTATTACGACTATAAATGATTTTGGGTATATTAAAATTCCTGATGATGTCAAAGGCAGTGAAAACGAGTTAAAAAAGTTTACAAGTGATACGCTAAAGGAAATCCTCAGTACCCGTAAGAACAGTAAAACCAAGCTTAACCTGCTGCTTAACGGGCATGATATTGGAATAAAAAGTATCCATATGCCCAAGGTCAGCAAAAAAGAACTGAAAGATGCTGTTCGCTGGTCAACCAGGAAGCAATTATCATTTAATGCCGATGAGGCAACTCTAGATTATAAAGTGATTTCCGACTTAGTCGAGGATGGAATTCCCAAACTGGATATTCTTGTAGTTGCGGCCCACAATAATCTGATCGAAAAAAATATAGAACTATTATCAAAAACCAAGATTCCATCGAAAATAACCCTGGTTCCATTGGCAGCCTGGCACGCCCTGACTACCCACTATCCGACTGAAAACTCAGATAATGTAATGGTATTGGATATCGGACATTCCAGCACATTAATAAATGTAATCAATCGTGGTAACCTGAGATTTGCCCGTGAGGTTGGGATAGCTGGTCGCGATTTTACCGATGCAATCGTTGGAAACCTCAACACAAATACGGGTGAGAAAATATATATAGACGAAGCCCAGGCCGAAGCTCTGAAACACACCCACGGACTTCCACACGGCAGCCAGGAGAATATTATTTCCGCGGAAGGAATTCCTCTGGCACAGATTTCATCACGGCTGCGCTCTCCATTGGAACGGCTGGCCAATGAAATTCAGCGTTCCATGCAGTATTACGCCAAAGAATTCCCCTATGGGCCGATCGATAAAATCTACACCTGCGGTGGCAGTTCTGTGATGCAGAACCTGGATGTATTCCTGTCAGATTACCTGAATCATGACATTACCGTCTTCAGCCCAATGGACGTCTGGGAGTCAGGAGAACAACTGACTGATCTGGAATTGTTAACCACCAACGCCAACTCACTGGTCATTCCGGCAGGAATTGCCCTGGACAATACACCTGCCTTGAACCTGCTGCCTGAACAGTTGGCACAGGAATCCCAGAATGTACTGCTTCGCTTCCTGTTGAAATCATTTGTACTAATTGTTGTATTGGCTGCCTTGAGCTTCTCCACTATTACTGCCTTAAGGAGCAGTGATAAAAAATCTCAATTAGATGAATTGCAGGGAAGGCTGGACCAGCTCTCCCCAAGGCAGAAGGAGTATATCAGTTACCAGGATGTTGAAAAGGACATAAAAGCAAAACTGAATTCATTGAAATCACTATCCAATAAACCAACCGTTGATGTTGAGATATTCAAGATCATAAGCAACCTTATCCCGCAGAATATTACACTGGATAAACTGAAAGTATCCGATCCGGAGAATCGACCGATGAAAGCCAGTGTTGATTGTTCGGGTTATCTATTGTCCTCATCCAGTGTGGCAAAAGTGGCGCTGGCCGAATTCATCCTGCAGTTGGAAAATTCCGGATACGTATCCAACATCAACCTGAGAACCAGCCATACTTTCAATAGAAATGAAAAAACCGGTTTGTATTTTGAAATAGAATTCGAGATCGTAAACGATGAAAATTAATCAACGTCAAAAACTACTGATCTCATTTGGTGTCGCACTGCTGTTGTTGATCCTGTGGTATATGTTTATCCTTATGCCCCAGCGAAAGAGTATCGCTGACACCGGCAAAAAGATTAATGAAATCAATCTGAAAATCAGAAAAAGTGGAAATACGGTTTCCAACCTTCCAAAGATCAAAGAACGATTGACGGCCATGGATACCGAATTTGATTCACTGGTAACGCTTCTTCCAACAAAAGATTCAATCGCAATAATAACGGATGCCATCGTCAATCTCTGTGCCATGCATAATTTAACGGTGGAAGAAATAGAACCATCATTAGATGCACTGTTGGGCACCAGTGATTATTTTGTAGAGGTCCCGATTGGTATTAAGCTGAAGGGTTCGTTTCTAAACTTGGGTCGTTTTACCGAAGACCTAAAATCACTGCCCTTCTATTATTACCAGTCAGAATATGATTTCGAAAGACGCCCGGAAGAACTGGACCTGACAATTAAGATAGATAGTTATATCTATGTCATTAATCCCAAAGGCAAAATCTGATGATTAATACCAAAAAATTATTAATCGTCATTCTAGTTATATCAGCCGGATATCTGCTCTGGGATATCCTGGCCAACCCAGGTGATGCAAGAGCTAAGCACGCCGCCGATATTGCCCGTCAGGTGACTGGGCAGAAACCTGAAAAACAACCGAGCAAAACCAGCAATAATTCTAAGATAGATGTAGGATCATTACTGAAAGTGAATAACACGGAAGTCAACAAAATGGCCCACTATTCCCAGATTTGGGGTCGTGATCCATTTATCGGGGAGTTAGTCGATTTATCTAAAACAACCAAAATTGAAGAAGATGCCAAACCGGAAGAAATATCCTATGAGAATCTGGATCCCGATGACTACCAGTTCTCAGCAATATCGTATAAGGATAATCGCCCGACGGTATTGATCAACAGTGAAGTTCTAAAGGTTGGGGATTCACTGGATGGTATGATTCTGGAAAAAGTATCAGATAATTCGGTCCTGTTTAAAAACGGTGACCGCTATTTCATTTTAAAAATGAAAGGGAGTTTTTAACACTGATGAAATCTTATAAATCAGTTCCAAGATTATTGATAGTCGCTTTATTATGCTTGCTGATTACCGGCCAGACACTCTCCGGACAGTCCAACAATATGCCCGATGCATTTGCACAGGAAAAATTAATGTCGATGGAGTTCTTCGAGGCTGAACTGCAGGACGTACTGCGATTGTTATCGAAGCAGAATAATTTTAATCTGGTCATCAATGAAGATATCTCCGGCCTGGTTACGGTTCATTTTACCAGGGTTACATTGAAAGGTGCCCTCGACGCCATCCTGAAAGCCAATGGGTATGATTATGTGATTCATGATAATATTTTAATCGTCAAATCGATCGATGACGATATGCAAGGTGAATTGTTACACCAGGTGTACAACCTTGATTACATCACTGCTGCCGATATAATCACCCCTCTGGAGGATGTTTTAACTAATAAAGGCAAAGTTCAAACCTTTATCCGCACTTCCCAGCTGTCTGGTGATAACCTTGATGTGGCAGATTCCGAGTTGGCAGCTGATGTTATTGTCGTCACTGATGTCCCCAGTAATTTTGAGTTGATCGAATCACTGATAGCCCAGTTGGATGTTGAAACACCCCAGGTAATGATAAGTGTGAAATTCATTGAAACTGCTTTAGCGGAAAATGAAAATATGGGTATCGACTGGACGGCAACCGCCACCTTGATGGGTGGACCGGCAGAACCACAGGGCAGTGGCCTGGCCAGTTTGGCCGGTGCTACCGGAGGAACCGGTACCACAGGCGGTACCGGCACTCAGTCAGTCGGGTTTGGTATTGGTCTGATTAACGAGGTCAATCTGGCAATTCTCAGCCTGCAGGAATTTCAGGTTGTACTTGACCTGATGCGCTCAACCGGGAAATCGAAATTACTGTCCGATCCTAGATTAACTACCCTGGATAATCAACGGGCTATTTTTGAAACCGAAACCGAAATGACGGTGATCGTACCTACTGTTACTACCGGAACCGCTGGTGCGGTCGCAACTGAGGAAGCTCAGGCCTATACGATAGAAATCTCACTTTCTGTTCTACCTCACATTCACAAAAACGGCCAGATTACTATGGCAGTAGAACCGACCGTTGAGGCCCTGACCGGTTATTCCGGACCCGACCTCGACCAGCCGATTATTTCACGCCGCACTGCCGCTACCCAGGTCCGTGTTAAAAATGGTGAAACAATCGCTATCGGCGGCCTGGTAAAAGAAGATATTAAGCAGACCTGTCCGTCTTCAAAAACGTTTGGACACAAAAAGGCTGATTTAATGAGAGTACTT
>CAYPJE010000061.1:0-15272 GCA_964410945.1 uncultured bacterium
CAAGTATTTTTCAGAGAAATATCACGTGTTGCACTTACTACTTGAATCCAGGTAATTATATTCAACTGGCATCAGCAATTAATCGGGCTGGTGTTCATTAATAGAAAAATCAATGCGGGTAAATCAATATTCAATTATAATTGTTCTGGCACTATTGGTCCTGTCTGGACAAGTATGCGGTCAGGCCTCATTTCTGGTTGAGGCCAGATATGGCACCTTCACTCCGGAGATCAGTAATTTCAATAAAATCTATGACAATGATGAATACTTGCCAGCCCTGGCAGTGGGGTTGGGGAGCGATCAGGGATTTGTGATAGCCCGCTACTACCTGTATGAGGAATGGGGCGAGTCGATTGTCGATGGTGTTGACCTGGTCGGGAAGGCCAGCTGGCGTCAGGAATTCATTACCATCGGAGTACGCTCCTATGAGCAGGGCCGGATGTATTTCGAACTGGCCTACGCCATGGGCAAGGCCGAGGAAACAATATCAACCGTGCCGCCTGACTACAGCGCCCTGAATTCATCCTGGGCTGAGTCGGATATCAAAGGGGGGGCAGCCGCCCTGGGCATCAATATTCCTTTTGGTCTTGGTCTGCATTTCAATGGTGAGGTCGGTTATCTTTATTTACCGGTCAATGACGCTGATGATAATAAAGTCAATCTGGGTGGACGCCAGATCAGTCTGGGATTGACATGGGCATTATGATCAGATTTGTGAATAATCTGCTGCCAGTCTTTATCGCAGTTGTGCTGCTCTATACAGCCTGTGAAGAACCGGATGAAACCATTGATGACCGGATTCCGGAAGCCATGTTCCTGGTATCCGAAACCGATACCCTGCTGCTGTTGACCGATAAAACCACTACGGTCACTGTGGAAGGAATTTTTACTGAAACTTCTGAAAATACGGTTACTAATACCGGCGTGATGTCCCAGGCTAGTTATACCTATATCTCGACCGATATGACGGCCGAGACGATCAGTGCCAGCCGTCCTGACTGGTATTCATCCGATGAGGCAGTGGCAACCGTCTCAGATGGAAAGATCAAAGGCCGTTCAGCCGGAACTGCCCGGATCTGGGCTATGATCGATGTTGTGGTCAGCGATACGTTGACAGTGGTGGTCAGTTCACCGCAGTTGCCACCGGACCTGATCCTCGATCCGCCGCCGGTCCAGCTGGTTTTCCAGGACAGCACGGTAATTTCGGGACGGATCACACCTGATATGGATGCTACTGTGACCGTCAACGGTGATACGGTCGAATATAATGCCGATGGTGAATTCAGCGTTGTTGTTTACTTGTCAGTTGGTAATAATGAAATACCGGTTATCGCAACAAACAACGCCAACGGATTGAGTTCGGCTAAATCCAAAAGGATCATTTATTATCCGTTTGACCAGGCGGGGATTACCGGGCATTGGAGCGGTGAAACCCTGACCCGTCCGTTCAGCTTTGAGATTTACGAATTGCTGGGCGTCTATGTCATCGATGGCACTTTAACAGTCGATTTTACCATGCTGGGTGGTGATTATATCGTGGAAGATGTGGTCATCGCCGGTTTGATCAATGCTGATGGTACAATTGATGCCAGCCTGACCCGGGACTGGGAAGGCTTTGAGATCACCGGATATTTGAAAGGCACTTTTACTGATTCTGGATCAGCTGAAGGTAAATACGGAATCAAGATAAAAAGGGAGGGATGGCCCACGGCCTCGGCCAGCGCCACCTGGTGGGCAGCCAGAGACGACGATTAAATGAAAGGGGGAGAATAAGTGGGGGGCAATCCACGGTTTAAATTTCTGATTGTCTTTTGTATCCTAAGTGGTCTGGTATCCGCCCAGGCTTCGGGGTTAAAATTTTCCATCACCGGAAAAATCATCGATAATGCCACCGGCAAGCCGGTGGAGTACACTAATATTGTGGTCTACTCGGCCGCCGACAGTAATATGGTGACCGGTTGTACCTCCGATCCCCAGGGCTTTTTCATGCTGACTGACCTTAAGCCGGGCCGCTATTTCATGACCGCCAAATTCATCGGTTACCACATTTACCACAGTGGGGAATTCGAAATTTCGATGGACAAACCGCGTTATGAATTCGGCAATATTATCCTGTTGCGGGCCCCGGTGGAGGGAGAAACGGTGGAAGTATATGCCGACCTGCCGCCGATCGAATACCAGATCGAGAAAAACGTGGTCCATGTGCCCCGCAATTTCAATAACGGCAAAGGATCGGCCATCGAAGTGCTGGAAACGGTACCGGAGGCGGAGGTGGATATTATGGGCAAGGTCAAACTGCGGGGCAGTTCAAGTTATAAGGTTCTGATTGACGATCGACCCACACTGGGAAGACCCAGTGACACCCTGCTTAAAGTCCCGGTGAGGGAAATTGATAAAATTGAGATCATTACCAATCCTTCTGTTAAATATGATCCTGATAACGTGACCGGTATAATTAATATAGTGACACGAAAGAAAAGGCTGGAGGGAGTGAGTTTTATTGATCGGATGATTTTAACTCC
This sequence comes from uncultured bacterium, assembly GCA_964410945.1. GTDB lineage: Bacteria > Fidelibacterota > Marinisomatia > Marinisomatales > TCS56 > CAYPJE01. The sequence continues at coordinate 2,523 of CAYPJE010000061.1, forward strand.
GTTTACTGAAATTGATAATGATCTTGCCATTGGATATCGTACTTCATGGGCCAGTTTTTCTATTGGTTTTGATATTGCTGACCGTTTGCGGAGGACTGAAAAAATTCAAAACAGCAGTATAGTACTCAACGATACAGTTTATCACACTGAAAATGAAGGAATGGTAAAGAAAAGTTCAAATTCCTATGGTATATCAGCGGAAACGCTATTTTATTTAAGTGATAAGGATTACCTGACAATTGGTTGTTATTTTGATAAAGGAGAGTCTAAAAACATAATTGACACTAGATCAGAAAAGTGGATTGATATTCAATCTGATATAAATCGATATTCAGATGTTCATCGCAATAACGGGAGCTTTACTACTTTGGGGTACTTTATTTCCTACAGGCATGAATTTGAAAAAAGGGACCAGAAGTTGGCTGTGTTCATTCATAGTATTAATACAGAATCAAATAGCCACGAATATGATACTGAAATGCAGGGAGATACCTTACTTACTTCTGGATTTGATATTATTAAGACTGGAAAAAGTAGTATGTCATTTGTAAAGAGTCACTATTATCATCCGTTAAATAAAAGGATTAAAATTACCTTTTCCTATGATGCATTCCTTCAGGGCGAGGAGTTAAAAAGTGAATTTTATGATTATAATATGAATATGGCTGACTTTATCATTGATGAATTATTCAGCCATGATATGACAAATATTAGTAACCAACATTCCCTTTCTGGTTCATTATCATGGAAATCAGAAGTTTTCAGTTTACGTTTAGGCCTACATAAAAGGTATAATGATCAACAGATTAGACTAAGGGATACAAATGATAAATATTCATATCAAAAATGGAACTTAGCACCGTCAATAATTGCCAGCTGGAAAATAAATAAAACTAAAATTTCCACCAGATTTTATAGAGGTACCAGGAACGCTTGGCTAAATCAATTGATCCCAGCTGAAATCTGGAGTAGCGCGAATAGTGTAACCATAGGCAATCCGAATTTAAAACCCTCAAGAAGTACCACAATGTCCTTGAATATTGACCGCCCGATTAAGCGTAATCTGCTAATGCTATCTTGGCGTTATTTTCACGAGGACAATTATGTCTCATCTGTGTTTTATCCATATTCATCTTCTGTAATTATGCAGACTTGGGACAATGTAGGAAAAAGAAGAAATGGTGTACTTACACTGCGCTACAGTATGAAGCAGGCCAAATGGTTTAATTTGAATCTGAGCAGTGGATTGAGCTATTCCTCAATAGATGGTGAACTGGATGGAGACAGGGTGGAACGGGATGGTATTAGTTGGAATGTAAAGTTTAGGAGTATTGTAAAATTTGGAGATAATACCAGAATCAGTTTTTCAAGTTCAGTGAGAGGGAATGAGATAACAGCCCAGGGTGAAACTGGTGGATATGTTAATAGTGACCTGGGCTTTAGCCAGGATTTTCTGGATAAGAAACTGAAACTTAGTATTTCTCTGATCGATGTCTTTCGGGACCAGGGTAATGAGAAAATAATTGATGAGCCCGGTTTCTATTCATACAGTTATTCGAGACGTGAATTCCCGGTAATGATCAACCTGAGATATAATTTCAATAATTATAAGGATTCGGGTTTAGCTCAGAAATCAGTATCCCCGCAAACAGATTAGCGGATCTGTTATTCAGGGCTGGAAGCTGGGAAAATAATCATTATACAATAAGTCACCACCGGTGACAAATTTCTTGTTTCCGTTTTAATCCAAAATATATACCCGGTAATTCGAGCCCTGTTTATCGTCCTTGTTGGGAACCAGTGTTATTCCGTCGGCTGAGTTAATACCGGATATGCAGGCAATTACCTGGCACGACCGGTATTTTTTCCTTTGTGATTACAATATATTTTTTGTAACCTGTCAGTAATTAGGGTATTATAGAGAGGGCAATATGATGAGTGGCAATATCATAGTAAGAATTATTATTATCCTGTTTTTCTTTATTCAAAGTTGTACTCTGGACGATGAAACTCTGACCGAGCTCACGGCAACGTTTACTGCCGATTTTCTGTGTCCCGATTGTGAGCCGGGAATTTTATTCTATTCCGATATGGATGGAGAGGAATTATGGTCCGGCACCTGGAACGGCAACACCGAACTGTTGGCGGAAGTGGAGACCGACGGACCCCTGGACCGGATGTCCATGACAACCGTTGTGCTTGATCCGCGTTATGACCGAGTCAAAATCACCACTAACCTGAATGTCAAGTCGGATGATTATATCTGGTATGGTGGCGGCGTTGATTACCGTTGGTCCGAATACCAGGGTTCGGTGGACTTGACCTTCACTAATATTCCAAATCACAACGGATACTGGGTGTCCTCCAAGGCCGCTTATACCGGTTCGACCTCTGGGATAATTCCATCGCAAATCAATAAATCTTTATACTCAACGACCGACAATATTTTTGTGAATATAAACACCGACGACTACGGTCCTTCGTATATTTGGCATGAAAATGTACTGCCGGGAGGTTCAGCTGATATTGACCTGCAGAATCTTATGCCCATGAATTCCCAGGCAATAACAATACCCGATCTGAACTACTCCACCTATCTATCGGTGCGGGGATTCAGTGACAGTTATTATAATGGTTATTACCAGGTTCACCGGGATCAATCTTATTATTACAGCACTAATATCATGGAAATCTATTACCCGGCCAGCCTGTTTACTGATTACCGGACTTACGCCTATGTCAGTGAACCGGGTGCTGATTACAGTGATTACTGGTATATGTCCTGTATGGGTGAAATTCCATCTGAAGTTGAAATGCTGGATGTGGATTTTATCTTCGATGATACCAGTCCTACCCATCCCGAACTCTTTATTGCCGGTGATTTCACGCAGATATCCTACCATCTGGGATATTTCGATGAAAATGACCGGGAATTCATCTGGACGATCTATACCGATCTGAAGTCAATCGAATTACCGGAATTACCACAATTGGTATACGATACCTATCCGACACTGCGTGTTGGTGATTTCCAGTTGAACAGCGCCGCCGTTCACCGTAATGACGACTTGACCTACGATGAACATATCGAATTATTCTTCAAATCAGGAGCTGGTTTTTATGATATTGTCACCACGGCGATGACCCGTTCGAAGGTGCCGGAGTAATCAAGATTTTACAGCAGGTTATCTCATTACAGGAGGATGGGAATGAATAGATTACTTTATTTAATTATTTCTGTTTCAGTTCTGATTATCAGTTCTTGTTTGTGGAATGATATTCCCAAAAATGATGACTGTTATATTTTTGTATCAATCAGTCCGGAAAATTCCGGTAATGTTATAACTGATTTCGAGAATCCGGTGGTGATGGGAGACACGATCACATTAGCAGCACAGCCAGCAGGGCGTTATGATTTTTCACACTGGTATGGTATAGATAGCAATCCCGATACAGATGTTGTTGAGTTTGTTGTCGAAGATGATATGGAAATCGTTGCCTTCTTTGGTAATGCTCCTGTTGTTTACGGACTGTGCTATAATCGAATTATTGATCTGACTGATCCATATTCACCTTTGATTTTTGAAGTGGATTTTCCATTCGCCGAAGTTTTTACAACCTATTCGTATCGTTATGTATACGCTTTTGATGAAAATCCCGATACACGTTTGTATTGCTATGATTTTGGTGACATTTTAAATCCGGTTATTTTAGATAGTATCAGTTTCAGTTTTAATCTTAGACCAATCCCCCTCAACCTTGAATGGCCACTACTAATTACATCATTTAAGTATGGCCTGGTTGCCACTGATGTAAGCGATCCGTATAATCTACAGACTTATGGTCAGATTGGCCCCTATTTTTATGAATTCTGGGAATCGGCACTTTATGACAAACATGTCTATTTCAAACAGTATTCGAGTAAAAGTATTTATATTATTGATCTTAACGATCCGACCAATCCGGTATATCACCAAAACCATGTAGATTGGCAGGTATATCAACAGCTTATTGAAGTTGCTGATAAAATAATATATACCGAAGATTTCGAAAACACTGTTCGTATAATTGATGCCCATGATCCGGATAATCTTGAAGTTCTGGCTCAACTTCCCGGTAGTAACTGGTGGTATCTTGGATTGTATAATGACCTGTTTTTCACTGGCATTGATGATACATTAAATATCTATGACGTTTCAATTCCGGTAGATCCAGTACTGACTTCAAGATTAAATATTTCCCCGTTATCCAGGTCCATCGGATGGGAATTTTTCAGTCACTATGCCATCCTCCATGATGAGACATCATTGATTATTGTGGATATTGAGGATGCTCAAAACCCATGCATCATAAATACTATCACAGGATTGGATTATTTACATGAGTTTCATGTGTTTGAACCCCGGGTATTAACTGATCCAATTTGATCATTGATTTTTTTATATAAAAAACCCCTGCTGAAACAGGGGTTTCCAGTACGCCAGGGAGGGCTCCCCGCCTGACCGCTGACACAGTCAGTCGGGCAGGGAACCCCCTGAAAAAGAAAGCCCTCATAAAGAGGGCTTAGTACGCCAGGGAGGGCTCCCCGCCTGACCGCTGACACAGTCAGTCGGGCAGGGAACCCCCTGAAAAAGAAAGCCCTCATAAAGAGGGCTTATTAGTACGCCAGGGAGGGCTCGAACCCCCGACCAATTGATTAAGAGTCAACTGCTCTACCAACTGAGCTACTGGCGCAAATGGCTCCAAAAGAGCGGTCGAAAATTAAATTTAACAGACCGAAATCCCAATAGATATCAAAATCCGTTGTTTATACCTGATCCAGCCCGTAAACATCGATTTTTTCTGTTTTCCCCTTCAAAGCCTGATCACCGAAATGGGTCCAGGGTAATTCGGCCAGATGGACCGGTAACCCCTCAAGTACCTGGGCTGAAATCAGTAGCGGCGATTGTAGAGATTTGGTTAAGCCCTCCAACCGGGCTGCGGCATTCACAGCATCCCCGATAACGGTATATTCCAGGCGTTCCATGGAACCGATATTTCCAGCGATGACCTCACCACAATGAATACCAATCCCAATTTCAATCGGATAACTGTAATTCTTTCTTTGTTCGTTAACCCTGTTCAACATTCCAATGCCGGCGTTGACAGCATTGGCGATGGCATTTTCTTCATCGCTGAGACCAAAAACGGCTAAAATCCCATCCCCGATGAATTTGTCTACAAAACCCTGGTTCCCACGAACGATCTCAATCATATCAGTGAAATAGGTATTTAATCCACTGACCAACAGTTCCGGATCGGTGGATTCGGTCAGGGTTGTGAAATTGCGAATATCTGACATTAATATGACCAGTTCTCGCCGTTTGCCCCCCAGCTTCAATTCGTCCTCATCCATACTCAACAGATGTTTGGCCACCGGATGGCTGACCACTTTCCCAAAGATGTTTTTAATCTTTCGCTTTTCCCTCAAACCTTCAATCATTGTGTTGGTATGGTCGGCAATCAGGGCAAATTCATCATTGCTCAATACCGGTACGAAACCATTCAGATTGCCTTTGTTTACTTCATCAAGCACACGGGTTTCATTGCCAAAAAACAGTTTCAGGTTTCTCGAATAGGAATATATCAGGTTAAGTACCAGGACGGTTGTAATACCAATTACAAATATGATTTCTATTGTTACCGCCCGGCGGGCTCGGGCCATTTCCTGTTCGCCAATCATCGCGATCCAATACAGATCTTTGCCAAGCACCAGAAGCATGACGGCCGTGATAAAGGTAAATACCAGTATTGCCATCAGAGAAAATTTCCTGGTGACGGAATAGAATTTATGGGAATGCGTCAATCGAATATCTTCCGGTCGGGATTTAAGCAGAATATTACGCTCCCGTTCCAGGGCCATATCAATGGACAGGAATGAACCAAGGGTCAATGTTCCAACGAGCACCTTGCCACCGCTACCAAGTGGTGGAAAGGTAAATGTGAAATGATTGTAGACTGCGATTGCTACACCGGCGGCAATGAAAATCAATAGTTCCCAGATCAGTTGTTTACGGGGACGCAGATATAAATCGGCCTGATCGACTTTGTATTTAATTATCCAGAAACGGACTGCGAACATCAATCCGAAAAAGACTGCCAATACCTGTCCCCAGCGCCATAAGGTTAAGGTATCAATAAAAGGACAAACTTCGCCGCCATAGAAGACCATAATTATGATCGACAAAAGATAGTAGATGATAATTCGGGTACTCATTATTGTTTGGTACTGTGAATTATTCTGATCTGCCCGGTATCAATTTAATTTAGGATTGGCAGCATTGCGATGCTTAAATCCGATGGTTATTTAAGCCTTATTTTTACGCGCCCAGGTTTTATCGATATACTGGGTGGCATCCGGTGTTTTACATCCGGTTTGGCCATGGTCTACTTCAACTTTCCCTATCTGCTTAGCTAGTGTTTGTGCTTTGGCTTTCAGATTGTGATTTCGGATTCCGATAGCTATCAGGGCCGAGTTCATCGCATCGCGGACTCGATTCGGTGCTGAGTGAATCCCGGTTTCTATCGGTTGCAGGTAAGCCTCAAAATAATCATCACTGAAATTGTTTTCATCCTGGGCTATACCGGCCAGTAGTAACCAGCCTGTCCGGCCGATCCATTCTTCAGCTGATTTTATCCACTTCAGCATTTTATTTTCGGCGAAGTCTGATTGCCCCACCAGTTTGGCAAAGGCGCCGGTTGTTACGTAATTGGTCAAATCCAGGACCCAGCAATCGATAAGTTCAGAAGTCAGCTGCCCTGGGTCAGCCACCATCGTAGCCAATATGCGGGCATCGTGGTTACCGGTCTCCCAAAGTTTGATCGCCAGGAAATGATCGGTTTTGATCTGTTTGGTGATTTTTCCCAGGTCGGCATAGCTGACTCCGTAGAGTGGTTCTGTAACTCCATGGCGACGATAAATTTTTCTATTTTGGGCTGTGCCAGCCGTTTCTAAAATTTTCAGGGATGTGTTCAAATCCATCGGATCTATCCAGTTTTATTCATTAATTGGCTTACGATGTTATAAAATATATGGTTCCAAATAAAACAGGCGCAAGATCACTTGCGCCTGTTTTATTAATCGATTGATACTGTTAAAATTTATTCTGCAATCGGCATTCCGGGTGCTACTGAGGTTGTGTCCGGCTCCGGTGGTTTCGGTTTCTCACCCCAGAAGGTGGAGGTGGCGTTCAGATGGTAGAGCACGTTGGCACTGGTCAAATAGACCTCGTCCTCGCCGCCCTGGCGAAAATTATTATGCGACCAGTCGGTTTTTGACCGTCCGAAATAGTAATCGCCGAGTAATTTATTTTTGACATCATACAGCCGTAGACGTGTTCCCAAAGAATCATCCACGGAATACAGAGACCATTTTTCCGGATTTCTGGATACCATTGTTTCGTGTTCTACGGTCAGGACATTGTTGAACAGATTATCTAACCGGTTCTGCCGGACTTCCAGGGTATCATGCCCGGCGATCGACCAGGTTGTCCCATCGTGGACCAACGAAATTTCCAATCCGCTTTTATTTACAGTGAAACTGGTGACCTGATCGGAATCTCCATCGAAGATCACCTCAGAACTGGTGGTGTAACGTTCCTGCCAGTACTGATTAAAGACCAGGGCTGCAACAATGACCACTGCTATGATGATTAAGGTGCGTGTATTCTTACCCATAGATTTCCTCAATTGTTTTTGCACGCTGGTCTTCCCGCTTCCAGCGGTAAATTCCCAGCCCGATGATCAGCAGGGCCGGCAGCAGCAGATTGATCCATTTTAACCGGGCACGGGCAGCGTCATCGACTTCCTCCAACGGACGGGTAGTAATTTCCCGCGAACGGAGGAGTACCAGTTCACTGTCGCCCAACAGATAATCAACGGCGTTCTGTACAAATATGATATTCTCAGGGACCGAACCACCGGCATCGTCGGAGAGGAATTCCGAATCGCTGACCAACAATATTTGTCCCACCGCCCCGCTCACCGGAGCGTCTACGTTCGCCAGAGCCGCCACCAGTTTACCGGGCTGATTCAGCTGTTCAAAGGCGGGGTTCTGGATCGGTGATAATTGGAAGAAGCCTTCCATTATGGCCGAGTATGGTGAAGTAGACAACAGGGGCTGGATTGGTGCTGCTGTACCCAGTGTATCCAGAATCGGATCGTAGGCAATTTCACTTGGGAAGATCATTCGTACCTGTTCCAGGCTTTTGACAATCGGATGATCTGTAAAATCCCTGACCAGCGGGAAAAAGGGATAATCCATGGCTGTATTCATCCGGAAAATACCGCGGTTCTGCATCACTGAGACCTGACCGCAGATCCGGTCCAGCACCAGATTTTCGTTGATATGTAATCCTGCCCGGTCCAGCAGATCGTAAATATTTGACTTGATAACCGTACCGGTCTGTTGCTGGAGGTTGGCTGTCACCCGTCCCTGGGCGATAAACAGATTACCACTGCGGCCAAGGAAATCATTCAGGTGTACCAGCTCATCCACATCGACTGAATCTGTGACCCCGTTTACCATCAGCAGGTCGATATTCGCGGGAATATCAGTGCTTAGATCAACCGGCTGCACATTATAGGATTCACTCAGGATCTGGGTCAGATTCTGGTTTTTAGGTGTCTGTCCGGTGAATGTTGCGAAACCGACCGTCCGTTTATTGGTGTCCACCAGTTTCTTGATCTTGGTGGTAATTTCGTATTCCAGGCCGGTGGTGGTCTGAATGATCGGAATTGGTTCTCTCCGGTCTTCGTACAACAGGACCATGCCCATATATACTTTTTTGATCTCCAGCTTATCATTTTCGATAACCTGCAATTGAACCGGCTGGATACCGTATTTCTGGGCTTCCTGCTCCAGTTGTTCGTCATTTTCCGGCAGGTAGAATTCAAAACGGATATTGCCATTGGCAAAAGCGGCATATTCTTCCAGAATGTCCTGCAGATAGCGCCGGTTGTTTCCATATTCACCAGGCAGATTTTCCGAGAAATATACTTTCAGGGTCAGAATATCATCGATCTTTTTCACCACCGATTTGCTGGATGGTGAAAGGGAATACATCTTGTTGTCGGTGAAATCCAGGCGAAAGAAAATATTACGGGAGACCAGGTTGACAACTATCACCACGGCTATCGCAACCAGGATATAGAGGGTAAAACTGCGTTTGTTATATACTGGCATAACTTACCTCCATTTCCGCATTTCAAGGATTCGCACAGTGACCAGCAGGAATAATCCGATCATGGTTCCAAAGTAAATCAGGTTCCGGGAATCGATCACCCCGCGGGAGATATTGGACAGGTGATAATCCACACTGATAAATTGAATCACCCCACTTAAACCGGTAGGCATGAAGATCAGCAGTTTGTCCAGGAGGAAAAATACCAGCACAATTGTTATGGCGATTATGAATGCCACCACCTGGTTGTCGGTAATGGCGCTGCTGAAGGTTCCGATCGCCGCGTACAGCCCGCCAACCAGCAGCAAGCCCAGGTAGCCACAGAGTATGGCACCATAGTCAATATTGGACCCGACGGCCACCAGGGTAAAGAAATGCACCAGGGTGAAACCCAGGCCAATCGCGACCAGGGATAGCGCCGCCAGGAATTTACTGGTGACAAATTCCGAATCACTTATTGGTAGGGTGGAAATGACTTCCATGGTTCCGCTGCTGTTTTCCCTGGCAATCAGGCTCATTGTCACGGCCGGAATGAAAAACAGGAAGATCAGCGGTGTGATTCCAAACAGTGAACGCAGGTCAGACTGATTGATTAAAAAGAATGTATTGGTGAAAAAATAAGCATTGAAAACCGCAAACAGCACCAGGAAGATATAGGCCATGGGACTGTTGAAATATGATTTCAATTCCTTCAGGAACAGTACTTTTACATTATGCATCGCCGCCCCCCTTCACCGTCAGCTTGCGGAAGATGTCTTCCAGCTGGGTCTTATAGGTACTCATTTCCAGCACAATCCATTTCGACTTTACCGCATGTTTGAATATCGCTTCCCGGGGATCACTGGCTTTGTCGTACTCGATTACCAGAGTTGCCAGTCCATCACTGGCCGTATTACTGGCAATATTAATTTCCGGTGCCGCATCCTTCAGTGCAACCAAACTTTCTTCACTGGTGTTTTTTGCTACCAGAGTCAGTTGGGTCTGGCCCCGGAAACCGGCCATCAGCTCGGTACTGGTACCGTCGGCGGTGATCTCACCTTCGTGAATGATGATTATCCGGTCCACGGTGGCCTCTATTTCCTGGAGGATATGACTGGATATGATCACCAGTTTCTCCCGGCCCAGTTCCTTGATCAGTTCACGGATTTCTACAATCTGGTTAGGATCCAGCCCGGTTACCGGCTCGTCCATGATCAGGATCTGCGGATCGTGGATAATGGCGGTGGCCAGTCCGATCCGCTGGCGGTAGCCCTTTGAGCATTCACTGACCGTACGATGCAGTACTCCACTGAGGCCGCATTGATCGATTACTTTTTTAAGGGCCGTGCGGAAATCTTTGCCTTCGATTCCGCGAATCCGGGCGGTGAACTCCAGCAGATCGTAGACTTTCATATCCAGATACAGCGGATTGAGTTCGGCCAGATAACCGATCTGTTTACGTATCTCCAGGGAATGTTCGCGGATATTCATATCATTGACGAAAACATTTCCTGCGGTGGGTGATAAATACCCGGTGATAATTTTCAGGGTAGTTGATTTTCCGGCGCCATTGGCCCCCAGAAAACCGATAATTTCTCCATCCCTGACTTCGAAATTGATCGAGCGTACGGCTTTGACATCGCCGTAATGCTTCACAAGGTTCTCTACACGAATCACTTTTGTAGCTCCCTCAATATATTTTTAGTACAAAATTCCAGAAAAAGCAGTGCCGAATTTGTTGGCGCAGCCCCCTTTCGGGCAACCACTAATTTACCCGCCCTTGGTTAAGAATCCCAATTCTGTTGGATCTTCCGGCGGATGACCACATCGTAGTTCTGGTTGCCGGTATGAAGGCGGGTGATTTTGTTTAGTCAATGACGCCAGGGAGGATTTGGTTCCGGAATAATTGGAGTGCGTTGACCGGTTATGATGTACATAGTATGATAAAAACCAGAGAGGAATATTGTATGGTGTTGTATGCCCAATCTTATTAAATTTTCTGTAGTTAGCGGGGAGGTTTCATTTGTAGCCCGCCATAATTGGAATCAGTAATAATCTAGGCACAAGGGAGGAATGTAATGAAATGGGATTATTATGTAATTAGCTTCGGGCTGAACCTCAGCCTTCTTATTGCTGCTGATGTTACCGTCAAATCGGCCGGAACTGATGCCGATGGTAACGGCATATCGTTTCAAAACAGCGCCGCTACGGAATTGATGGTGATCGAAGGTGACGGCGATGCCAGCATCGATGGCACAACGCTGCACATTGACGCCGCCAATAACAAGGTCGGGTTTGGTACCGCCAGTCCCACTACCCAGTTGCATGTGAGCGGCACCGAAGGTTTGCTGGTGCAGGGTACCTATAATTCCGGTACAGCGTTGAACCTGGGAACCGGCACCCGGATGCATTTTTACTCCCTGAAAGCCGCCTTCAGGGCGGGATATTCGGGTAGTACACAATGGGATGACGCAAATATCGGTACTTTTTCCGCCGCGTTCGGACTCGCAACAATCGCCAGCGGTGCTAGTTCCACGGCGCTGGGGAACCAGACAATTGCCAGTGGAGATAAATCTATAGCGGCGGGACAAACCACAACCGCCAGTGGAGAAGATTCCGCCGCGCTGGGAAGCGGTACAGAAGCCAGCGGTGCTAGTTCCACCGCGCTGGGGTCTCAAACAGAAGCCAGCGGGAAATTCTCCGCCGCCATGGGATATCGTACAACCGCCCAGGCGCAAAGCTCTCTTGTGATTGGCCAGTATAATACCGAAACCGGTACCACCGATAGCTGGGTAAGTACCGATCCGCTGTTTGTCTGTGGTAACGGTAGCGCCAGCGATACCCTTTCAGATGCCCTGACATTACTCAAAAACGGTAATATGACCATTGCCGGCACACTGACCGAGAACTCCGACCTGCGTTTGAAAGAGCGTATCCAGTCTATCGATTCGGCCCTGGAGAAGGTGTTGCAGTTAGACGGCAAGTATTTTTTTTGGAATGAGGTCAAACCCCACGATATGAAAAATGAGCAGGTTGGTCTCATTGCCCAGGAAGTGCAAGAAGTGATTCCGCAGTTGGTCGCAGCCGATCAGAGCGAAGATGCCTACCTGTCAGTCAACTATTCGGGACTGGCGCCGGTGTTGATCAATGCCATGAAAGAACAGCAGGCCATGATTTCAGAATTACAATTAATGAATGAAGATTTACGAAGTGTTCAGGAGAGCCAGCAGGCCCGGATCGATGAATTAACCCGGACCCTGGCGGGGACAATCGAACCAGTACAAAAAGAAGGATTTTTCAAACGGTTGGCCGCCTGGTTCAAACCAAAAGGTAAGACAGAAGCGAGATATTCTGCCACTGGGGAGAATTCTACCAAGTCGTGAAATTGGAAGTAAATATATTTAATTGTCATGTTGAGCTTGTCGAAGCATCTCTGGCAAAGGTTTTAGTACAAGCAAATGTCAGAGATTCTTCAATCGTACCATAATGTGGTACTCATTCAGAATGTATTATGTTTCAAGGAATATTTTACATAGTGGGAGAATAGGGG
>CAYPJE010000062.1:0-15048 GCA_964410945.1 uncultured bacterium
TATTTAATTCTATTTTGGTTAAGTTTACTCTACGTTGATAAATGCTGCCTAACGTGTGTTATACGCAATATTGCGTATAAATGGCCTTTGTATTATGTTTGGGTTGCGCAATAACCGGAATATCATGCGAAAAGCAGAGCTATTAGATTTATCATACCGCAAACTGTCGGTTCGTAATTATAGTAAGCAAACAATTGATTCATACCTCTCCGCAATCAAGCAATTTGCTGATTGGTTATTGTCTAATCATGTAAAAGATATAACAAACAATATCCTGGAGCAATATTTAAGTTATTTAAAAAACACCAGAAAAATTTCCTTATCAACAATGAAACAAGTAGTTGCTGCTCTCAAATTTCTGTTTGCAGAGATACTTCATCAGGATATTCCTTCCTCTCTTGAAATTCGTTTTCGATCCGAGCAGCGAATACCCGTCGTCCTGTCAAAAGAAGAAGTAACTTCTGTATTTCAATCAGTTGCCAATCTGAAGCATAAAGCAATATTGATGACAATCTACTCTGGCGGATTGAGATTGAGTGAATGCCTGAATCTGAAAACCTGTGATATTGACCATGATCGTAAGGTGATCTATATAAGACAGGGAAAAGGAAAGAAGGATCGCTTGGCTCTACTGTCAGATAAGCTGGAAACGATACTCATGGAATATATCAATATGTATCATCCGGTAAATTTTCTTTTTGAAGGACAGAACGGAAAACGCTACAGCCCGACTTCGGTGCAGGCAATTATGCGCCGGACTATCAAAAAAGCCGGTATAAAGAAAAAGGCTACCGTACATACTTTGCGCCATAGTTTTGCTACCCATTTGCTGGAAAATGGTACCGATGTTAGATATATTCAGGAATTGCTGGGACATAAAAGGTTGGAAACTACCCGGCGTTATACCCACATGACTACCGTTTCCTGGGATAGAATTAAAAGCCCTCTGGACACGATCAAATTGGAAACAGAACATTGACAACCCACACCTTCCGTAAAAAATGGGGCCAGAATTTCCTGGCCGACACCAACCTGCTGAACCGGATCGTCCGTACGGTCAACCCCGGCCCGGAGGACCGTATTCTGGAGATCGGTCCCGGCGAGGGCGCCCTCACCGAACTGCTGCTGCCGGAAGCCGATGAGGTGGCGGCCATCGAGATCGACCCCCGCCTGGTTGAATACTTGAAAACGCGGGAAAGCCTGGCCGTCTGTCATTTCATTCATGGCGATGTTTTATGGCTGGAGCTGGATACCCTGCCGGTTAAAACACCGGTGCGGGTGATCGGGAACATCCCCTACAATATAACCTCGCCGATCCTGTTCTGGCTGATCGAGCAGCGCCGGCACTGGAACGATGCGTTTGTAATGATGCAGAAGGAAGTGGCCGAGCGCCTCACCGCCCCCGTCGGATCGAAATCCTACGGGCGGCTTACGGTTATGATTTCCGCCTTCCTGGAAGTGGATTACTGTTTTACAATCCCGCCGTCCGTATTCATTCCCCGGCCAAAAGTCGATTCAGCCTTTGTAGCCCTGAAGAAGCTGGATCAACCGATCATTCCCGATGAGAAATTCGAGCGTTTTGAAAAGCTGGTGGGAGCGGCCTTTTCCAAACGGCGGAAGATGCTGCGGAATTCCCTGGCCGGGTTTCAACTGGCGGAAGAGGGGTTATCCAAAGTGGAATTAACCCGCCGCCCCGAGACCTTATCAGTGGAGGAATTCGCCAGTCTGCTACCCTGATTTTGAATCTGGCACGATCGTCAAGAATCACTACGTTTTATGGCATTTACGGGGTTAATTTCGACCGCTTAATTATTAATGAAACAATAAGTCAAAAATTCGTTTAATTCGGTAGACTATTATGTCAAAGGAAAATCCCACACCACAGGAACAGTTATTTTTACAGCTGGTGACCTCCTATTCGGCCGGGGCCTGGATATCCATGGGCAAGATGAAGAACCCGGTCAGCGACAAACTGGAACCAAATCCCAAACAGGCTGCTTTTTCGATTGAAATGCTGGAAATGCTGCAGGAGCGGTTTACCGCCAGTCTGGCTGAATGGGAAGCCGAGTACCTGTCCAAGGTTATCAGTGATTTGAAACTGAACTATGTAACTGAAACCAACCGGGGGGAAGCATTCGGACAGTCTGCCGAAACTGAAGGTGAAGCCTCTCAAACCAACTCCGAGGAATAATTGTGATCAGTAATTCATATTTACGCTGGAACCGAATTATCGCCGGGTTCAGTCTGGTATTTTCATTCATTATCTATTTTGCCACTATGGCCAAAACGGTTTCTTTCTGGGACTGTGGCGAATTTATCGCCACTGCCTATACACTTGGTGTACCTCACCCGCCGGGAAGCCCGTTGTTCCTGTTGGCTGGCCGCATATTCAGTATGCTGCCCTTCAGCCCGGATATTGCCTACCGGATCAACATCAGTTCAGCCCTGATGAGTGCCGTAGCAGTCATGCTGCTGTACCTTATAATCGTCAAGGTTATAACACACTGGCGCGGTGAGATCAAATCCAACAGTGATGCCATCATTGCCTTCGGTGGAGCGCTGGTGGGAGCCCTGGCATTTGCCTTCAGTGACAGCCACTGGTTCAATGCCGTTGAAGCCGAAGTCTATGCTTTGAGTACCTTCTTCACTGCTATTGTGGTCTGGCTGGTTCTGCACTGGTCCGAACGAGCCGATCAACCGGGCAATGAGCGCTATATCCTGATTATCGCCTACATGATCGGACTGGCCACCGGTCTCCATTTACTGAACCTGCTGGCCCTGCCTTTTATTGCGCTAATCATCTATTTCCGCAAGCAGGAATTTGACTGGAAATCATTTTTTATCACGGTTGCCATCACCGGAATCACCTTCCTGATTATTCATAATGGAATCATAAAGGGCCTGCCGCGGATCGCCGGTAAATTCGGTCTGATCAGTATTGCCGTAGTTATAACGGCGGTGATTGTCGGAACGGTATGGGCGATTCAGAATAAGCGCCGGATATTTTCTTTGGCCCTGACTTCGGTTGTTTTAATCCTGGTAGGGTATTCGACCTATGCCATGATCTTTATCCGCTCCAACCAGAATCCCGGTATCGACGAGAACAATCCGGAGACGGTCCAGGGGGCCATATCCTACCTGGAGCGTGAACAGTATGGCGCCTTTTTCTTCTTACCGCGCCGATATACCGAATTGCCACCGAAACAGGAGGTAGTTGGAATGCCTGCCAATGGGCGGGAATTTTCATCCCAACAGGACCGTAAATACATGTTACATGACGTATCTCAGCAATGGGGATACTTCTGGAATTACCAGGTCAAGAAAATGTACTGGCGTTATTTCCTGTGGCAGTTTGCCGGTCGGGGACCCTCAACCGAACCGCTGATAACCGCGTTCGGGGCTAATGCCAATGAGGATGGAGTGGACTGGTTCCAGTTCGGCTTGCCGCTGGCCTTTTTACTGGGGTTATTCGGAATGGTATACCATTTTCAGCGTGACCGGAAGGAGGCTTTTTCCATTCTGACCCTGTTCTTCATGGCCGGCCTGGCAATTGTTCTCTATATCAACCAGGACAATCCCCAGCCGCGGGAGCGTGATTATTCCTATGTAGGCAGCTTTTTTGCCTTTGCCGTCTGGATCGGCGTGGGTGCCGCAGCTGTCACCGAATGGGTAAAAAAATATTTTAAAGACCGTGAACTTGGTCACCGGCTGATGGTGGCCACAACCGTAGTTTTAATGGTGGCTGTCCCTGGTGTTATGCTGTTTGCCAGTTATGAAAGCCACGACCGGACCGGTAATTCAGTAGCCTGGGACTACAGCTATAACCTGCTTCAGTCCTGTGAACCGAACGGTATAATTTTTACTAACGGAGATAACGACACTTTCCCGCTCTGGTATCTGCAGGAGGTGGAAAACCTGCGCCGTGATGTTACTATCGTCAATCTCAGCCTGCTTAACACGCCCTGGTATATTAAGCAGATGCGCGATGTACGTCCTCCGGGAGAGCGTTTTATCCGTATGACCGACAGCCAGATCGATCAGGTTGAAGTACGAGGCTGGCGGGCCCAGAATATCCGTATTCCGGTGGCCAACGATCCCCTCAATCCCGATGGCTACATTGAGTGGACTGTGAAACCGACCTATATGAATGCCGCCATTAAGGTCCAGGATCTGATGATAATGCGGATTATCAGTGATAATGCCTGGCGCAATCCGATTTATTTTGCTGTTACCGTATCGCCGGATAATCGTATCGGGCTGGACCAATTCCTTGAAATGGAAGGTCTTGTCTTCCACCTGGTTTCCCATAAATCGGAAAATGTTGATCTTGAGAAAATGGAGATCAATCTGATGACCGAGCTCGATGAATGGTCCACTGAATATAAGCCCGGCTACCTGTTCCGGAACCTGGATAATCCCGATGTTTATTATAATCCCAATATTGTGAAACTGCTCCAGAATTACCGCAGCGCCTATATGCAGCTGGCCGCCTCCAAATATTATGATTATCTGGATTACCAGAAAGAAGGCCTGCTGAGCGCCGACAGCCTGGAAGCGATGCGCGGTGAAATACTGTCGGTTCTGAACCGGATGGAAGAGCAGATCCCGATTAATAATATTCCCATGACCTCCAAGGAACTGTATCTGCACTACGGCCGGTTGTTCGGGGCGATTGGCGAAAAAGACCGGATGCGTGAAATTCTGGATGAGTTGATGGGAAATCCCAAATTATCGATTCAGAACCGGATTGATTTCGGACTGGCCTACCTGGAGTTGAATGAGTATCAGCGCAGCCGGGAATTATTTGAGGAATTGTACGATGATAAACCTAATGATCCCCGGATCGTAGGTGTACTACTCCAGGCCTACCGGCAGATGGGATTATACGATGAGGCTGAGAATGTTCTACTTACCTGGCTGGGCAATTATCCCCAGGATGATAATGCCCGCCGGATGCTGGAAGAGCTCAGAAGGGAGAAACAGGATCAATAACTGAACTTTTCAGTTGTCGATTTTAAACGGTTTTGACAAGTATGGTTGACGGTCCCCTGATATCGGTCATTGTCCTCAATTATAACGGGAAGCATTTCCTGAAGGATTGTTTCGATTCCCTGCTGGTATCGACCTATCCGCAAGTTGAACTATTGATGGTGGATAATGCCTCCACCGATGACAGTATTGCCTTTGTAGAATCCAGTTATCCCCAGGTCCGTGTGCTGAACAGCGGTGGAAATATCGGCTACAGCGCCGGAAACAATCTTGGAATCAGGGAAGCCCGCGGAAAATATGTTTTGCTGCTGAACAATGATATCGAAGTAACACCGGGCTGGCTTGAGCCGATCATTGAAGAATTCGAGTCCGATGAAAAGATCGCCGCTGTGCAACCAAAAATCCGCCATATGATCGAGCGTGATGCTTTTGAATATGCCGGTGCGGCCGGCGGTATGATCGATATCTTCGGCTTTCCGTTCATGCGGGGCCGGGTTTTCTACACGATAGAAAAAGACCGGGGCCAGTACGACACTGATATTGACCTGTTCTGGACTTCCGGAGCAGCTATGGCGATCCGCAAGAGCGTACTTGAGGAAGCTGGTTATCTGGACGATGATTTCGTTCACCACATGGAAGAGATTGACCTGTGCTGGCGAATTCTGATCCAGGGTTACCGGCTGCGCATCCGGACTGATTCGGTTATTTACCATTACGCCGGTGGAACAATCAAGGCTGCCAGTTTTAAGAAAGAATACTGGAATCACCGTAACAGCGTATTCATGATGATGAAAAATTACTCCTCACACCGCCTGGCGTACCTGCTGGTGATGCGCTGGCTGCTGGATATGCTCGTGGTAGCTAAATCAGCGGTTGTTCTGGATATTCGTAAAATAGCAGCCATTCTCCAGGCCCACGGCTGGATATTTACCCATCTGGGGACGATTCTGCGTAAACGACATACAATCCAGAGGCAGCGTCAGGTTGACGATAATAAACTGGACCGCTTCATGTATCAACGTTCGGTGGCCATCGATTATTTTTTGCTCGGTAAACGGACCTATAAAGAATTATGGAAATAAGCTCTTCAAAAATCCTGCTCACCGGTGGCAGTGGCCTTCTGGGTTCAACCATCAGAAAAAGTGCAGTTGATATTATTGCACCGGATGAGGATGAATTCAATATACTGAACCTTGACCAGATGAATGCCTATCTGGACAACTGTCAGCCGGAAGCAATCCTGCATGGGGCAGCTTTCACGTCTCCGCCGCTGGTTGACAAAGACCCGGTTACGGCGATGCAGGTAAATATTGTCGGCACTGCCAATATGGTGGCTATAGCAAGTGAACGCAATCTGCGCCTGGTGTATATATCCACTGATTATGTATTCCGGGGCGACCGTGGCAACTATGCAGAAGAAGATGAAGTCCATCCTCAAAACCGCTATGCCTGGTCAAAACTGGGCGGTGAATGTGCGGTTCGGATGTATGAGAATTCATTGATCATCAGAACGACGTTTTCCGAACCGGTATTTCCCTATCCCAAAGCATTCGTTGATCAGTATACTTCCCGGGATTCGGTGGAAGTGATTGCACCGATGATTTTATCATTGGCACGGAAATCTGATTTACAGGGTATCATTCATGTCGGGACCGGACGTAAATCGGTAAAAGAATTAGCCTGCCAGCTGGGTAAACCAGAGGCCGGAGACTTAAAACGCTCGGAAGTAACTTTCGAGGTTCCTTTCGATACATCTTTTGATCTTTCCAAATTGCGGCTGATAATGCCGGAGGAGATAAAATGAAAATACTGGTTGTTGGTGGAGCCGGGTATATTGGATCACGTCTGATCCCAAATCTGGTTGGACATAATTATGATGTCACAGTCCTGGATTTACTTTGGTTTGGAAATGCCTTGCCGGAGAATGTCAAGGTAGTCAAACAGGATGTTTTTGATATTAAGGAATCATTTTTGGAGGGATTCGACCAGGTTATTTTCCTGGCCGGCCTGTCCAACGATCCCATGGCCGAATTTTCTCCTGCCATGAATTTTATATCCAACGCAGCGGCCCCGGCTTATCTGGCTTACATATCAAAACGGGCCGGTGTCAAACGCTTTATTTTTGCCGATTCATGTTCGGTTTATGGTTATACAATCAACCAGCTCTACGATGAGGATTCCCCGGTTACCTGTGCCTATCCTTACGGTATTTCCAAACTGCAGGGTGAATTCGGCGCCATGCAGTTAGCCGATGATGATTTTTCCGTCATTTGTCTGCGCCAGGGCACGGTTTCCGGCTACAGCCCCCGGATGCGCTTTGACCTGATCGTTAATACCATGTACATGTCGGCAATGACCAAGAATAAGATCACCGTAAACAACCCGTCTATCTGGCGGCCCATCTTTGCCATCGAGGATGCGGTTGGCGCCTACCTGCGTGCCATCCAGGCCGACCAGGCCATCAATGGTGTTTTTAATGTTGCTTCCGGAAATTATACGGTTGGCAATGTAGCCGATATCGTCTGGAATTTTGTTAATAAAAAATTCGACCTTCAGGTCGAACTGGAAATTAAAGATATCCAGGATTTCCGTAATTATAAGGTCAGTGCCCAGAAAGCACAGGATATTCTGGGTGCCAGATTCCACGGTTCAGTGGAATCAATCGTTGAAGAACTGGCCGATCATTTCGGCCCGGTCTTCAATTACGATCAGGACAATTTTTATAATATTAAAGTCTTCAAAAAAGTATTTAATAAATAGGACCACAATGAAAATCATTGAAGCACCATTGGACGATGTTCTGATTGTAGAATCGAAGGTTTTTGCCGATGACCGAGGCTTCTTCATGGAAGTTTACCGACAGGATGAATTCAGCGCTAACGGGATGAAAATGGAATTTGTCCAGGATAACCATTCACGGTCACGAATCAACACGGTTCGCGGTTTGCATTTTCAGTGGGAGCCGGCCATGGGTAAGCTGATGCGGGTTACCCGGGGTAAAGCCTTTCTGGTGGCGGTGGATATTCGGAAGGGTTCGCCGAATATTGGTAAATGGTTTGGAATCGAGGTTTCCGAGGAAGATAAACGCCAGGTCTGGGCGCCGGCCGGGTTTGCCCGTGGTTTTTGTGCTACCAGCGAAATAGTCGATATTCAATATAAATGCACCGGTACTTACAACCAGGCCTGTGAATCGGGAATACTGTGGAATGATCCGGCGATCGGGATTGAATGGCCGGTAGACCAGCCTTTGTTATCGGAGAAGGATAAGGTGGCTCAATCGCTGGAAGAGTGGCTGGCCAGCCCGGACAGTACTAATTTCAGCTACTAGATTTTCTCCAACGCTTCGTTATAATCTTCCTCATTGTCAGGATCCAGCTCAAGCAGATCCTGTAATAATTCTTTTTGCCCCAGTACACCTAATATGTGGGCTATCTCCCGGGCGTGGGCCTGCATGAAAAGACTGGTATAATGTTCACGACCGTACTCCATAAATACCTTATCCAGGCCGTGGATCAGGTCAGTGAACTGCTTAATGGCCCGTTCCGGCTCGCCATGTGCGAATAAATCCCGCCCATAGTAAAAGGCCAGCTTGGCTTGGCGTAAACCGCCATTGGAACTGAGATTATCGGCGGTATTCAACCGGTCGGTCCATCCTTTGGGATAATTGGACGAAGTACCGCGGAGGGCAATCTCACGACAGATTTCATAGAACTGGCTGCCGCCCTGGAAATCATAAGTGTCAGCTTCACCGGCCAGAACCAAATATCCATAATAGGCTACCAGGCTGGGCAATGGTTCGAAAAAGCCGGGTGAGTAGAACAGGGCTGTACCGGCATTATAAGTAAATTGCATCGATTTATCGAAATAACGCTGATCGGTCCCATTGGAAATCAGCATCTGTGCCAGGTAAGTGGTTTCGGCCCCCTTGGAAGCAGTTCCCTCGAATATAATTTGTATATGCAACGGGATTTCCAGATCGGAAAAATCGTTATCCCATGAAGTCGTACGGAAAAACTGTGAGATTTCATCTTTAAGTGGCAGCAGGGTCTGCCGCTCGCTCTCGCGCATCAGACGCAGATCAAAAGTAGTTGATACTTCCCCGAATTGCGCCGACAATGTGGCAGTCAGTAGGAAATATAAAATCATTACATGAGATAATTTTTGGATACGCATAATAGGGAAGATATACCCAATCGGCTGGTAACAGCAAGGATAATGATTTAATTAAGGTTTGATACCTGTTTAAGCTTTAGCACCATCGTACCGTATTTCAGTTTCAGGTGAATCTGCACCGGAAGACGCAGTTCATCATTACTGAACCAGACTTCCATATCACCCTGATTTTTGAATAATGTCCGTTGTTCGCGGAAGGGTTTTACTACCAGACAGGAAAAATCACCGGCCGGAACGGAGATATTTTCAACACCGGTTACAATAACCTTGAAATCGGTGAGCTTTTTATTGTCGAATGTAGAGAATGAAAGTGTTTCACCCACTTTAATCGGTAACGTTCGGATATAATAGAACAATGAGTATGGATCGCGGACAAAGTCGGTGACCGGGATTGTATCCTGGTTGCTGATTGCCAGCGAATCGGTATAATTGAACCGGGTGATATTTTTGTAGCGGTGCTTGCCTTCGTGGATATTTTTATTAATTCGATAGGTATGGAAGTTTTGGTCGTCCGCCCAGATGGTGATTTTATCCCTGATTTTGAAGAGCCGGTCGGCCACTTCTCCGGTTCGGGCCTGATATTTAAACTGGTAGGTGTTGACCCCGCCGATCATTTCCTGTGCTTCCACCAGCAGTGAGGCGTTGCCGACTGGCAGTACATTGAAACGGGCGGTATAATCCAGTCTTTCCCCAACCGTAAATGGCTGATCGGCCAATCCGGAACTGAGGCCGATCAGGGTAGCAATCAGCATGCGCACCAGGGCCATTATCTTATTGATATCATTCTCCTGTTCTGCCATTTGAATATTTTTGATCCCCGGCTGGGTGCAAGGGGACCACCATCGATCAGTAAATCAATTTCCGTACTAAACATTTCCCAGATGGAATCGGGATCATTCATGGGTGGCTGTCCGGAACGATTTACGCTGGTTGTGGTAATGGGAACGCCTGTTCTCAGGGCCAGTTCCAGTATAAAATTCTGCTCAGGTATCCGGATACCAAGAGTAAGGTCCGGGCCTGTGATTTTTCCAGCTACAAGTCCTGTTTTTACTGGTAGAATTGCTGTTTGTTGTCCACCGAGGTAAGGCCGGACGAGCTTATAATCCTGATGGGGTAAATTTGTCCATGACAAGGCGGTTTTAACATCGGGTGCAATCACACTGATCGGTCCCTGCCGTTTTTTCAGGGCATTTATTTTATCTACGGCAGTTCCGTTGGTGGCATCGACACCGAGGCCGTATAGGGTATCGGTGGGATAAACCAGCAGTCCGCCACTATTAATGGTGCGAATGGATTGCTCCAGTGCCTCCGGATGATCGATTGAGATTCGCAACCAGGTTTACCCCGTAGGTGGTTTGGTTTTCCAGCGGCGATGCCACCAGAAATACTGCTCAGGATGGCGGCGGATGTGTTTCTCCAGCAGGGCAGTATAATTTTGCGTGATCTCTTTTACGCCATCATCGGGTGATACAAATACAGGTTCAAACTCCAGGAAGTATTCGAAGTTTTCTTCGTGACAGATACCGAAAATAATTGGCGATTCCGCTTTCAGGTGAAAGAGTGCTGTCCCTTTCGGGGTTGAGGAAGGGATATTGAAGAAATCGACGAATACTCCATGGCTGCGCGCATCCTGGTCACTGCCCAGGGCCAATATTTTTCCATCAGCCAGTACCTGGTACATATTATCCAGTGATTCCTTGCGGTAAATCGGCACATGACCGGCATCTCCGCGCAATTCTGTGAAGAATTTATCGGCTCCCCGGTTTTTCTGTTTGACGGCTACCGGGACTATCTGATAACCATTGTATCCGGTCCAGGCGGCAAAAACCTCCCAGGCACCGAAATGCCCGCTGACCAGGATCACACCTTTGTTTTTGGACAAGGCATCATCGAGATAATGTTGTCCGGTAACATTGATTTTTAATTTATTGAATTTGGCTGGAATGGCAAAAAACAGCAAAGCCAGTTTCAGAAAGAACTGATAGGAAAGACGCAAGGTATGAATATGCCATTCGGGATTTTTATCAGGGTAGGCCAATCTTAAATTTTCCAGTGCCGCAGTTTTCCTGACCGGAATATAATTATAAAGAAAACCAGCCAGCCGCATAGCAATCCGGTCCCGAGAGCGATTAGGCAGCAGGCGCAGCCAGTGGGCAAATAAATTTAATAACCCGTAGGTATATTTATGATGTGTCTTCATTTGTCGATCTAACCAATTTATTGACTGCTTTTAACCGAATTCAAGCTAAATTTTGAAACAAAATTAGGGGCTATCCATTACAGAGTAATCCGGTTTTATCAGTTGCCTTCCTATTGACATGCAATTAATCTACAGGTAAACTTACTATTATGAGATTATTTCAACGTATTGTCTTTCCAATATTATTTTTCTCACTGGCCTGGTCTGATCCAATCGTTTATCACGTACCGATCAGTGGAACCATTGACTTGGGCCTGCCACCGTTCATCGAGCGGGTGGTTGAGACGGCCGAAGAAGAGGGTGCCGAAGCAATTATTCTGGATATCGATACTTTCGGTGGCCGGATCGATGCCGCCACCCAGATCAAGGACGCTATTTTGGATTCGAAAGTACCTACCGTTGCATTCATAAACCGCCGGGCCATCTCGGCCGGTGCTTTGATTGCCCTTTCCTGTGAACATATCTACATCACTGGCGGAGGGACGGTCGGAGCTGCCACGGCGGTGGATATGTCCGGCGAGAAAGCCAGTGAAAAAGTGATCAGTTATATGCGCGAGGAAATGGCTGCCACGGCGGAGAAGCGGGACCGTAATACCGATATTGCCAAGGGTATGGTGGATGAGGAATTGAATTTCACCCACCTGATTGTTGATGGTGACAGTGTGGAGGTCACCGATCTCGAGGGCCGCAAAGAAGGTAAACTGATAACCCTGACCACCGATCTGGCCTTGAAATATGAGATGGTGGACGGCGAAGCAGAGGATATTGACGAAGTACTTGAATTGCTCGAGATTGTGGATGCAAAAATCATAATGGCCTCCGAGAACTGGTCCGAGAATCTGGTGCGTTTTTTAACTAATCCGATCGTTGCATCACTGCTGACGACCTTCGGTTTCCTGGGGATTTTATTTGAACTGCAAAGTCCCGGATGGGGTTTGCCGGGCACTTTCGGGGCTGTTTGTATCGCCCTGTCACTGGGAGCCTCTTACCTGGTCAATCTGGCATCAATGACCGACCTGTTGTTCATTATTGTCGGTGTGGTTCTCTTAGCACTGGAATTGCTGGTGATCCCCGGATTCGGCCTGGCCGGGGTGCTGGGATTGATGTTCATTTTCGGGGGCATGTTTGCCCTGTTAATACCGGATGTGCCGGTAGGTCAAGAGGTGTATTCAATGGCTATAATAGGAATTACGATCGGTATTATCGGTGGTCTTATCGGACTTGTGCTGATGTTCAGGATATTGATCAGGACCGAATTCTGGAAAAAAATTACTGCCCCGGGAGGCCAGTACCACGAAGATGGTTATGATACTTCCCTGGGACTGGAATCACTGGTTGGAAAACAGGGCCAGGCGGCCACGGATTTGCGTCCCAGCGGCTGGGTCAACATTAGCGACCAGCGGATATTTGTTGTTACCGAAGGCGAGTTCGTAACCAAGGATGCCCCGGTAAAGATTTTAGCTGTGGAGGGCAACCGGGTTGTCGTCCGCAAAACTGATCTGGAAATAAAGGAGTAAACATGACTACCGTATCAATGATACTACTGGCAATTATTATTGTATTTTTAATTGTCATTTTCTATTTCGTACCGGTGGGTCTGTGGATCCAGGCCGTAGTCAGTCTGGGTCTGGGCCGGATAACAATTATCGACCTGATCCGCATGCGCTTGCGGAAAATCCAGCCAAGGCTGGTGGCGGATGGGGTTATTAACAGTCACAAAGCCGGGATCGAAAGCATCACCACCGATATGCTGGAAACCCATTTCCTGGCCGGTGGAAATGTCGCTAATGTGGTAGCGGCCCTGATTGCCGCTGATAAGGCCCGTATCGGGCTGGACTTCGCCACAGCAACAGCTATCGATCTAGCTGGCAGGGATGTGAAAACCGCTGTACAGACCAGTGTCTATCCCAAGGTGATCGATGCTCCCCGGGATGGTACCCTGGCGGCCGTCGCACGGGATGGGATTGAGGTCAAGGCCCGTGCCCGTGTAACTGTGCGGACCAATATTGCCGGTTTGGTTGGCGGCGCCACCGATGACACGATCATCGCCCGTGTGGGTGAAGGTATTGTCAGTGCCATCGGTTCCTCCGATACTTATAAGGCCGTACTGGAAAATCCGGACAATATTTCCCGCGCTGTTCTTGATAAGGGCCTCGATGCGGGAACCGCTTATGAAATCCTGTCAATCGATATCGCCGATGTTGATGTAGGTAAAAATGTTGGTGCCCAGCTCCAGGCTGATCAGGCTGAAGCCGATCTGCGCGTGGCCCAGGCCCGTGCCGAAACACGCCGCGCAATGGCGGTGGCCCAGGAGCAGGAAATGAAAGCCCGTGTCCAGGAGATGCGTGCCAAGGTTGTGGAAGCGGAAGCGGAAGTTCCCACAGCGATGGCGGAAGCTTTCCGCAAGGGACAACTGGGTATTTTTGACTATTACAACATGCGTAATATCGCCGCTGATACCGATATGCGCGATGCCATTTCCGGTAAAGGCGAAGAAAAAAACCATAAAGATGAGGATTAGCTGATCCATGGAAGGTCAAGGCTATTGGATTCTGCTGGTAATATTCTACCTGATTTCGATGTGGGCCAAGAAACGGCAGCGGGAACAGCGCCGTGCCCAGGAATATGACACCAGTGAAGACGGCAGCATTGAAAAACCATCGCCGCGTGGCAGTGATCTGCTGAGCAAAATGCTCCGGGAGGCCGGTTTTGAGTTTCCCGGCGATGAGCCGGAGGAAGAACTGGTTGGGGAAGAGGAGCTTTATGAGGAACCGGAGCCGGTTACCTATACAGCACCTCCACCCCCCGAACCGGACCACAAGCTGGAAACGATCCGTGAGCGAATAGCAGAGTTTGACCGCGAAACGGATACGCTTAAAAAGCAGGTTGATTCACATAATGTCGACTGGTCGGTACGGAAATCATCCAGTGCTACCGATGCCTATGACAAGCGGGAACGCAAATACAGCCACCTGCTTCCGGAACTGGACGATCTGGATGATTTGCGGGAGGCTATCATCCTGCGGGAGGTTTTTGACAAACCACGCGCCTTGCGACGACGGATTCGCTGAACGACAGTTTCATTGAAAAAAAGGGTGTCTTTCAACTGAAAGGCACCCTTTTCGCATTAGTTTCTATTTCGGTCTAGACCAATTGATTATATACTTCCTGAACCTGCTTTTCCAGTTCTTCTTCGGTGCTGTTATTGCGGATTACATAATCAGCCATGCTGGTTTTTTCTTCATCGGTCCACTGGAGATCCATACGTCGCAGAACCTGTTCGCGGGACAGGGTGCCGCGCTTCAGGGCCCGTGCAATACGTAATCCCATTGAGGAAGAAACGACGATCACATAATCCATATGCGGATCAAGCCCGGCCTCGTAAATCAGGGCTGCGTCCAGTATCAGCATGGAATGTTTGCCGGCAGCGGTTACCTTATCAAAGGTATGATCGAATTTATCTGAGACAAAAGGATGAATGATGGCATTCAATCGCAACTGGTGGTCCTCATCCTGGAAGGCGATACGGGCCAGCTTGGCACGGTCGATAGTATCTTCCGGATTTAGAATATCAGTCCCGAATTCAGCTATCAATTCATTCTGAACCGCTGAGTTATCGGCTAAAATTTTCTTGGCTTCGGTATCGGCATCAAAAATATAGGCGCCCAGTTCAGCAAGCATTTTGC
>CAYPJE010000063.1:0-14575 GCA_964410945.1 uncultured bacterium
AGTCTCTCATAAATTTTAACCTATATTTGTCCAATGGTTTCTGACGCTACACAGCTTGATATAGTCATCAAAAGATCCCAGTCCCAATTCAGAGATACGTTTCGATAACCGGGCTTCCAGTAGATAGAGCTTTTGCTCTCCAAAGAAAATTCCGCTGCGTTCATAGATTATATCACGCAATTCATGAAATTTTTCACGACTGAGTTTCATGGGCTGTCGGGTCGGCTGGGGTACCATTGTTGTCATGATGTTTTGCGACTTTCCATTATCTTTGCCATTTCCTTGATACTGTCCACTTCTTCATCAATAATCAATGCCAAGCTTTCAATATCCAGTTCCAGGCCACTGCTGCCGGCAGCCTGTAAAATATTTATGGCTGGATCGGAATCGGGGATATCATCAATAAAGCCCGTACCAAAACGGAATGACCGGTAAACACAGAGCTTGTCTGCCAATCCAATCAAAGCAACTGCTTTCTGAAGCTCGGGATCTTCGACTTCCAGGGGACTGTGATGATAGGAAATCGATGTTTGCAGCGAGTCGGGTAACTCCCATTTCTCGGCAATCCAGCGTCCCACATCCTGGTGTGTAATTCCAAAAGCTTCGATTTCAGCTTCCAGACTGGTCAACTGATTTTCCCGAACCAGATTATAGGCATTGGTAAATAATTCCTGATCGAGGCGGAAGAGAACCAGTTTACCAATATCGTGCATCAACCCCATTGCATACTGACCACTCTGTTCGGTAAACCGATAGCGACGGTTTAAAACCCTGGCCACATGTCCGCAGGCTATCGAATGCTGCCAGAACCGTTCCCAGTTGATACGTTTGTTTTCACCATCGGGACTAAGGGTATTAATAATCGAAAAGCTGAGGGCGATATAGCTTAATTCTTCCATTCCAATGACCACCACCGCTCGTCCCAGCGACTCAACTTTCTGTCGCACCGCGTAATAGGCTGAATTGGCTGTTTTCATCACCCGCATGGCCAGGGGCGGATCTTTCTCCAGGATCGGTAGCATCTGTCTAACCGACAGACGGTCATCACGGGTGATCTGCAAAATCTCGGAGGCAATCGCCGGCAACGTCGGCAGGCGGGTCAGTGACCTAACCTGATCATGATAATATTCCGGAGATTGTTTACCCATATCTTTGATCCTCTGAAACCAGGTTAACCATCTGATTTAATCCAGCATTCCCAGGGCCTGCATGGCAGTAGCTTTAATATCTTCGTCCTCAGAATTGGTCAATTCCCGGATCAATTCTTCGGCACCATCAATTTCCATTTGCGTGGCGACGTTAATTGCCGCAATCACCGCCAGACCGGTACCGGCTGATAGTTTTTTCATTACCGCCGCCCGGGAATACAGGTGATCGAATTTCGCCAGCGCTTCCGTAGCGGCATAGGCCACCCAGTCATCTTTGTATTCACTCAGGTAGATCATGCGCGGTAGAAATTCACTGTTGCCCGGTGTTCCGTGGACAATAGACACCAGTAAATCCGACGGCAGGCTATCGGCATGGCGATAGAAAAATTGCAGTACATCAATTGAGGGCTCTAAACCCAACTGATGATTTAGATAAATTGAAATATCTTCATCAAACTCAAACGACTCGGTCAGAATATCATCAGATAATGGAAGATCGTTCAAAACATTAAGATTATTACTCTGGCCGATTTTCAGCAGCGTACAAAAAACCTGGTCGCGTAGTAGCCCGCTGGTTTCCTTCAATAACTCGATTAACGGACACAGAACCGAATTATCACCTATATTTCCGAGCGCATCAAGAATAGAATACAGTTCCAGGGAATCTTCGGTCCTGATTTGTCCCAATAGAAACTGAATTGAATCCTGCTGGCCGATCAGGCCAATCGCCTCGATTGTTTCCAGACGTAGAATCGGCTGTTTAACATAAATATCATAAAGTGTTCCCAAAGCCTCCGGCGATCCGATTTTGCCCAGGGCTTCAATGGCCGATACAGCCACATTATCAACCTCATCATAAACCGCCTTACATAGATGAGGTACAGCTTCATGGCTACCGTTAAGACCCAAAATATCGGCACCGAATTTCCGCACATCCTCATTCTCGTGGAACAGGGCATCATTCAACGCTAGCACAGCACCATCGCCCAGGGCTGTCAAAACGCTGGCAGTAATATTACGTAATTCAATCCGGGGGCTGCCCAAGAGAGGTACCAGCAGTGTGCTACAGGTCTCGGCCGGATAGGTTTTCAATGCTTCCGCAGCGGCCTCACGGACGGCCCGGTGTTCATCCTGAATCGCCCTGACAATAAACTCGACACAATCTTCCGGTTTATAATCCTCCAGGTCATATACTGCCCAGCGGCGATCATCAGAATCAATGGAATTGAATTTCTCAATGATGCGGTCGAATTCCTCATCTTTGGATTTTAATTCACCACCCGTTTCAAAACCGGTTTCATAACCTGAATCTTGGTCTACCATATTATCCTCATCCGTGCTAATGACATATCCAATCGTAATCCTAGTTTATCCCCGCCCGGAAGAAATGACTGCCGGGCCGAATCTTTTGATAGTTTAATGAACGCAGAACCTTCAGGTTGGCCGGTTCGAAATAGACATACCCGGTTTTTGTCAGTGAATTCAAAATGTGTTTTATAATTTTTTCCGCGTATTGTTTTTCATAATACAATAATACATGGGAGCAGATTATTATATCGTATCCCTGCCGATACTCATGCTTACTGATATCTTCCACATTGAAGCTGATCATTCGTTTAATGTTTTTGCTGATTTCAACCGTATTGGAATTATCGGACAGATTCACATAATCTTTATAGACCTCAAGTTTCTTCTGATCAGAATTTTTCATCAGGTACTGTCCACTGCGGGCAACAGCGATCTGTGAGGGAGCTACATCAGAGGCTCTAATTGACACTGCGGGAGGATTAACTTTATATACCCGGTCTAACTGTCGTCTGAATAACAAAGCCAGTGAGTATGGTTCCCGTCCATCAGAACATCCGGCTGACCATATCCTGATCGGAGTATGCGTCTTTTGTTTCTGTTTAACCAGCTCCGGTACAATTACTTCCTGGAGGTCATTATACAAACTTGACATCCGAAAAAATTCTGTTTGGGTACTCAGTTTATTGGTATCAAAAAATTCGGTTTTATTTGCCCCCGGCTCAAGCTGTGCGTCAAAAACATGTTTATCATCCGCTGACGGATTATGATTTGCCAGATTCATATCAACCCTGTATTGGCTCCAAAGTAAGGTACCGGGAAGTCAGATTATTGATGCGCTGCCCCATCTCTGCCAGCGTAAAAGTCTTCGATCCAGGTAAGGCCTTTTTGGCCGCACTGGGCATTTCTTTGAACAATGCCGTGCCTGGTTCCTGTATCCATATATCTGCCCCGGCTTTATTCATATCGAGAACGCCTTTGGAACCATCATTCAGCATTCCTGATAAAATCAGTCCCACGGATTTGGAGTTAAACCGTTGGGCACCATTGGTAAAGACAACATCAACTTCCGGCCTGAAACGGGGCCGGTAATTGAGTGGTTTCTGAAAAAAATATTTACCATCAGCGGAAAAATCATTTACCACATTGGATGGCAGGAAATATATGTCGCCCCCCTTGATTTGATCGCGATCCCGCACCGGTAGAAAGGTCTGACTGACCTGATTGGCCAATTCAAAGCGGGTTGAAAATTTGAATCCTGGCTTATGATGCATGGCAATCACAATCGGCAAATGCGGATATTTCACATTTTTCAGTAATGTTCTCAGCGCCACTTCACCTCCTGCTGAACATCCCAGTAAGATTATTTTTTTCCAGTGGTACATAAAATTCTGTGCGGAAATTACCTGGTTCAGCTTCATAATTACAGGATCGCTGGAACCTAGGGCATTCACTGTTGATTGTGGACGCACCCGCGCCGTTCGCACCACCTCGCCCAGCTTCAGGAGCAACTGGAATTTCAAGCTGGGATTGCTGCCCGATTTTATCATCGTTGCCAGCCAACTTAAAGTCGGGTCCTGAAATTGCCGGAGACCGGGTGTAGCTAAACCAACCATTCATCATGCACCGTGTACGTCCGTCCCCGGGTCCAACACCAGGCCATCGGTATCCATTAACTTTTCGAGGTCGAGTACCGTAACCAGATTCTCTTCCAGTTTTGCGATCCCATAAATATAATCGTTGTCAATACTGGCGACTGATTCAGATGCTCCCTCAATTTCTTTTTCATCCAGCATATGAACCATGGTTACCGCATCAACGCAAAATCCAAACATGTTCTCATCTTTACTGGCAATGATAATTCGGGCATTCTGTTTAAGATCGTTTTTCCCTAAACCTAATCGGCATTGCAGATCGATGGCAAAGGCAATATTCCCCCGCAGGTTTATCACACCCTTCACATAATCCTGAACATGGGGGACACGGGTGATATTGCTGAGACGGACAATCTCTTTGATATGATCCATGTTAGCACCAAACTTCTGTCCGTTTAATTCAAATTCTACTAGTTTTATATGACTCATTACTGAGATCCCGGATTATGTTATTGTATTAGATATTGTCCTGACCATCGTATCGCTGAAAAGGCGTAGTTCCATATGACGATTTTCAGTGGGCAGTATGTTTCCATCATTCATTAGCCTGATGCTTCAATTTTTATACCAATCAATAACCAATCCAGCTGAGGTATTTTTCAGGTCAATCCCATTCAAAATGGTTTTACTCCAGCCTGGAAAGAATTTCCATCGGGGAAAATCTTTCCCTTGGCCTGATTGGTTAATATTCTCATTTGCACAATTCATGGATTTGGTATTAAAAAAGGGGCAGTCAGACCACCCCTTTTCACTGTAAGCAACTAGGAGTTAAATTTTGAATTGATTGACCAGGGCATTCAATTGTTCGGTTTCACTGCTTAGTTGAGCGGCTGCTGTTGCGACTTGTTGGGCCGCATTAGCCGACTGTTTTGTCACCGTACTGAT
The DNA here is from genome assembly GCA_964410945.1 of uncultured bacterium. Taxonomy (GTDB): domain Bacteria; phylum Fidelibacterota; class Marinisomatia; order Marinisomatales; family TCS56; genus CAYPJE01. The sequence goes on from CAYPJE010000063.1 coordinate 4,994, forward strand.
ACCTTCCACATTGGCCGAAATTTGTTCCGCTCCACTGCTTTGTTCTTCCGCAGAAACAGCCAGTTGATTGATCGACTGTTGGACACTGGAAACAACCCCAATGATTTTTTCCAGCGATTCGCCGGACTGGCCAACCAAATTGACACCATTGTCGACCTGGTCAATTCCCTGAGACATGGCTTCAACCGCCATTTTTGTCCCGGATTGAATGTTATTAATCATATCGGCGATTTCAGCAGTCGCTTTGGTGGTCCGCTCTGCTAAAACTCTGACTTCATCGGCCACGACCGCAAAACCTCTACCCTGGTCTCCGGCCCGTGCCGCTTCAATATTAGCATTCAAGGCCAGAAGATTGGTCTGATCGGCAATATCGTCAATAACGGCAATGATTTTCCCTATTTCTTCGGAACGTTCGCCCAGCTCTTCGATTCTATCAGAGGAAGCCCGTACCGAATCTGATATCTGGTTCATACCGGACACAGCACTTTCGACGACATCACCGCCCTCACGAGCTACTTCGACCGCCTGGTTGGCCGATTTGGTGGCACTGGAGGAATTTTTGGATGATTCAAGAATTGTGGCTGCCATCTCTTCGATCGAAGTCGCAACTTCGGATGTTTGTGATTGCTGTTCTTCGGCGCCGGATGCCATTTCCTCGCTGGAAGCTGATATCTCCGCGGCGGCACTGGAAACCTGATCGGCACTATCTTTAACCTGGATAATTATATTTTGAATTTTCTCAACAAATGTATTAAACCATTTCGAGAGTATCCCCAGTTCATCCTTTGAGTCGACCTCAAGCCGCTTGGTTAAATCACCTTCTCCCTGGGCAATATCCTTAATCATGTTTACCACATTCTGGATCGGTTTGACGGTATTCTGAATCAGGAACCAAACCAGGAATAATGCCAAGCCAAAACTGACCAGCAGACCAATGACAATTGTTGCTGTCATGGTATTACTGGCCGCTGCTGCTTCATGGTCAAGTCCATCCAATGCCTCAGTAAAAACTGCCAGTACTTCTACCAGGGCCGGCTCTGTTTCAAGCCGCATTATCTGTTCGGCATTATCATAAGCCCTCTGATTAGACACTTCCAAGGCAATCAACTGGGAAAAATGTTCTTCAAGTTGGGAAAGATTGGAAAGTGTTTCCGTTAAATAAATACTATTCTTACGTGCTGCCGAACTAGCGTTATTGATATCAATAACAGAAGCATGGATAGCATCATGATCTGGTTTAAGTTCTTCGATTAATAGTTTGAACTCTGGCCACTTATCACTCAATTCTTCGACTTCATTGCTGCTTAACCATTTCCCAAAGGCACATTTTGCAGGATCCGTTTGGACACGGACAGTTTCACCGGACATTATTGCTTTGGCAACATCCGACGCCCAGAGATGGTGATCGTTCAGGCGCTGGTACAGCGTCTGTTCCAATCCCGGATGGCGCTGATGGTACGTTTCACCAATTTTGATTGCTGTTTCATGCAAGTGCTGATGGGGTTTCTCAATCGCCAGTAGTTTTCCCTGTAAATCCACCGGCAGGGTTTTAAAATCCTCTGAATCGATAAAAGCATAATACCATTCCCCCAAACCGCATTTATGGTGGTCAGTCTGGACATTGAGTTCTTCATCATTATTGATAAATAAATCCTTAATTGCACCAGTCCACTTAAAATGATCAACTTCTTTAGCAATCATAAATTCGGTTATGTTAGCTAATTCGGCATAGTGGCTGCTTTTGGTATATGACATCAACCCCATTGTTACAATAATTGCCAAAATCAGGCTGAATCCGATTATCAGCTTATTCTTAATAGAAATGTTTTTTATGGACATTATTAATCCTTCCTATTTGCACTTTCCTATTCAAATGAAATTCCGGGATCTTGCTACTTTACACCGGTGGTTTTCTTATTTGTTATGATGGTTCCGATATCTTGCTACTAATATCGGAATTACTTCCATATTATTTTTGTTCAAAAAACGTGCCATCCCCTTTTTCTCAATACGGGAAACCTATATATTGTCTTTTGTGATATTTATTCCCCACCCCGGGAATAAATGTCCACCTGAAGAAATAATATCCAGCTGTTTACCTGACACCTGTTAATTGATAACAATCTTTATGCTCGCGCCCATGGAAGAAATTCCGTATAATTATTTGTCCTATTTGCGGCTGATAGAACCTAAACGAGTATCAATATGGCCCCCGAAAAACCAACTGTTCCCGCTGTAAAAGAATCATCAGATGACATTTCCCGGTTAAAAGACCTGGTCAATTCATATAGAAATATGCTGGATAATGCCAGCGAGGGTATAGTCCGTGTTGACCATAAAGGAATCGTTCAACATGTTAATCAGGCCTTTGCCACAATAACCGGTATTGCACTTGAAGAAATAGTTGGACAGAACAGTACCGCATTGGCAAAAAAGTATGTTTCCACCAGCCAGATTCCACATCTGCTTAAGATTATTTCCAAAGTGATTACCGGTAATCCAGTCGATACTTTCGAAATTGATTTTAATAATAAGATACTTGAAGTCAACGTAGATGTCGACAGGGAATCAACCGGTATAACTGGCGTGATTCGAGATATCACCCAGCGGAAAGAAGTTGAACAATCGATGGTACACAGTGAAAACAAGTACCGCTCTTTATTTGAAATGGCTAACGACGGCATATTCATCACACGTGGCAGTGAAATAATCGAGTGTAATTCAGCCGTTCTAAAGATGTTCAACTGTACGGAAGATTACATCATCGGCAAATCTCCGGGAGACCTATCACCGGAGGTTCAACCTGGTGGGGCTTTATCTAAGGAAAAGGCAATAAAGATCATTAATAATGCTCTGGAGGGAATACCGCAACAATTCGAATGGAATCATCAACGACAGGACGACAGCCAATTTGAATGTGAAATATCAATATCAAGAATGGTACTTGAGACAGAGACACTGCTGATTGCCACCATTCGTGATGTAAGCAGTTTCAAACAGGCCTATCGACAATTAGAATTAAGCGAGCACAAATTTCGTGATATGGCTGAACTGATGCCGGAAACCAGTTACGAATGCAATCTGGAAGGACGTATCACTTATACTAATAATTTTGCATTAGAAAAATTCGGATACTCGCGCGGTGATCTAAAAGGGGGAATTAACATATTCGATATCATAGCCCCACAGGATCATGAGCGGGCTGCTAATAATCTGAAAGAGCTTTATTCTGGAAAAATTTCGGTTCCTTCCCAATACACAGCAATCCGGAAAGACAAGACCCGATTTCCGGTAATCGTATATTCATCCCTAATTCTTCAGGACAACAAACCAGTTGGAATTCGTGGTATAGTTGTTGACATAACCAGGCGTGTTGAGACTGAAAATAAAGTCAATGAACTTAACCAGAGTTTAATGCATGAGCGTAGAATGTTCATGCGCGGACCAGTGGTCATTTTCTACTGGCAGTTCAGTGGTGCTGAACCAGTTGAATATGTTTCTTCCAATGTTGTTGATGTTCTTGGATACACCGAGGAAGAATTTTTAAGCGGCGAAGTTATTTATCAAGACCTGGTGCCCGAAGAAGACTGGGAAGTTGTTCATCGGGAAGCTATTGAGCATGCGGATGCTGGTGATCCCAGTTTTGAACACACCCCATATCGGATACGGAAGAAAGACGGACAACTGATCTGGATCAGGGATTATACGACAATAATCAGGGCCGACGACGGTTCAGTAAAAAATTATCTCGGTTATATCATTGATATATCACAACAGATGGAAGCTGAATTCGCCCTGCGGGAAAACGAAGCTAAATACCGCTCTATTGTGGACAACAGCCTGGAAGGTATTTACATCATCCAGGATCAGGAATTTCAATACTGTAATCAGCGCTTTGCAGACCTGTTCGGGTATGATAACACCGAGGAAATAGTTGGAAAACAGGTTCAAGAGTTAGTCAATGCCGCCGATTGGGACCGAATCAGTAAATCCCTGCAGAGAAGGGAATCGGGTCAGGATGAAATGGCACAAAACACCTTCAAGGCAATTAAGAAAAACGGACGGGAGGTAATAATTGAATCACTGGGAAGCCGGATAATGTATAATGGCCGGCCGGCAGTTCAGGGTGTATCACGAGATGTGTCTGAAAAAGTCCACCTGGAAATCCAGCTGCAACAGGCGCAGAAAATGGAGGCAATCGGCCAACTGGCCGGAGGAGTAGCACATGATTTCAATAATATGCTCGGTGGTATTATCGGCTTTTCCGAACTGGCTATTTACAATTTAGACGATATTGACATAGTCGAGAAATATTTAAAACTGATTCTGGAAAAATGTAACAGTGCGGCAGTGCTCGTCCGCCAATTACTGGCTTTCAGTCGCCAGCAGGTACTTCAAATACAACAACTGAACCTGAATATAAATGTCAGTCATTCCGTCAGTTTCCTGCAACGGGTAATTGGGGAACACATTGCCGTTGAACTGAACCTGGCTGATGATCTTTATCCGATTAACGCCGATGCCACTGCTCTGGAACAAATCATCACCAATCTCTGCATCAATGCCCGCGATGCCATGCCTGATGGCGGTAAACTGATTATTACATCTGAAAATATCAGCATCGAAGAGGATGATCAGGCAGATCTCAGCCCCGGTCATTATGCCAAACTGTCAATTGCCGATACTGGACTCGGGATAGAGGAATCAATTCAGGACCAGATATTTGAACCGTTTTTTACAACCAAGGATGTGGGTAAAGGAACTGGATTGGGATTGGCAATGGTCTATGGACTGGTAAAACAACATGACGGTACAATTATATGTACAAGTGAGCCGGGCATAGGCGCGGAATTCAGTATTTATATCCCCGCCGCAACCGTGGCAACACAGCAGGAAGAGATCTGGGTTGAGTCAGCTGCCGAAGGAGGCAAAGAGACCATCCTGCTGGTGGAAGATGATGAAGAATTACTGTCAATTACCACCGCAATCCTGCAGGAATACGATTACGACATTATCGGTTGCAGTAATGGTAAGACCGCTTATCAATACTATCATAAGAACAGGGATAAAATCGATCTGATAATAACCGATATTGTCATGCCCGAACTTGGCGGGGTTGAACTATACGAAATGATTAAGCAACAATCGCCGGAAATCAGTTTCTTGTTCATCAGCGGCTATGCTCCCAGCCAGGCCTTTAAAAAATACTATGACCAGGATCGTGTCAAACTGTTGCAGAAACCTTATCGTAAAATAGAACTGGCCAAAACTGTCAGAGATATACTGAATGAAAAAAAGACCGGCGAGAATTAAACCCACCGGTCTTCGCTAAATCAGAAGTATTTTTTTGGGGACTTCCGGGCCGCTAGGAGTTATCTTCCTTATCAACGGCTGTTTTCATCTGTTCCTGTTCTTCCTGTGTCAGGACCGTGTCCAGGTTCAACAGGATCATCAAACGGCCGTCATTGCCATTTTTGGTATCTTCCAACTTCCCGACACCTTCAATATACTCGGAATCAACTCCGGCCACGATTGGTGGCGGTGGTTCAATCGTGTTCCCCGGGACGCGCAGCACTTCTTCCACAGCATCCACCACGAATCCAACCTTCTGGTCATTTACATTCACCACTACAATCCGGCTGGCTTTTGTCTGATCAGTAAGTTCAAGACCAAACCTCTTTCTTAAATCAATAACGGGTAATATTTGACCTCTCAGATTAATAATCCCTTCAACAAAGGGGGGAGAATGTGGGATTTTTGTCACTTCCATCATTCGGTTAATATCCTGGACTTTAAGAATATCAACGCCAAATAATTCTTCTCCAAGACGAAAACCGACTAGTTGCAATAGTTGATCCCCGTATTTTCCGGCCACTTTCGGACTGGTTTGTTCATTGTTCATATTTATTCTCCTTTAAAGCTTGAATTGACTTACCAGGCCATCCAGTGATTCAGCTTCCTTACTAAGCTGCTGGGCGGCAGAAGCCATTTGTTGAGCCGATCCGGCCGATTGTTTGGTAACCGTGCTGATTCCTTCCACATTAGCAGAGATTTCCTCGGCACCGGCACTTTGTTCCTCAGCGGCGGCGGCTACTTGGGTGATAACACTATCTACGTCATTCACAACGGCAATAATTTCTTCCAGGGCCGAACCAGCTTTTCCGGCCATATCAACACCGGTTTCAACTTCCTTAATACCATCATCCATAGCGGTAACAGCAGTATTGGTGCTACCCTGAATGCCATTTATCATTTCAGCGATCTCGGCCGTTGCTTTAGTTGTTCGTTCCGCCAGGACCCTTACTTCATCGGCTACAACGGCAAAGCCTCGTCCCTGATCTCCGGCACGAGCGGCTTCGATATTGGCATTCAATGCCAACAGATTGGTCTGATCGGCAATATCATCGATCACGGCAATGATTTTACCTATTTCCTCAGATTGCTGACCTAGCTCCTCTATCCGCTGGGCCGAACTGCGAACTGCATCGCTGATGCGTCCCATTCCAGTAATGGTTTCCTGAACGATACCCCCGCCATTTGAAGCTACATCAGCCGCCTTTTTAGCGGAGTCAGAAGCATTATTGGTATTACTCGAAGACTGTAAAATTGTAGCAGCCATTTCTTCCATCGAGGCGGCCACTTCCGATGTTTGTGACTGCTGTTCCTCGGCTCCGGAGGCAAGCTCCTCACTGGTGGCGGATATCTCCTGGGCTGCTGTTGTCACCTGTTCCGTACTGGTCTTAACCTGGCCAATGACTGAATGAAGTTTATCGACAAAGGTATTAAACCATTTGGCCATGTCACCAATTTCATCGTTGGATTTAACCTCCAGACGCTGGGTCAGATCACCCTCACCCTGGGCTATATCCTTCAGCATCAGCACCGTTTTCTTCAGCGTTACAACAACATTCCGGGTTGACAACCAGACCAGAACGGCAGCAACGGCGATCAGGACTACACCGATCAACCCAAGTACCATTCCCATGAACCGAACATCGGCCAGGAACTCATCTGTTTCCTGGCGCAGGGCAATCATCCAGTTGGTGGTCGGATTGGTTTTAAAACGCACAATTACATCTTTCCCTTTCCAGAGATAGTTGAATTGGCCGTTTTTCATAGCCAGCATTTTTGATCCGAAATCATGATCAGTCAGGTTAAGGGACAGGATTTGTGACTTGTCGGGATAGGCCAGGACTAGACCCTCATGATCAATAATATACATATATCCCGATTCACCTAACTTGTAATCGGTGATATATTTATCAGAAAACACCATTAATTCGACTGGTGTACCCAGTATACCTATAACCTCATTCCCATCAAAAATCGGTGTTGTAATCAAGGCTACCGGTCGTCCGGAGGCCGGAGACATACCGGCATTACTTATCCATGGCTTACCAGCCTGGGCCTGGCGGGCATTCTCAGCATAGACAGGGATTTTACTTATGTTAATCTGTCCAATCGTAGCCTGGCCTGCTCCGGCCAGATACAGCCGCCCGCCTGGTTCGGCTATAAACAGATTTTCATATTCATTAGATACTGCCAGCAAATCGGCCAGCATTTTCTGTGCCGCATCAAGATTAACTCCGCGACAGGCATCCTTAACGATCGGCAATTCGGCAAATCTTTTTGCATCAGTGATTTTATCATCGATCCAGACCTGCAATTCCTGCTCGGTTTTGTCAACCGTACCGGCGATCATGGATTCCTGGGTAGTTGTGATCAAATCCCTTTGGCCGGTATAGATTATCATTGTAGCAGTGATGAAAATAATCGCCAGTGAAGGAAGTAAAACAGCAAATATTTTTTGCTGAACACTCATGTTTTTGAGTATACTCATCAGTTTTCCTCTTTCCTGCTAGTACTAGATTAATTAATTCCGTTTTTTATTTCGTTAGCGTATTCATCGATGGTATAAATTGATCTTTCATACAGTTGCATCGAATTCTTCTGGTATCCATTCAATTAAATAATGAATTGACTAATCAGTTTATCCAGGTTCTCGACTTCATGATTCAATTCCTGTGCTGAAGAAGCCATACTCTGAGCCGAACTGGCCGATTGTTTAGTTACGGTACTGATACCTTCCACATTCGCCGATATCTCCTCCGCGCCCGTACTCTGCTCCTGGGCAGCGGTGGCCACCTGATTGATTAAACCATCAACTTCCTGAACCATGGTAATAATTTCTTCCAAAGCTCCACCGGCCTTACCGGCCATATCGACACCCGTATCCACTTCCCGAATTCCATCACTCATGGCATCCACAGCAGTCGTGGTGCTGTTTTGGATTCCCGCAATCATTTCAGCAATTTCAGCTGTTGCTTTTGTTGTTCGCTCAGCCAATACCCGTACTTCATCAGCAACGACCGCAAATCCACGACCCTGATCACCGGCACGCGCCGCTTCGATATTGGCATTTAATGCCAATAGGTTGGTCTGATCGGCGATATCATCAATTACGGCAATAATTTTTCCGATCTCCTCCGATTGCCGGCCCAATTCCTCAATCCGCTGGGCCGAACTGCGTACTGCTTCGCTGATCCGTTCCATTCCGGAAATGGTCTGTTGAACAATGTCACCTCCATTACCGGCGACTTCGGCGGCTTTCTGGGCCGAGTGGGAGGCACTGTTAGTATTAGTCGAGGATTGTAGAATCGTAGCGGCCATCTCCTCCATCGACGTGGCGACTTCCGAAGTCTGAGACTGCTGTTGTTCTGAGCCGGATGCTAATTCTTCACTGACAGCGGATATTTGCCGCACCGCTGACGTAACATGTTGAGCACTGATTTTTACCTCGGATACCACCGAATGAATTTTCTCGACAAAAGTATTGAACCAGGTAGCAAGATCGCCTAATTCATTTTCTGACTTTAGTCGCAACCTTTGGGTCAGGTCTCCTTCACCTTCGGCTATATCCTGCAATGAATGAATAACATTACTTAATGGCTTTACAACCAGTTGCTTGATAATTATAAGCAGCAGAATAGAAATGACCACCAGCGATAGTATTCCCAGCAGCAGCATTGTCGAACGAGTCTGTTTGGCCTGGACCAGAACCTCCTTGGTGGTAATACTTGTCCTCAGCACCCCGCTTAGATCCCCGGCTGTTCCATCATGGCAATCAAGACAATCTTCCGAATACAGAATTGGATCATAAAGGGTAACATCACCCTGCTGATAACGGCTGCGATCAACTACTTCATCACCATTCTGTAATGCTGCCATCAGTCCCTCATCTGATAGTACCGGCAGGGACTCATTCCTGGTAGATGTAAACTCTTCCAGATCCATATTGAGCAGATCTATCCCCAGTACTGTTTCTTCACCGGCGGCATTCTCCAGAATTATATCAACGGCCTCCATATCGCCTGACATCATTGGATATTCGATACTGCGGTTTAATAAATTGGAGACCTGATAGAGGCTATTTAGTTTGGACTGATCAACATTCGAATTTTGGGTATTATAAATAAACAGAAAGATGGGGCTTATCAGTAATACCAGCACCATAAAAACCAGGGTTGAAACCTGGATCACAATTGATTTTTTTCTGAAGTAGTCGATAAGAAGTTTCATTTT
>CAYPJE010000064.1:0-13895 GCA_964410945.1 uncultured bacterium
TGGGGCAGGCCGTGACAGCGTTACCTGAAAATAGCAGTGGATATCTGCGTAATCCGGCGTCTACTGGTTTTATCGGTGGTACGGAAATCAGTCTCATGTATTCCAGCCAATTTGGGATGGCCGATTTCACTACTCTTACAACCAGCTACCAATGGCACAGGAACTGGCAAGCCGGACTGAATATTGTGAATCTCAGTGTAGATGGTATCCCGGAACGACCGGATATCCGTCAGATCATCGATCTGGAGGAAAGACGTGATTCGATACGGACAATGGTAGCCCAAGGTTTTAGTACTTTCAAAGATCGTGAAACCGGAATAATTTTAAATCTTTCCAGAAATTTTGAATATATTATCGATTTGGGTTGGTATGTCAGCCCGGCATCAGTTCGTCAACCACTCGGAATGAATATTAAGCTACTCCAGAAACAATTGCATGATCTAAGCGCTTACGGTGTTGGGGTCGATTTCGGTGCCTTGTTTGAGGTAGCCTTATCCGAATTGACCGGTTACTCAAAAATCGGCGAAATGGTTTTCGGGCTGTCGGTCACTGACGTCCTGGGTACAATAATATATTGGAGTAGCGGGAAGAATGATCGGATTGATCCGAAACTTAATTTTGGTTTGGGCTATCGCCAGATATTAACACCAGAGCTGGGTGATATTCTGTTTTTGTACCAGCGGGACAATGTGAGAAACCAGTTTGACTGGGGTATTGAGTTTGACCTGCTGCATCGCGTCATGGTTCGTACCGGGAGCTTCAATAATGAACTGCAGGGCGGATTGGGGATAGCTTTCCCGTTGATGGGAAAGGTGACTCGCATGGATTACAGTTTTGCTGCCCATAATCTGGGTGATTGCCATCGGATTGGACTGGGGATGGTGTTCTGATATGAAACAACACCATTATACAAAATTGATTGTAATGATTATTCTTGCAGCCATTTTTTGCGGTTGCCCGGAGGTGGTTGAGGATCCCGATCCACCAGCCGAACCGCGACTGGTGGAAAAAACGGCTCCGGAGGCCTGGGTTGAAAGCGGTATCGATGCCGACAACAACGGTCAGAACCGGATCGTGCTGATGTGGTATCCGAACCAGGAGATCGATCTGCAGGCCTATGATATATTTCGAGCCGACACTATGCTCGAGAATGGCTTTATGAAAATTGCTACGATTGATATATATAATAATTTCGGAGCAGACACGGTATATTTTGATGAGAATGTATTCACCTATGTGGATTATTATTATTATATCCGGGCCCGGGACAATGCCGATAATTACAGCCCGAGATCCGATACGCTAAAGTACCGATTACTGCGTGAGCCGGTTGGTTTGGCACCGAATGATACTACTGTCACCCGCAATTTTATTTTTAAGTGGATGGATCGAGCCGACCCAAAAAAATATGAATGGTCACATCATTTTGTAATACGTCTTGATAATTTAGATACAGATTCAACCATATGGATTTGTCGGTTAATAAATCATTGGTATGACGATGCAAATATTAAACCTATACAACTAGAATATTTTGAACCTATTGGTACGTTTCCAGATGGTGTAATCACATGTAATCAAAAATATAGTTTACCATCTGGACTATATCGTTGGAAAATTAAAACTATCAATGCTATGGAATTTGAAACAGGTTTGGATGAATCCAGCAGTGAGTCAGAATGGCTGTTCTTTGAAATCGAATAATCATATTGAATATTTGAGTGTCCGATTATCTGGAAAAAGCAATAAATTTGGCCCAATTACCGTTAGAATAGTTATTAACAATCTCTGGGATTCCGGCTTATAAGTGAGCGGTTAATTTTCAGAAGAATTACTAATTAAGGGGAAATGATGAACTCGAACGAAAAAATAATGAATCGCTGGCTGGTTGTTGTTGGTGCTATCATTATTCAGCTATGTCTGGGGGCAATCTATGCCTGGTCAGTTTTTACACCGTCTCTAAAGGCCAATGATTGGACGGCTGCCCAGACCCAGGTTGTATTTTCAGCCGGTCTGGCTTTCTTTGCCATTGTAATGGTTATTGCCGGCCGACTGATGCCGAAGATTGGCCCGCGTAAGCTATCGATGGCTGGAGGTGTTGTACTGGGATTGGGTTATTTAATGGCCGGTTTATTCGGTGGAACCAATTTTTGGGCTATCCTGATCTTTATCGGTGTGGTCGGTGGATCGGGGATTGGATTGGCCTACGTCGTACCGATTGCAGTAGGAATGCGCTGGTTCCCGGATAAAAAAGGCTTAATCACTGGATTGGCTGTCGCCGGATTCGGTTTTGGGGCGATGCTGTGGGTTAAGTTGGCAGGTGCCTGGGGCAGTTTGATTGCCAATGTTGGTCTGAGTACAACATTCACGATTTATGGAATTGTATTTCTCGTCTCAGTGGTTGTTGGTGGTATCTGGATGGTATTTCCACCCCAGGGCTGGAAACCGGAAGGTTGGACGCCACCAGAGGAAAAAGCCGGTAGTGAATCAAAATCAATTCAGGTTGATTATACCAGCAGTCAGATGTTGAAAACACCCCAGTATTACATGATCTTGCTGACCTTCGCTTTTGGAGCCAGTGCCGGATTGATGAGTATCGGTCTGATGAAATTATTCCCGATGCAAGCCTTGACAGCAGCCGGGGTAGCGAATGCCAGTGCCATTGCCGGTACGGCGATGGCGGTCTTCTTCTCATTGGCCAATGGAATCGGTCGGATTGCCTGGGGTGCCATGAGCGATAAACTGGGTCGGAAAACATCGATTGCCATCATGATGGGTACCCAGGGAATCATTGTAATACTGTTCCAGTGGATGGCCGGAACGCCGGCTCTGCTCTATCTTGGCGCCACTCTGATCGGTTTCAATTTTGGAGGTAATTTTGCATTATTTCCGACGATCACGGCTGATACATTCGGTACCAGGTATGTCGGACAAAACTATGGTTGGGTCTTCCTGGCGTATGGAATCGGTGGAATATTTGGTCCGATTTTAGGTGGTAAGCTAGGTGATATAGGTAATTTCCCGTTAGCGTTTACGATCTGCGGTGTACTGTGTCTGGCAGCAGCTGTGATTGTGTACTTCGTGAAACCTCCCAAACCTTCAACAGCCTGATTATTGATTTAAAAAAATCCCCGATTTTCATCGGGGATTTTTTTTATACGTGAACTAGTGTTATAACTTACGATGGTGTAGCAGGAAAGTATAATTCGAATTTTGTTCCTTTTGTTGGGATACTGTTGCAGAAAATCCACCCGCCTAACTGCTTAACTAATCCATATACGACTGATAAACCTAAGCCAGTGCCGGAATCGGAGCTTTTGGTAGTATAGAAGGGTTCAAAAATATGTTGAATTATCTCATCACCCATTCCGATTCCGTTGTCACGAACGGTTACCCTGATATAATCGCCATCTGGTAAAGCCGTGTTGGAATATGTCCGATGGTTGGGGATATTGACCAGAGCCGTTGAAATATTTATTTTTCCGCCATCAGTCAGTGCATCCCGGGAATTAAGGCAGAGATTGGTTAATATCTGCTCAATTGCGTTCGGATCAGTGGAGATTAATTTCACCTGATCATCCAATGAAATTGCGATTTCGATATCACTGGTCAATGTCTGCTGTAAAAACAATGATAGATCGAGGATTACCTGGTTGATATTTGAGATTGACAATTCAGGTTCATCCTTGCGACTGAAGGCCAATAATTTGCGGGTCAGATGCGTGGCCTGGTCAAGTTTCTTCCGGATGGTTCTATGGTATTGATAAGTATCAGAATTCTCATCCAGTTTGGCACTGATCAATTCTTCGTAATTACTGATACCGGTAATGATATTGTTAAATTCATGTGAAATTCCCCCGGCCAACTGGCCGATGGCTTCCATCTTACTGGCATGGCGCAATTGCGCTTCCAGTTCAAGGCGTTCGCGGTCGGCCTTCAAGCGGCTGGAGATATCACGGAAAACGAAGATACCACCCGAGATACTGTTCTTGGAATCACGAATGGGAGATAGTGTACAATCCACGACAATACTGGTATTTAAAACAGCTTCCGTTAAGCGGCAATTATCAAAAATCAGGGGCTGACCTTCGTTAATAACAAGCTGTACCGGATGAGGGATTACTTCATGATTATCGATACCTTCAAGCTTTAGAATACTGTTGAGCGGTTTTCCAATAACCTGATCGTGGTTTAACCCCAGTAGCTTTTCACCGGTCGGATTGATAAATGTAATTTCTTCATTGTTATTAGTACTAATAACACCTTCACCGATACTGTTCAGAGTAGTCTGTAACCAGGTATGATTGTTTTGTAAAGTCCGTGCAATTTGATGTTTGTAGACCGCCATTTCAATTGTGAAATGCAATTCTGTGGGATTAACCGGTTTCACCAGATAGCCGGAGGGTTCCGTAATCACAGCGCGGTTCAAGGTCTTTTCATCAGTCTGGGAAGTCAGGTAAATGATAGGGATATCATATTTTGACAATAGTTTTTCGGCGACATTAACTCCATCCAGATCGCCAGCTAATTGAATATCGAGCAATATCAAGTCAGGTGATGAATATTCAAGCGCATCGATCAGTGCTTCGCCGGTGGGGACGATATCAATTATTTGATAATTATTCAGATTCAGGTGATACCGTAACTGTGCGGCATTGCTCTGATCATCTTCAGCAATAAGGATTTCCTTCGAACTTATTGCCGAAGATTCTGATTTCGCTGGACTGCTATTTAATGTATGATTGAACAATTTCTGCTGCTCTCGGACACTATTTCCTGGAGTTGTCTCATATTGTGCCTGGAATGTATAAAATAATTCTTGATATATACAATATATTTCAGTACTATTGATAGAAAATAAAATACTAAGGAGATAAAAATGACTTTACAAAAATTATTCGCCACTCTTTCGATCATTGCATTTTTCGGTTTTGGATCAACCTTTGTGACTTCAGAGAAAGATTCGTATTCAGAAGCTACTGCCAGTGAGATAGTTGAGATGGAATCAATTCAGGTCGATTCTGGTAACAATGAGAATGGATAAAAAAATATCGGTTGATGTTACCAGCTTAATCCCATTTCCAAATATTGAACTGTCCCATGATGATTTAACGAAGAATATTATCATTAATCAGTATGTGGATAAGCTTACTGATATCTATGATTTAAATGTAATATCCAGAGAACTTGCTCTGGAGAAGCTGGAATCAATCCGTGAGGTTGATGACCCGGAGATCAGGGGAATTGCTCTGGCTGGTATTGGCGGTATCCATACCTATGTAGGTAATTACGTGAAGGCCTTTGCAGCCTTTCGTCATTCATTATCTTTGGTCAGTTCCAACGAAGCAATAGCTATTTTATACTCTGAATTATCGAGCCTGATGAGGAAGCTTGGATATGTTACTGAGGCAATTGCCTTACTGAATAATGCAATTGATAACACACATAACAAGCATTTATACTGGAAATTGTTCACACAGCGTGCCATCTGTAATCGATTGTTGAATCCGGTTTCCGCACTTGAAGAGTTTCATGAATCCATAAAATTCTATTCAGATGAGAAAAATCTATTGAGGATCGGCAGGGTATACCGGGCAATAGGTAATGCCTATGTTAAATTAAACGATTTTGATCTTGCTAAGCAGTATTACGTATCTGCTTTGCAACTAGCCAGGGAGCAGAATGCACAAATCCTGATCAATGAGGTATCAAATGATATCGGCTGGTTATTAATATCCAGTAAACAGTATCAGGAAGCGGAGGTTGTCTTCAATAAATTAATTGAGGATGATTTATCACCTTATGAGAAAAGTCTGGCACTTCAAAATCTTGCCTATCTCCAGTATGAGCAGACCAATTATAAGCCAGCCATTGAACTGCACTCCAAATCGCTTCAGCTGACGACTCAATATGAAATGCGTGATATGGCATTTGAGGACTATTATAAATTAGGCGTGTGCCATGAACATATCGGTGAGTTGGGTCTGGCTGATAAATATTTTGCCACCGGTTACACCGATCTGCAGCAGGAAATAAACTATGGATTACGCATTCTGGGATATCGCAAGAAGTTGCTGAATACCTATATCGATTTTCTCAATCGATATAAATCAATCCCCGATATTGATGTTGATCAGGAAATATTCGGTCGCTTCATGAATAATTCTCTGGAAGAAATAAGGAACGTCTTCCACTCGGAAATATTCCTGAAACATATGGAAATAACCAAAAATGCTCCCGAGCTTTGTCAGAAATTGGGGATCGAGACTCGCACCTATTTCCTGTATCAGAAAAAACTGGGTTTGAAGCGTGGGCCAGGCGGACATGCTGCCGGACTGAATGATCCCTATTTTGCACGTTACCTGGATAGTATGATTGATCTAGACTGGCGATTGGTCAACCGGAAATTTGAAACCGATCTGTTTGGATTTATGTTAAAAAAGCATCATTCCAATAAGCGAGCCCTGGCAAACACCTTACAGGTTTCGTATCAGCAGGTATTACAAAAGACTAAAGGCATGTAGATTAACAGGCTACAGTAGTGATAGAAGATATGGATGGCGCGGTATTGATTGTGGATGACGATAAACATATACGTCAGTTATATAGATATTTTCTTAAGGATCAATTTAAAGGGCAAATACTGACCGCTGCCAATGGCGAGGAAGCCATTGAGTATTGCCAGAAATACCAGCCTGTTCTGGTGTTTATGGATATACATATGCCGGAAAAGGATGGTATAACTACCATCAATGAATTACGATCGGTTGAGTTTGTGAATCCAATCGTAATAGTAACCGCTTCTGATACCAGGATTGAAGATTGGAACGGTCTTGACTATACTGCTTTACTTCAAAAACCGATCAGCAGAATGAAATTAATCGAGCATCTCGCATTAACAAAAAGGAAGGCTATTTAGACTTTTTATTTTCGATCTGTTTTCATTATTGATTCAACCTTTCTATTGTATATTTTAATAATTTTACCTGTGTTGTTCATGCAGCCGTAATTAATCTTGTTACGGTGGATCTAAGAGAATCAAGCAAATGACAGTGACTAGAATTATCATCAATGCTATTATTGCCGTACTGCTAGTATCTGGTTTTGCCGCTGGTAAAAATATGTCGGTAATGGTTAGCGTACCTCCCCAGGCATTTCTGGTAGATCGGATAGGTGGGGAGCATGTAACAGTTGATTATTGTATACCCCCGGGAGCGTCGCCACCTACCTACTCCCCGACTCCAAAACAGGTGGCGGCAATAGCGACCTGCCAACTGTATTTCTCAGTCGGACACCCCGGTTTTATTTTCGAAGCCAAGCATATTGATCCGATATTATCTGCCAATGCATCAATTGAAATAGTATCTATTTCGGATGACAAACATGAATTGGTGACAGAGACGGAAGATTTTCATCATCACCATCATGGTGGTGGAGATGGCGATCCGCATCTATGGCTTTCATTTGAATTATACCGGCAAGCCGCTGGTAAAATTTGTTCAACACTGGTGTCGATTGATCCTCAAAACTCAGCGGATTATATTGCCAACTGTGGGAAATTAATATCTGAAATCGATGATCTGAAACAAACCATTGCCAATCGATACACTCATCTGAATCAGCGCTGTTTTATGGTCTTTCACCCGGTATGGGGTTATTTTGCCAGTGAATTTGAACTGGAACAGATCCCGATTGAAACTGATGGCAAGGAACCCAGTGCCCGGCAGATTGTTGGTATTATAGACATGGCCCGGACTAAGAATATCACCAGGATTATTGTGCAGAAGGGTTTTGCCAGGAAAAGTGCCGAGGTCATCGCCAATGAAACTGGAGCCAGGATAATCGAATTGGATCCGCTGGCCTACGATTGGTTAATAAACATGGAAGAAGTATCCAATATGTTGGTACCGGTAATAATCAATGACCAGTAACGTCCAATTGTCTATTGAGAACCTCACTTTCGGGTATGGAAATATTCCGGCCATCGAAGACGTTAATCTGGAAATTCTTAAAAATGATTACCTGGTATTAATCGGTCCTAATGGCAGTGGAAAAACAACTCTGGCCAAAATTTTGCTGGGTCTTATCAAACCCTGGAGTGGCCAGGTTGTTTATAACAATTCCCAAGGACGCGCTGGAATTGGATATGTACCACAGTTTTCGACTTTTGATTGGCAGTATCCGCTGAAAGTTAAGGAAGTCATTAAAATGGGCCGCCTGCGCCAGCGGGGATTATTACGGCCCTTTAATAAAGTTGATGACGATCTGGTGGCGGGAATCAGTGCTAAGATGAGAATATCACATCATCTGAATAAACTGGTCGGTGAGTTATCCGGTGGACAATTACAGCGGGTGCTGATCGCTCGTGCCTTGATCAGTGAACCACAGTTGTTGATCCTGGATGAACCCACTGCTTCAATCGACGCCGATTCCAGGAATACGCTACAAGCCATCCTGGATGATTTACGGAGCCGGATTCCCATAATCATGATTACGCATGATACATCGGCTGTATCACCGCATGTAACAAAGATTGTATGTGTGAACAGGCAGGTATTTGTGCATGGTCCGGGAGAAGTTCCCCAGGACACACTGGAGAAAGTCTATGGCTGCCCGGTCGAACTGATTGCCCACGGAATCCCGCACCGCGTACTGGAAGACCATAACCATGACTGATCTAACGGAAATACTGGCTTATGGCTTCATTCAGCGGGCTGTCATTGCCGGCCTCATGATCAGTGTATTGTGTGGTATTCTGGGTACTTTCATTGTCATTAAACGACTGGTGTTTATCAGTGGAGGTATCAGCCATGCCGCCTTTGGTGGTCTGGGTGTATTTTATTTCCTTGGCTGGCCGCCGATCTTCGGGGCCTATCTGGTAGCTCTGGTCAGTGCCCTGATTCTGGGATCAGCCAACCGTGAGAAACTGGTTACCCAGACTTCCCTGATCGGTGTGATCTGGGCGGTTGGAATGGCAATCGGCATACTGTTTATTTCCAAGACACCCGGATACTCACCCAACCTGATGACCTACCTGTTCGGGAACATACTGTCAATCACCAGTACCGACCTGATTACCTTATTGGCCCTGGATACGATAGTGATTGTAGTAATGATACTGCTTTTCAAGGAAATCGTGGCAATCGGATTTGATGAGGAATACGCCTTTGTCCAGGGGGTTCCTGTTAAAATCATAATGACTATTTTCCTTTTGTTAATTTCGATTACTATTGTCACCCTGATTCAGATGGTTGGCATTATTCTGGTCATTGCGCTGCTGACGATTCCAACTTTATTCAGTCTGTTATTTATGCGGGGTTTTAAAGCTGTAATAATATCATCGATTATTGTATCGATATTTATCATTATGCTGGGACTGGGTGGATCCTATTACCTGGATTTACCAACCGGACCGGTTATTATTGTCTTTGGGACCCTGATTCTCGGGTTGGGAGCAATGGCCCGGAGGTTGCTTGCCCGGCGTCATTGATCCCTGTCGTTGCTTTTATTCCGGTTTCTTCAGTAATCTCTCAGTAGACTTTGAAAGGCAGGCCGAAGATGAACAAATACTTGAATAGTATTCCGGGGGTGATAATTCTTTTTTCTTTAATGCTGTATTGTCAGGATGAGGCGGCTGAATGCCTGATCTGTCATGAGGAAACCACACCGGGATTGTACCTTCAGTGGTATGAATCTTCGCATGCCGAAAATGAAATCACCTGTCTGGATTGTCATGCTGCTGAGGAGGATGATGCCGATGCGTTTCTGCATGAAGGTACATATGTTGCAACATTGGTAACACCGGACGATTGCGGACTCTGTCATGACAAGGAAGCCGAAGAAGTCAGCAATTCCTACCATGCCACGGCCGGCCTGATCCTGGAATCGGCCGATGCCTACCTGGCCAATGTGGCCGCAGGCCACCAGGCCTCGATCTCAGGCTGCGAAAGCTGCCATGGTGCGCGAATAGAGATCGATCCCGATTCACCGAACAAGCTGTCATTAAGATCCTGGCCCAATTCGGGGATCGGTCGTATCAATCCCGATGGATCAAAGGGCAGCTGTAATGCCTGCCATACACGCCATAATTTTTCCCGCGCCCAGGCTCGCCAGCCGGAGGCCTGTTCCAAGTGTCATCTGGGACCGGATCATCCCCAGAAGGAAGTTTATGAAGAATCCAAACACGGTAATGTCTATTATACCAATATTGACCGCATGAACCTGGATTCCTACTCCTGGGTAGTGGGGGAGGATTACTATATCGCGCCTACCTGCGCCACCTGCCATATGACCGCCACCAGCTACCAGGAATCAACTCACGATGTGGGTGAACGGCTCAAATGGTCCCTGCGACCGCCGATATCGAAACTGAAAGATGATCACAGCCGCAAACGCGGCAACATGGTGGATGTCTGCCAGACTTGTCATGCCAGTACTTTTGTGGACGGTCATTTTGTCCAGTTTGATGCTTTTGTAAGGTTGTATGATGAGAAATTTGCACGTCCGGCCACCGAACTGATGAACCTTATTCGCAGTCGTGGACTGCTGAAGAATGAAGCCGCCTTCAGTAATGAGATCGAATGGATTTACTGGGAACTCTGGCATCATGAAGGACGCCGGGCCCGGCACGGGGTGGCCATGGCCGGACCGGATTACGCCTGGTGGCATGGATTGTATGATGTGGTCCATAATTTCTATTTCGAGTTGTTACCGGCTGCCGAAGAATTAGGTGATCCGCAGGTGCAGGCCTTCATCGAGGAGCAAATCCTGGATGATCCCATGCATTCCTGGATGAATGAGTCTACCGGTGATCTGAAGGAAAGTATCCGCAACGGGGAAATTCATAAGCTGTACGAACGTTTCTTTGAAATGGATTGATTGTGCTGCAGAAATACCTGAATTTTATCCGTGGAGTTTCCGTCACGGCGCTGGGAAAAACCGGTGTCGTGCTGGTAACCTCAGCGGTGGTCACCTTCATTTTTATCGAACTCCTGCATATCCTGGGTATTTTCACCAATGCCTACGCCGGGTTGATTTCTTACCTGTTACTGCCAACCCTGTTTATCTTCGGATTGATACTGATTCCGGTTGGCTGGACACGTTATCGTAGAAGTACCGGAAAATCGACTCGGGAACTACTTACTGAAAACTTCGAAAGCGGCAGTGTCCGTGCTGATATCATGGGTTCACGGGTGCTGTGGATTCTGGCCGGCCTTACCGTTGCCAATATACTTTTCCTGAGTTTTGCCGCTTACCGCACATTACATTTCATGGATCAGTCTGAGTTTTGCGGTACGGCCTGCCATGAGGTGATGGGGCCGGAATGGATCACCTATAACCAGTCACCCCATGCCCGTGTGGCCTGTGTGGACTGCCATGTAGGGGAAGGGTTCAAACCACTGGTGAATGCCAAACTGAATGGCGCCTGGCAGATGATTTCGGCCGGATTTGATTTGTATGAACGGCCGATTCCAACTCCGGTCCATAATCTGCGTCCGGCCCGTGAGACCTGTAAAAAATGTCATTGGCCGGATAAATTTTACGGTAATCGTTTGAAAACGATAGTCCACTATGACAGTGATGAAGCAGTAACACCGCGCTATACGACCCTGTTGTTAAAAATTGATTCCGGGCAAAAAGGGCACGAGACTGGTATCCACTGGCATATTGCCGAGGAGAATGAAGTGCGCTATGCCTCGGTCAACGATGAGCGGGAGGAAATCATCTGGGTCGAAGCCCGCCAGGCGGATGGCAGTTACCGGCGTTATACTAATCGTCTGCTGGCCGGTCAGCAGTCAGATGCCGATGAGGTTCGCGTAATGGACTGTGTAGATTGCCATAACCGGGCTACCCATATCTACGAGGACCCCTCCGATGCCCTGGACCAACGGATTCATGACGGCTTGATCGATGTTTCGTTGCCCTTTATCAAACGTGAGGCGCTGCGGGCCATTAAAACCAGTTATACCGATAAGGTATTCGCCCGCCGGGAAATCGAACGGAAGATTCGTCATTTCTATCAGAGACATCATTCTGATTTAATGGAGGAAAAGGCCACTGAACTGGAAAATTCGATTAAAGCTGTCCAGGCTGTCTATCACCGTAATGTACATCCCACCATGGAGATCACCTGGGGCAGCTATCCAAATCATATCGGACACCAGAATAACCTCGGCTGTTACCGCTGCCATAACCAGTATCTGGTTGATGACCGGGGACAGAATATCTTTGCCAACTGCACGGTCTGCCATTCGATCCTGGCCAAGGATTCGGACCAGCCTTTTGAGTTTCTTCAGAATGGCGATGCCGACCGCCGCGAGACCCTGATGCGTAATTACCTGCGGGATGATTTTCTTGAATCGTATTATTAGTGATTGGTAACAAGTGACCAGTGACGATGGTCGACGAAGTAATCATTTACAATTGGAATTATAGCCACTGAAAGTCTAGGGGGAGGATGCAGTCAGTTTACTGATGATTTCCGCAAGTTGAGCATCATTGCGTGCAATATATACTTCATCGGATTCGTCTTTTACTTCATGCCAGGACTGGGCCATTCGGCCATATCCAAAATGCAAATCTGACTTGCATACAAAGACAACCGCGCTAACCGCTTTCTTCTGTTTCAATTTCGTGAAATTATCCACGATTGTCTGATTTTCGGATGAAGTGACCTGATAGTCATCTATGCTTTCAAGATAAACAATATTGATAAAGCCATTTTTTATATCATTGTTCTTGCTCAATTCCCGGAAATGATCAGTGACATCCAGATGTGTATGTTTGCCATAGAATTTTGTGTGAACGATGTTCAACACCGGATCATAATCATATTTTACTGGCATAATATCTTTTGGAAGGTTAACGAAAGTTAATTGAATATGCCTGTTGGGGCAACGATGGAAATGATATAATCGGGAAACCGGAGACCGGAAGAATGGGGACAAGGAACAGGGAACTGGGAACAAAGAAAAGAAGACGGAAGACCGGAAACCGCAAGAATGGGGACGGAGGATCAACAATAGCGAATTTAATCCCCACACACTCTTAAAATGTCACCCTGAGCGTGTCGAAGGGTGATTCTGGCATCACTGTCACCAAATACTATGTAAATCACAAATCGTTGATCCTTGCTCATCAATCCCATAGATCGCTTTGTCATTCGCTGCGCTCATTCCTCGCGATGACATGAACCGGGAGAACGGAAAACCGGAGACCGGAAACCGGGAGAATTGGGACCAGGTACCGGGGACTGGGAACGGAGGAAGGGAGACCGGAATACGGAAGAAAACAGGAATTATTGTAGGGGCACGGTACATCTACATTTCAACTTCGATGCACAGGCATGATGTGCCGGGATGATGTAACATTTTTATTCAGCCCTCTTTCGTAGTGTGGACATTCTTGTCTGCACAAATCAATTGATTGCTCTACCTCGACAGACAAGAGTGTCTGTCGTACGAAGAAATTCCCGGAGACAGGAGACCGGAATCCGGAAGAATGGGGATAGGAAAACGGAGGAAAGGAGTCCGGAATACGGAAGAAGGAAACCAACAATAGCGAATTTAATCCCCACACACTCTTAAAATGTCACCCTGAGCGTGTCGAAGGGTGATTCTGGCATCACTGTCACCAAATACTATGTAAATCACAAATCGTTGATCCTTGTTCATCAATCAGACAAATCGTATAATCATTCGCTACACTCATTCCTCGCGATGACATGATCCGGGAGGATGGAAAAAAGGAGATGGGGATCGGAATCCGGAAGGGTGAAGTCAATACACAGGTAACACTTTCGAAATGCACTTGGGGATTTACAGGTATCAATCCATAAAACAAAAAAAAGCCGGATTAATCCGGCTTCTTTCCACTAAATATTTGTCTTAATCCTC
>CAYPJE010000065.1:0-12766 GCA_964410945.1 uncultured bacterium
GAAGAGATTAAAGATGAAAAAAGAGGTAAAAATATCACGAGATTTATATCTACTCATCCAGACGAAGATCATATTCAGATGCTTGATTATTTAGATGATGAAATTGAAATTTTAAATTTTTATTGTGTTAAAAATGAAACTACAAAATCTGAAGAAACTGATGGATTTAAAAGATATAAAGAATTGCATGATTCCTCAAAGAAGGCTTTCTACCTTGAAAAAGGTTGTTCGAGGAAATGGATGAATAAAAGTGATGATGAACGCGGAAGCGCTGGTATTAATATTTTATGGCCTATTACAAGTAATGAATATTTTAAGGATGAATTGCAAAAAGCAAAAGATGGAGAATCGCCTAATAACATCTCATGTATAGTTAAATATTCGTCAAGTGATGGCCTTACTACACTCTGGATGGGTGACCTTGAAACTAGTTTTATGGAAAATATTGAAGATGAAATTGAATTCCCAAAAGTAAATTTACTTTTTGCACCTCACCATGGTCGTAAGACTGGTAAAGTCCCCGATAGTTGGATTGAACAAATGGATCCCGATATAATAATAATGGGTGAATCAAATTCAAATGACTCTGACTATTCATCATATTCTGATTATAATAAAATTAGACAAAATAGCGCGAAAGATATTATTTTTGATTGTACTGATAATAAAATTCATATTTTTTGTACAAATTACAATTACGATGTTGATTTTTTAGATAATGAAACCCAATATTTAGATGGTTTTCATTATTTAGGTACATTGACTATCTGAACGTTTTGCAATGACAGAGTATAATCTAAGCTATATAAAATCGTTTTTGTTGGGTTATTGACAATCCGAATAAAATTAAAGGTACTTCTAAATGCATAAAGTAATAGAAACTCAACTTTACAAGCTTTTAAAGAAGCGAGAACCAAAAGATAATTTTGAAGCCAATGAGGTATCATCAGTCGTTAATCGAATTATTTCTGATTCATTTCCTGTATTGCAACAAGTTTCTAGAAATTTCCCACTTTATACCCTTCACGACCCAGACCACGGATATAGAGTTGCAGAAAATATCTTCAAATTATTGCCTAAAAATACACTTAGCAATTTAAATAGTATTGAAATCTCTATTTTGATCTATTCAGCATATTTTCATGACATTGGGATGGCTTCAAGCCAAGATGAATTTTACAAATGGATTGATTCTGATGAATATCACAACTTTATTGGAGCAAATGACAAATGGTCGAGAGAAATCCATCGTATTGATATGATGGAGAGGCATAGAGAGTATGAAGAAAGAGAAAATAACAAATCATCAAAAAATAAATCAAAGACACCATCAGTTGAATTAAGACGATTACAAGATATTATTTACACAGAGTATCTGAGGATTAATCATGCTGAAAGAGGTGCAAAATATGTAACTGACCACTTTGGAATTAAAGGAATATTAGATACAAAAATTCAAATAAGTCAAGTTAATTACGCTGAATATGTAGCACTTGTTTGTAAATCTCATTGGGAAGATACAAACTTATTAAAGAGTGATTTATACAGGCGTGATTTGCATATTGGACAATCCCCTGTAAACATTCAATTTTGTTGTATACTACTAAGATTAGCCGATTTAATTGATCTTGATCCTGATCGAACACCGAAAGTATTAAAAGAATTCATTTTTAATGATCTTTATAAAACAGATAGTCTAAGTGAGCAAATAAATAACACAATAAAATTTTCTGCCGAGGAATGGGCAAAACATAGAGCAGTCCTTGGATATAAAGTTTCGCCAAATGAAATTAGAATTGAGGCAAAATGTACACACCCTGCAATCCAAAAGGGTTTAATTGAGTGGTGTAATTATATTAATTCGGAAAGAATTAACTGTAGACTTATTTCGCAAGACAATAAAAAAGACATAACAGAAAAATACCATTTAGACTTAGTTAATGATATTCTACCTGACTATATAAAATCAGATGGTTCATATATTTATGCAGATTTAAAATTTTCCTTGGATTATGATAGGATTGTAAATCTACTGATGGGATCGGAGCTATGGGGAGATGAAAATGTTGTATTTCGGGAACTACTACAAAATTCAATAGATGCTTGCAATTACAGAAAAGCAATATGTGAAAAACAGAAAACAGAATACACGCCAGAAATTGTTTTTAACTCAATTTATGATGAAGATAATCATGAATTTATTATAAGTTGCTCAGATAATGGCATTGGAATGACAAAAGAGGTTATTAAGGATTATCTCATGCAGATTGGTCGTTCTTATTACAAATCAACTGAATTTAAAAATAAACATCTTGGTTTGTATCCAATAAGTCAATTTGGTCTTGGTTTAATGTCTTGTTTTATGGCAACAAATAGGGTACGTATTGAGACACAATATGTTGATGATAATTTACATAAGCACAAACCATTATTAATTGAAATTGATTCAAAAGGAAAATATGTCATACTCAGAAGTCGTAGTGAGAATATTGAAGGCACAAAGGTTTCTCTAATATTTAATCGGTCAAGTTTACGTCATGGGAAAATGTTTATGGAAGAGGAAATGTTTTTCAGAAAGCGTCATTCCAGAAAAGGTAGATTCTTTCATCATCCCCTATTTCATAATACCGGTTGGGTAATAGAAAAATATGCAATCCATGTTGATATTCCCATAATAATTCAATACGATCATGAAAGAGAAGATCAAATCATAGCTAATAATAAATATGAATTTCCAAAAATTAATTGGAAAGATTGTCCTTGTCTTTCAAAATATCATAAAGAATTCAAATTTAAATTTAATTATCAAGAAACTGACGGACTTGCTGGAATATTTAGATTTTTAATACCACAAGATGAAATAGGTAATTTGTCATTTGTAACCTTAATTGATTCCAAATTTAAGATTTACTCCAATCATTATGGTGAGTTGATTTGCACAACTGATAAGCAGGACACTAAAGACAAAAGATTAAATATTGAAAACGATTCTCAAGAGGAATGGGCAACGGCTGAACTTAGAGGAATATATAGAGATAAATTCAAACAAAAACCATCTGCTTCAGAAAACACATATGATGATATGCTTGAGAAAATAGATAGTTCCTTTAGTTGGACACAAGATGGATTAAGAATTGATTTAGTTGATATACATCATGGTAATAATGGAAACAAAGATGGAACGAATTTATTTAGTGATGTAAGTATACCTGGACTGAATTCAGCTGAAATAGACATTAGAAAGGATTGGCGTGTCAGCCTAAATGTGCAACGAACCAATTTTATCAGAAATGAATCTCTGGATCAATTCAAAGAACTATATAATGAGTTAGCAGCAAAAATGTGGTTAAAAATTATTGAAGCCAAGCAAAGTTTTAAAACAAAAAAAGCAAAAAAAGAATTTATAAAACAATTAATGGAATTTTCGAATTGGTCTTTAAAACAACATTTAGAGAAAGTTTTAAATACCTGAGTATAATTGACATTTAACAAGTCAGAGCTGTCTACATTTTGTATCAATTATTGTTTATTGATAAAAAAAGCGTATAACACGGGCATCAACTCGGAATGAAAACGCGTTTCGGTTTTTTCTATTTTTTCGTTCCGTTCAAGTTCATTGGCATCTATAGCTTTATAGCCGCTATGTTTTCATCCGGTTATGCCCAATCCGTTGGGCATACAAAAAATGGGTAATATAAAATTGTATGACAAGAAACGGATTGTGATTATTATAGCATCCCTTATCGGTGGAGTATTTTATTTTTTAGGCTATAAATATCATCGCGAGGGTATAATAACCTCTATTGATATAATATGTGCTGGAATTGCCTTAATAATAGGTATTATTATTGTGGTCATAATTGTTCGACATGCGAATAAGGTGGAATGAAATGGATTGGTTCATGATTATAAATTGGACAGTGATGGTTTTAGGGGGGATATATTGCTACCTTATGGTCTATGATGTAATCGACCCATTTAAAGGGGATGAAGAGCGAAAAGTTTTGTGGCATAAAAAATTTGATAAGTTGATGAAAATTTGCGCTCCTATCATGATAATTTGCGGCATTTTACTAATAGCCTCTGAACTTTTGGGAGTTAAGTAAGGGAGTGCCCAACCAAAGAATGAACCTGACGGAATTATCGCTGGGATTTCATTGTATACTATGGAGCGCCGCAGGTTATTCAAATCGTTAGCTCCTGCGATTTCACTCAGCAGCCATTCTACTTTATGAAGGAGAATCCATGAATAAAGACGTAAAAAGTCGATATTATAAAGTATTGAACGAAGTTAAAGCAAATGCATCCAGTGAGTGGGATGCTGTTGTTACTTTGTGTAAGCGTGTTCCAAAAACAATAAATATTAAGACATTTTGGAAGTTTGGGAAAGATAAACCCTGTTGGTCAAATATTCTAGTTCATATCGGCGAGCGAATTGCGTCTGATTTGAGTCTGTCGAAGGACTTTAACTCTTTTGAGTTAATTGCGAGCGATGAATGGGAAATAAAAATGCTAGAAAAAGGAAAACAATGGAAATCCAATACGAATTTTGATGTTGTGGGTCGGTCCGCTAAGACATACATCTCCAGTCTGCTCCCTGGTGGGTTGGCTAGCTATAGATGGCGCTTATATGCAATTAGACAATATGCATTATCTCTTAGTAAAGAGGATGGAACCTTGCCAATGGTTCGCAAAGTAACACAGGATCCGAGTAGTCTTAATTCAGAAAATATTTTTTCGTGGTCTAAACAGTTTGCTAACAAAGCTGGTATGGGGTGGGGGGCCACAACCGTCAATCATCTACTTACAGATTTAGGCTTGTCGGTAAAACCAGATCTGCATCTTCGACGTAGTGCAGTGCGAATAGGACTATTAAATCACATTCCGAGTGATTGGCCTGTCGAGGAAATAGACCGAAATGCTGCCAAACTTGATCCCAAAATAGTTCAGGCTACAATTGATTTGGCTAAAATAGTAGAGCCCACAGCTGATCCTAAAGCGTTGAATGCCATTCGAGAAGTTGATAAGGTCCTAATGGAGTGGAGCAGGAAAGGGTTTCTGCGTCCGTTATAATTCATGAATTCAATCAGATTTGAGTTAACAAGTTGCTCAACTGTATTTTTCCCCTGCGCTAAAGGCTCCGGTCAAAAAACAGTTAGCTTTTCGTTACCTGAAAAACTAGCAACAGGAAAAAGGAAAGTATTTTGTTTCAGGGGATTTCACATAGTGGGAGTACAGTTGGGATTTTTAATTTTAACATTAGTTAGGTTTTTTATGGTCGTGATATAAAATTAATCGTCTAAAAGTCTGGTGGGCTTTTCAATCTAAAATCCCGGAAGGCCGGTCAATCGACCGGCCTTTTTATCTGGTCGAAGACAGATAACCACATCTGCGTGCCTTAAGCAGCTACGTCGTGCCGACACGGGTTTACCCGGGGTTTTCTATACTTTTCTCGAATATCTAATGAAGGTATTATTGGAAGTCAAAAATTTGAGGATTGAATTAGTTTTTATCGGATACACAGAAAGTGTATCGGCTGTATTTCATGGTTTATTTTTTCATGGTGTCCACCGGTGCCAATTGTTTGTGTACCATCGCGATGATTTTATTGCAGGCATCCGGTATTGCCGCTTCAACTACATCAGTCAGACCAGGACTGACCAGATCCGGTATCTCCTGAATCTGGACGGCCAGTATCCTGACATCGACATCGCATAAGTCATTCAAATCCCGGAGTAGATTCGAGGTTGGCATCTGATGCATGGAGAAATCATCGATTTTTACTTCGGGCAGCTGATCAATTTCCAGCTCAAGCACGGTTCCCGGAGGTTGACCGGCATCAACCGCATCCACAACAATGATTGCCCGGGGCCGTTGCTCACTCAGGGCGATCGTGAACAAAATATCCCGTACGCTGATACCGGCGTTGATCACCCCCATTTGTGGCGGGAGGTGACAGGAGTCCAGTAATGCATCAGCAACCGCACCTCCG
This sequence comes from uncultured bacterium, assembly GCA_964410945.1. Lineage (GTDB taxonomy): Bacteria > Fidelibacterota > Marinisomatia > Marinisomatales > TCS56 > CAYPJE01. Next base: position 5,993 of record CAYPJE010000065.1, read on the forward strand.
AAGCCATCGTCGCCAAATAAATAATTACCGCATCCCAGGATCAATATCTGACATTCAAGGTAATCCATTGCAATGGTCAGGCAGGGATAATGTTTCACATTACCCCTGCCATTTTAATCAGTTGATGAATGTATCGATGGTTGTACCGCTGGCGTCAACGATGTCTACCTGCACGGCGATCCGGCCATCCAGATTGTGGGTGGCACAAGACAGGCACGGGTCGTAAGCCCGGACGGCCATTTCAACCTGGTTCAGTATTCCCTGGTCGTACTGTCCATCCTTAATCAGTGCTTTTGCAGCTTGATTAACGGACATATTGATGGGGGCATTGTTATGGGTGGTGCCCACAATCAGATTAACATCGGTGATCAAGCCTTTATCATCGGTCTCATATTCGTGGATCAAAGTGCCCCGGGGTGCTTCAACACAGCCAACACCTTTGGCGGCCCGCGGCGTTACCGGCACCCGGGTTTCCCGGCTGGTTATTTCCGGATCATTCAGCAATTCTACTGCATGTTCGGCATTGTACAGTAATTCGATCAACCGGGCCCAGTGATACAAGAGAGTCAATTGTGCCGGCCGGCCGAATTGTGCCCTGAATTCCTCAAATTCCTTTTGGGCCAGCGGTGTAGCCATACGGTCGGCCACATTGATCCGTGCCAGGGCATTGGAGCGATAGATGCCCATTGGTTTGTCCACATCCATGGAAAAACCTTCATCCCAGGCCTGGGCATAGGGGAACTTCAGGTATGACCAGTCCTCGATCCTTTCCGAAATGTGATCGGTGTACTGCTCATAGGCGAAGTCATCATAGCTTCCGTCCGGTTTCATCAAACGGAGTTTTCCGTCATACAGGTTCAGAGTACCATCCTCGGTTACCGTTCCCAGAAAGCCGGTATTGATGACCCCCAGGCTTTTTACCGTATCCAGGTATTTGGGGAAGATATTTTCCTTGGCAAAACCGATGGTGAATTTGGCGAAATCAAGTACCTCTTTAGCCATGGGCAGTATTTCGTCTCGTTCCTTTTCAGTTAGCGGTTTACTGAAACCACCGGGCACTGCGGTTACCGGATGAATTGATTTTCCTGAAACGATTTCCAGCATTTGTGAACCCATGTGGCGATTGCGGATCACCTTTTGCCCTATTTCAGGATTGGCCTGGGCAATTCCGATCACATTTCGTACCGAATAATCAGCATCGGGACCCATAACAAAATCAGGACCGGACAGGAAAAAGAAATGCAGGATATGCTCCTCGGTATAAGCGATGCTGTTACAGAGATCCCGTAGTTTTTTACCGGCCGGTGGAATTTCGACACCGAACACGGCATCATTGGCTTTTGCCGATGCCAGGTGATGAGACCAAGGACAAACACCGCAAATGCTGGTCACTATTCTAGGTAGTTCTTCTACTGGCCGCCCGATACAGAATTTCTCAAAACCACGCAGCTCTACAACGCGTACTCTGGTATCGGATACATTTCCGGAATCATCCAGCTGGATTGATATCTTGGCATGTCCTTCGATTCGGGTGACTGGCTGAATTTCAATTGTTTTACCCATGCTTCACCTCCGTGTAGGTAACGGTCTGAGACGGTTCTGTCCGCCGATATACCGGTTAAGAAGGGCCCGGCGGTCATCGACAAGTTTGGCATCCAATCCGATGCTGGAAAGTGCGGTCATCATATCGATTAACGGATTAGCTCCTTCCCGGATTGGTCCGAAACACCCACGACAGGGCATGAAGCCCTTGATACAGCGGGGTACAGATTCGTCACCGTTGAATTGCTTGCCACACCCTGACCTGGTTACAGGTCCCAGACAGAGAACACCCTGTTCATTCAGGCAGCGCATTTCACTGTACTGTTCGGGGATAAAATCAGCATCCTGTAAAGGGCGTTTCAGACCAACATCGCTTTTTTCCTCCCGCTTGGTGGGACAATCATCACAAACGCTGCGTTCCGGCAATTCAAATGGCCGACCGTCCAGAAGGGCTGACAGGGCTTCGGCAATCATTACCGGATTCATCGGGCAGCCCGGTATCTGCAGATCAACATCCACGATTTCACTGAGGGCATACACACGGTCGGTCAGCGCCGGTAATCCTTCGGAAGGCGTATCGGCGGATTCCGTCGTCTTGGAATCCCGATACACTTTCTCATACAGCTCTTCCAGATTATACATATTAGCCAGGGCCGGGATGCCGCCGAAACAAGCGCAGGATCCCAGGGCGATCAGCGTTTTGCATTTTCGCCTCATTTCTTCGGCCACATGTTTTTCTTTTTCATTCCTTATCCCACCGGATATCATTCCAACATCAGCCTCGGGAATCTCGAGTTCATCCATCTCACCGGTCTGACCAAAATATTTATGATCCATCAGTACCGGCATATGGACAAACTCCAGAGCAGGCAGGATTTCCAGTAGTTTTTCTCCTAAGTCAAGAATAGCCACTTCACATCCGCCACAGATGTTCAACCATTCTTCAGCTACTTTAGCCATTTATACCTCCCACTGTTTTCGATTAATAGAAACAGAAATGTTTAGTCGCCATTGACAATTACCTCTTTAGCAACCCGTCGTGTAAAAATCCTGGCAATACCATTTTCCTTGGTCAATTGGGTTTCGAAACCATCCTTTGAATAATTCTCCAAATTTTCCTGAGCTGCTGATTCCGAATCATATTCCTCTCCATCCCAAAGAAACTTTTTTCCGGATATGATTTTTATATTTTCCATTACTGGTCTTCTCAAATTAGTTGTATTTGGATTCATCAACAGGCATAAGGACTGGGCCCCACCGATTGGATTGTTTCGACCATGTCCCGCATTACCTTAGCGAAGCGCGGACCCTCCGAAGCCGATACCCATTCAATTCGAAAGCGTTCCGGTTCCAATCCAAAATCCTCAAGCAGCATGTCGATCGCATCCGATCTTTTTTCCATGGTTTTATTTCCTTCGATATAGTGACAATCACCGATATGACAACCGCAGACAATTACACCGTCGGCACCTTTAGTGAGCGCCTCTATTATTAAATTCGGATGTACCATACTGGAGCACATGACCCTGATAATCCGCACATTAGGGGGATATTGCAGTCTTGATACACCTGCCAGATCAGCTCCGGCGTAAGAACACCAGTTGCAACAAAAAGCAATTATTTTTGGTTCAAATTCGCTATTCATTATCCAATTCCTAAAGCTGCTTCAACCTGAGCGGTTATTTGATCAAGCTTAAATCCTCTTACTATGATTCCTTGCTTGGGACACGTAGCCTGACAGCTGCCGCAGCCTTTGCACAGTGAATCATTGACCTCAACAGTCTTTTTAATATTTCCCTTGAACATGTATTCGATCAGCGTAATGGCACTGAACGGGCATGGTTCTACACAGTAGGCGCAACCGTCACAGTTGGCATCTACCACGTGAGATATGGTAGCCTCCAATTCGATGGAATCCTTATTCAGAATAGTAGCTGCGCGAGCAGCAGCGGCTTGGGCTTGAATTATACTCTCATCAACAGATTTGGCAGCGTGGGCCATTCCACACAGGAAAACGCCTTCAGTGGCAAAATCAACAGGACGCAGTTTCATATGGGCCTCCATGAAAAAACCATCGTGTCCCAGAGGTACTTTCAGCAATTGGGCAATCGTTTCGTTATCGCCTCCTGGTACAACCCCAGTTGATAGAACCAGCAAATCGGACACCAGCTTGATTTTCGATCCGATGATCTGATCGAAAACTTCAATATTCAACCTGGAATGGTTACTTGCCACCATCGGTTTATTATCCTCTGAGTACGGAATGAATACAACACCCAGTTCCCGCGCCTGTGTATAGTAGCTTTCCAGGAAACCGTAGGTTCTGATATCACGGTAGAGGATATAAATATTTGTGGTTGGTTCTATTGATTTGATTTTCAAAGCATTTTTGATTGCTTCCGAACAGCAAATCCGGGAGCAGTAGGAATGCTCATCGCACCTAGATCCGACACACTGGATCATAACAATTGTCCGACCACCCTGGTTAATTGACTGAATAAGTTGGCTGTCGGCAGAGATCAGGCTTTGTTCCAGCTTCCGCTGAGTGATCACATTCTCGTGTTTTCCGTATAGATATTCCAGTGGTTGATATTCATGGGCACCGGTAGCTACGATAACAACACCATGCTCAATCATATTACCATTACTGTTACCGGCCAAGCGTGTTTTAAAATTACCGATCGAACCCTCAATGTCTTTAATGACTGAACCAGTATGCAGGTTTATATTGGAGGAATTTTGAATTGTGGTAATCAATTGTTCCAATTCCTTTTGTGGTTCATCCCCGTTCAGTAAATAATGAATATGCCTCAGGTTTCCTCCCAGCGCCGATTCTTTCTCGATTAAATGTACGGTATAATCTTGACGGGACAGTTCCAGGGCGGCAGTCATCCCCGCAACACCGCCACCGATTACCAGGGCGGCCTTATTGATTGCCAGGGATCGTTTTTGCAATGGCTCCAACAACCGTGCCTTGGCGACTGCCATACAGACCAGATCGCGAGCCTTTTCAGTTGCTCTTTGGGGTTCAAACATATGTACCCATGAACATTGATCGCGAATATTGGCCATTTCGAACAGATAGGGATTCAGTCCAATCTCCCGGAGGGTGTTACGGAATAAAGGTTCGTGGGTCCGCGGGGTACAGGAAGCCACCACCACCCGATTAAGGGAATGCTCTTTGATCCTGGCCTTGATCGCTTCCTGAGTATCATTGGAACAAGTGTAGAGATTGCTCTCAGCATACACCACATCGGGCAATGATTTGGCAAATTCAGTGACCTCAGGAACATTTACTACTCCGGCAATATTCGATCCGCAATGACAGACGAATACACCAATTCGCGCCAGTTGACCGCTAATATCGATCTCAGGTGGGTATTCGCGAGTAACTATCTGGCTGCCACGGTAATCCTTCAACAAAGATGATATGGCCGCCGCTGCACCAGAAGCCTGCATTACTGTTTCAGGGATATCCTTTGGGCCACAGATTGGCCCTGCCAGATAAATACCTGCCTTAGATGACTCAACCGGCTGAAATGGATTGATCTGACAGAATCCATCCTCATTAAGTGCAATACCAAGTTTATTGGTAGTTTCTCTGAGGGCGGGGGGAGGTACCATTCCGGTCGCCAGTACTACCAGGTCATATTCCCGTGTTTTGATCAACTCATCTTCAGCAAGATATTTGATTAGTATATTTTTAGAATTGGCATCTTCCTCAAGTGCTGGAATACGGCACCTTATATAATTAACCCCATTTTCTTTGGCCCGCTGGTAGTATTCATCGAAACCTTTGCTGAATGCCCGCAGATCCATGTAGAAAATGTCACATTCCAGTTCGGCACCGGCGTGTTCCTTGGCAATGATTGCTTCCTTAGTGGCATACATGCAGCATACCGATGAACAGTAATCCCGTTCATGATCCCGTGATCCGACACATTGAATAAATGCAATGTTTTTTGGGGGTTGATTATCTGACGGTCTCAAGACCTTACCCAGATAAGGACCAGACGCTGACAGAATCCGCTCAAATTCCAGGGCCGTAACAACATTGGGATAAATCCCATACCCCAGATCCTCATTCTCACCAGGATCATATAAATCAAAACCAGGTGCAAAGACCACCGCGCCTACATCCAGTTCCATCGATTTATCCTCCTGATCGAAGTCTATGGCATCCGCCTCACAGAATTCATGGCAGATTGCGCATTCATCCTTCAGCATGTGAACACAGAACTGGTTGTCGATTACAGCTTTATTTGGGACTGCCTGGGGATATGGAATATAGATCGCCGACCGGTCATTCAGACCGGCGTTGAACTCATCAGCTATTGGTATTGGCCGGTTAGCGGTAATTTCCCCCAGATCAATACGGTTAGTCGGACAAATTTGAACACATGCTCCGCAGGTCTGGCAAACTTCTGTGAGTTCATTAAACGGTGGACTAACCTTCCGTTGAAAACCGCGATTGACAAAATTTATCGCTCCAATCCCCATGCGCTCATGACACATGCGCACACACAAACCACAGAGAAAACAATCATCTTTTCGCGATGGTATTCTGGATTCAGAAATTCCATGGTCGACCGCCAACTGCTGAATCTGATCCGATTCAGGACAACGTGCCAATAATAATTCAATTATCATTTTACGGGTCTTTACTACCGATTCGGTATCAGTTCGCACAACCAGATCGGGTTGGGCCGGAAAAGTACAGGCCGCTTCAATTGATGAGGAACCATTCCGGCCCACTTCCACCAGACACAGACGACAGGCCCCGTAAGGAGACAGAGCCTTATACGAACAAAGTGTGGGTATTGCAATCCCGGCACTATTGGCACATTCAAGGAGGGTCATTCCCTCAGAGAATTCAAATGCATTGCCATTAATTTTCAATTCCATATGTTTACTCATTGCGGGTAATACGTTCGAATGAAATCTCCACATCGGGATAAGCGGTTTTTAATACTTCAAGAGTGGACTCCACATCTCCAATCGGTTTCATATCAATATTCGAACTGTTAAACCGAGCGATAATCCTGGTTCCGGTTTCATCATCAGATTGTATATCCATATCACCGCCGGTAACCTCGGCCGCCTGAGTAAGCAATGCTAAACCAAGTCCATACTTTTTACCATCCTTGGTAGTAAAGAACGGATCTTTAACACACATCAGATATTCAGTATCAATACCGCTCCCGTTATCTTCAATTTCCAGAATCAATCTTT
>CAYPJE010000066.1:0-12336 GCA_964410945.1 uncultured bacterium
TTAGCAGTGTGCAGTTTATGTATTATTACCAGCTGCGGTAAGAATAATGGGAAAAACGGGGACGAGGCCGCTGAGGAAAAAAACCTGGTTCCGATTGAAGTTTCAACGGTAACGACCGGCGATATTGCAGCCTTCTTCAATGGCACGGCAACCCTGGAGGCTGAAGAAGATGCTCAAGTGGTTGCTAAAGTCAGCGGTGTCGTTAAAGAAATTCTGGTGGAAGAAGGAGATTATGTAAAAGCCGGGGATATTCTGGCTAAGCTGGATGGTGAAATTTTATCGGTGGAGCTGGCCCAGGCCGAGGCAACTATGAACCGCCTGCAGGAAGATTATAACCGTAAGCAAACCCTGTTTGACCGTGATGCCATCAGTGTGGACATATATCAGCAGGCCAAATACGAATACGAATCACAAAAGGCAGCTCGCGATCTGGTAAAGCTCAATCTTGATTATACCTCCATCAAAGCACCAATCGATGGTATTATAACCGAGCGGCACGTGAAAATTGGAAATATGGTTTTAACTAATGCTACCGTATTCAGGATAACTGATTTCGATCCCCTGACGTCGGTTCTATACGTTCCTGAGCGTGAAATTGGAAAACTAAATGTTGGACAGTCAGCCAATGTAATAGTGGATGCACTGTCCGATGAAATATTTACTGGTGCTGTTGACCGCATCAGCCCAATCGTCGATCCCCAGACCGGTACCGTCAAAGTAACAGTAGAAGTTGCTGATCCGGATAAAAAATTGAAAATCGGTATGTTTTGCCGTGTAAGCATAATACATGATACTCATTCAAATACTTTTCTTGTACCGCGGGATGCAATTGTCAAGGAGGATGATCAATCCATGGTATTTGTAGTTCAGGATTCAATTACCCTCAAGCAACCGGTTCAGACAGGATATGTTAACACAACTCATATCGAAATTCTTGAAGGGTTAGCTGTGGCCGATACAGTTGTCATCACCGGTCAAGGCAGCCTGGAAGACAGTACTTATATTGAAATAATTTCCAATTAACCAGCTGGTAGATTAGCATGAAATTAATCGAGCTTTCGATCCGCCGGCGGGTTACTATTGCCATGTTTACGATTGCCATCCTGTTGTTCGGGATGGTCTCCTTCAGCCGGTTGAAGGTCAATCTATTGCCTGACCTTACTTATCCGTCCCTGACAATCCGGACGGCCTACACCGGAGCCGCACCGGCCGAGGTGGAAAACCTGATCACTAAGCCGGTGGAGGAATCACTGGGAGTGGTAAAAAATGTCCAGCAGGTCCGCTCGATTTCCCGGGCCGGCCAATCGGATGTTACCTTGGAATTCGCCTGGGGCACCGACATGGACATGGCCAGTATGGACGTGCGGGAAAAACTGGATGCCCTGATGCTGCCCCTGGATGTGGAACGTCCGGTAGTGCTGCGCTTCGATCCATCCCTTGATCCGATTATGCGCTTCGGATTGGTCACAAAAAATGGTGATACGACCTCTGCAAATCTCGGAACGTCAGCATTTAACGAGGAAAAACTGAAATATTTACGCCGCTTTGCTGATGAGGAAATCAAGGAAGAACTGGAATCGGCCCTGGGTGTTGCCGCAATCAAGGTCAGTGGTGGTCTGGAAGATGAAATCCAGATCCTGGTGGATCAGGCCCGTCTGGCCCAGCTTAATTATCCGATTGAACGAGTCGCCGGTCTGCTGGGAGCGGAAAATGTAAATCTCTCAGGGGGACGCCTGTCGGAAGGTACGCAGCAATATCTTGTGCGTACTTTGAATCAATTTCAGACTATCGATGAAATCGGTGATGTGATTCTCAGCAGTGATGCCAATAAGACGGTCTACCTGCGCGATGTCGCTCAGGTGGTTCACGGTTATAAGGAGCGGGAGGCCATCACCAGGATCGATGGGGGTGAAGCGGTTGAGATTGCGATCTACAAAGAAGGTGATGCTAACACTGTAGCGGTAGCCAAAGAAGTGGAACAGCGGTTGGAACGGGTCAGGGGAATGTTGTCCGATGATCTGGAGCTGGTAAAGATTTATGACCAATCCACCTTCATTTCGCAAGCCGTCAATGAGGTTATTAATGCTGGCATTATCGGTGGTATTCTGGCGATAATTATCCTGTACCTGTTCCTGCGGAATATATGGGCCACCCTGATTATTTCTATCTCAATCCCCGTATCGGTAATTGCCACTTTCAACCTGATGTACGGTTCGGACCTGACCCTGAACATCATGTCCTTGGGGGGAATTGCCCTGGGAATCGGGATGCTGCTGGATAACTCGATCGTTGTTCTGGAAAACATCAGCCGGCACCGTGAACAGGGTAAGAATATCCTGCAGGCGGCCAATGAGGGTGCCAGCGAGGTCAGCACGGCAGTGATTGCGTCCACATTGACAACTGTGGCGGTATTTTTCCCCCTGGTTTTTGTGAAAGGTATTGCCGGACAATTATTCCGTGACCAGGCGCTGACGGTGACTTTTGCCCTGATTATGTCACTGATGGTGGCGGTCACCCTGATTCCGATGATGGCATCGATTGGTAAAAACGGAAAAGGGAAACCGGAAGCTCCAAAGCTGCCGGATCCAAGAACCAAAGTGGGCCGGGGTCTGCGGGCTGTCAGGAATTTTCTGTTTACTACGATTCCGGTGTTTATTACGCGCTGGATAGGGAAAGGAATCAAACTTGTTGTCTGGCTGCTGTCTTTTGTGATCCGGCCGCTTGGTAAATATTTTAACCTTGGTTATCAGGGATTAGCCGGCTATTACCAGAAAGCCTTAAACTGGGCCCTGCTGCACCGCCTGGCAGTGTTGACTATAGCGATCACACTGTTTATAGTCTCTTTGTTGATGGTGCCATTCATTGGTATGGAACTGATTCCCCAATTGACCCAGGGGGAGTTCACGGTTGAATTCCGGTTGCCGCCCGGAACACCACTGGAGGAAACGGACGCGATCATTTCCCAGGTCCAGCTGTCAGCGGCTGGCAAACAGAATGTATCGACCACCTTTTCAGTAGCTGGTACGGGAAACCGGATGGATGCCAATCCGGAAGAAGGCGGTGAAAACTGGGGCGAAATGGTCGTCAGTCTCGACAACGGTACCAAACGCCGTACCGAAGAATTCCTGATGACCGATATCAGGGGTGAACTGGAACAGATCCCTGCCTTGCAGTACAAGTTTGCCCGTCCGACCATGTTCTCTTTTCGGACGCTGGTGGAGGTGGAAGTGGCCGGTTATGACCTGAAAAAATTGAAGCAGGTGAGCGGTGATATAGCCAGCCGCATGAAAGATACGGGCCGCTTTGCCGATGTGAAGTCCACCATGGAAAGTGGCCACCCGGAAATTCAGATTGTTTTTGACCGGGAAAGAGCGGCTTCCCTGGGTATTCCGGTTTATGAAATTGCCAACCGGGTGGTGAACAAAGTCCGCGGTGAGGTAGCCACCCATTATTCCTGGCGCGACCGTAAAATCGATGTGCTGGTCCGGGCCCGGGAAGAAGACCGCAATTCGGTGGAATTGATCAGAAATCTGATCATTAATCCCGATGATGAGCGGCCGGTTGTCCTGGCGGCTGTGGCTGATGTGATTGTTGAGACCGGTCCCGGTGAGATTCGGCGTGTGGGGCAGGAGCGGGTAGCCCAGGTTACGGCTAATCTCAACTACGGTGACCTTGGTACGGCAGCGGAAGAATTGGATCAAATTATTTCACAGGTAACGGTACCGTCGGAATTGGGGGTACGGGTAGCCGGCCAGAATGAAGAAATGAATGTGGCCTTTGAATCACTGCGTTTTGCCCTGCTGCTGGCGATCTTCCTGGTTTATCTGGTAATGGCCTCGCAGTTTGAATCATTACTGCATCCCTTTGTCATTTTATTTACCATTCCGCTGGCACTGATCGGTGCTATCTGGGCCCTGCTGATCACGGGATCGTCCATCAGCGTGGTGGTGTTTATCGGATTGATCCTCCTGGCGGGAATTGTGGTCAATAACGCTATTGTGCTCATTGATCTGATCAACCAGCTGCGGCGACGGGGAATCCATCGCAGGGAGGCAATCCTGGAAGCAGGGAAATCCCGCTTGCGGCCGATTGTAATGACTACCCTGACCACCGCACTGGGATTATTACCCCTGGCCCTGGGATTCGGCGAAGGTGCCGAACTGCGGTCGCCAATGGCAATCACGGTGATCGGAGGATTGCTGGTTTCCACCTTTCTGACTTTATTTGTAATTCCGGTAATGTATTCGCTGCTGGACCGCCAGGCTGATATTGAGCCAAAAGGAACTTCGATTTGAATCTGACTGATTTTTCCCTGCGCCGGCCGATCACGGTAATAATGATCTTCACCTGTTTGGTGGTAATCGGATCGATTGCTACCCGTTTGATCCCGATCGAATTCTTCCCGGAGATCCAGGGATCGCAGATCTGGATTGATATACCCTATCCCGGATCGACACCGGAGGAGGTTGAACGTCAGATCACCAGACCAGCCGAAGAGGTGCTGGGTACTATTTCGGGAATGAAGCGGATGATGTCAAATTCCTGGGAAGGGGGAGCCTGGATTCAACTGGAATTCAAGTGGGGTGCCAATACTTCTATCAAAGCCCTGGAAGCACAGGAGAAGATGAACAGCATCCGCCACCTGCTGCCCGACGACTTGGAACGTTTCTTCGTGCGTAACTGGTCCTCTACCGATTGGGCTATCCTTAACCTGCGCATATCAAGTGACCGTGACCTGTCCAATGCCTATGATATGCTGAATCGGAATCTTAAACGACCCCTGGAAAGAATCGAGGGTATCTCACGGGTCGAGCTATACGGGATCGAGCGCAAGGAGGTGCGCATCGAACTGCTGGCTGACCGGATCAAGGCCCACAATGTCAGTTTGAATCAATTATCTGATGTTTTAAGCCGTTCCAATTTCTCGGTTACCGCCGGCCTGATTACTGATGGCGATAAAAGATATGTAGTTAGACCTTTGGGGGAATTTCAGTCCGTAGAGGATATTGAGAACCTGGTGATCGGCGCCCATAACCTGAGACTGAATGATATTGCCAATATTACTTATGAGCAGCCCTACCTGAATTACGGCCGTCACCTGGACATGAGCTATGCGATTGGGCTGGATGTCTATAAGGAAGCTGGTGCCAATACGGTGGAAGTCGTTGACCTGGTGATGGAAGAGATCGATGAAATCAGCCAGCTTCCTGAGATGACCGGTATATCGATTTTTTTCATGGATAACCAGGCCGAGGGTATCGTTTCATCACTGGAAGAATTATTAAAGTCCGGGCTGCTGGGAGCCTTCTTCGCCGTAGCCCTGCTGTTTTATTTTCTACGCAAATTCCAGACCACCATGATGGTAGTGCTGGCCGTGCCATTCTCATTGCTGGTGACGGTCGCCATGCTGTATTTCTTCAACCTGTCATTGAATATTTTATCGATGATGGGGTTAATGCTGTCGGTGGGGATGCTGGTCGATAATGGAGTCGTAGTAACCGAAAGTATTTACCGACACCGCCAGAATGACAAGACCGAAAAAGGCGTTGCCGTCCGCAAAGGTGTACAGGAAGTGGCCCTGGCGATTACGGCAGGAACCTTGACCACAGCAATCGTTTTCCTGCCCAATATTGTCAATGAGCAGGGTGAGGTCGCCATGTACCTGAAGCATGTCGGCCTGACAATTATTTTCGCTCTGCTGGCATCCCTGATCATTGCCCAGACCATAATTCCGCTGATTGCCCGGCATGTGCAATTGCGCCTGGCTAATCCCAAGACTACTTCGGTTGACAAAATTACCGATAAATATCACCGCTTGTTGAAATGGATGCTGGGCCACCATAAATCCAGTATGTTTATTGTCCTGCTGGTTTTGGTTTCGTGGGCTATCCCGTTGAAATTTGTAGACAAGGACATGTTCCCGCCCCAGGAGGATCGCAAAATCAGGTTGCGCTATCATATCAACGGTAATTATACCCTGGAGAAAGTGGAAGGGGTAGTCGATGTAGTCGAGAAATATTTGTTTGACAACCAGGATGATTTTGAGATCAAATCGGTCTATACATATTACCAGCCGGGATACGCCCAGTCGACGATTATTCTGAAAGACAAGGATGAATCCAAAAAATCGCTGGAACAGGTCAAGGAAGAGATTGAGGAGAACCTGCCGAAGCTTGCTATTGCCAATCCCAGTTTTGAGCGCCATCGCCGCACTGGGGGGAGCGAAGGTATCCGTGTTCAATTGATTGGAAAATCAAGTGACCGATTAGTGGAACTTTCACATGATGTGGCCTGGGCCCTGGAGCAGATACCAGGGATCAAGGATGCCCGTTCCCAGGCCGAAGTTGGTGATGAGGAAGTCCATGTGGTAATCGATCGTGACCGGGCCCGGCAGAATGGACTGTCAGCTCGGGAAATCGCCCAGACAGTAGCAATTTCCATGCGCGGACAGAACCTGCGGCGCATGCGGGGCGAGGATGGTGAAGTCGAAGTTCATTTGATGATGCAGAAGGAAGATGAAAGAACGATGGACAATCTCCGGGATTTGCCCCTGTTTACCGCCGATGGCAAAGTGATCAAATTGGCTTCGCTGGCCGAATTCCGGATCCGGCAGGGACCGGGGAATATTTTCCGGGAGAACCGGACGACGATCATGGGTGTTTCCATGAGTCTGGACGGGATTACAGTTGATGAGGCCCGGACAAAGATCACGGAAGCATTAAACCGTTACAAATTCCCGACCGGGTATTCCTATAGTTTCGGCCAATCGTTCAGTTATGAAGACGAAGCCAGCCAGATGATGATGACCAATACCCTGCTGGCTCTGGCCCTGATCTATTTTGTGATGGCGGCCCTGTTTGAATCGCTGGTATTTCCGGCTGCGATCTGGTCGTCGATCCTGTTTGCTATTGTCGGGGTTTTCTGGTTCTTCCTGATCACTGGTACCAATTTCGGATTAATGGCCTGGACCGGCGTGTTGATCCTGATCGGTGTGGTGGTCAATAACGGTATTGTGTTGATCGATTATGTTACCCAACTGCGGGATAAAGGTGTATCACGCAGGGAAGCTATCCTGCAGGCTGGTCAATACCGACTCCGTCCGATCCTGATGACCGCCGGAACGACAATCCTGGGATTGATACCGCTCTGCTTTGGAAGTACCCTGATCGGTGGTGACGGACCGCCCTACTACCCGATGGCGCGGGCTATCGTAGGCGGGCTGGCTTTCTCAACGGTTGTAACGTTGATCATTCTGCCTACAATCTATGTTTCCCTTGACGATCTGCGGAACTGGTCCCGGCGGATAATTCACCAGGCTAAAGGCTAGCCGGCAGCCAATATTTTTCGCAATCCCACCCCGGAGTACTGCAGTCGGAATCCCTGTCGCTCATATAGTGCGCGGGCGCCGGTGAGGTTATCGAAAACCGATAATGTAATCAGATTTGTCTCCGGTTTATTATAGATCCACTCAACTCCGGTGGAGAGGAGGGCTGAGCCGTAACCTTTTCCCTGCACTGAAGGATCAACACCAAGAAAATCCACTTCTCCGCAGGTATTGTCTTCGGAGCGATTAACGACAACGTAGCCTGCAACCTGGTCAGTTTCACCGATAGTAAATATTCGATGGCTGGTTCCATTCATTTCCAGTACCCGTTTGGCACTGTAATAGGCGTTGGGGAATTGAGCCTGATACAGTTTAGTAAATGCTTTTGATTGCTCACTGACAAAAGTTTTGCACAAGCCGTTATCGGCGACCGTTTCAAAGTCAGTTCGTGCAAGTTGGTAGAGGTGGGTGAAATTCTCTCTTTCATCAAACCCCAGATTTGAATAGAAATCCCTCAGGAATTTGTTTTTAATATTTGGAAAGGCATCCAGGATTCTGATTTTCGGAGGTAGTTTTTTAATCAGGATTGAATACAGTTGATTTGCTGAGCCGGCATCTTTTTGACTGCCGAGTAACGGCCCATGGAGCCAGCCCCGGCCTAATTCCTCATCAAATTCGCAACCGCAGGCAGCAATTATTTTACTATCCAGGTAAGCAGCCTGATAAAGAAGCTCACCATCGGAATGGTATTTTTGAAAATCAGATAATAATGCTTCCGGTTTATCGTTGGCCCAGGCATGGAGGCACTGGTATTCCGGAGTTTGACATTGATTATAAATATACTGTACCAGCTCAGGAAATCTTTCCTTTGGCACGGATTTGATCGTCATGGGATTAACGGATTAACGGATGTGTTTCAGGACTTCCTGGGCTTCGCGGCGTACCAGGTAGGCAGGATCCCAGGAAAGGTCGTCATCCAGACCAAGAATGGCTTTTATCTCGGTTGCCAAGCGGTTTTTCTGCTGTGCGGATGTAAATCCAAAGCGCATCATTTTCCCCAGTCCCCGGACGGCCTTAGCACGAATCACATCGTTGGGGTGTGTAATTTTATTCACCAGCAGGGAAAACATCTCATCACGGGTGGCCGGTTTAACATCTTCGGGATTAATGCATTCGCAGATTTTCCCCAAGGCCCGTACGGCAGTGTCCTCCAGTTTACGGGTCGGACTTTTGATGGCGTTTATAACCAGCGGCAGAGCGGCAACAATTCGGGGTGACTTGATTTTACCGAAAGCATACAGTATAAATGACCGGCTGGTGGGATCGGTATTTTCATCATAGTATTTCAATAAATCATCAATGACTTTCTCGTCCATCAGACCGCAGGTCTGGGCAAACAGCAATTCGGCCCGGATATCCACATCTTCCAGACGTTTCAGAATCAACGGTATTGCCGGTGATCCGATGGAGGCTACAACCTGCTGGATGGAATCAAGTGCTTCCCTCAGCTCCGGTTTGTCGAATGTATCGATATAATACAGGCTGGTCAACGCATCGAAAATCAGGGTGATCCGTTCATCTTCCGGACCGGTGGCCAGTTCCTGTTGGATGGATGCAATCCCGGTAAGTATTTCCTGCGGGTCTGCGGAGGAAAGTTGTTTATAATCATCTGACATGATGGATTCTCTCATTCTAAGATCAGCTGATGATCAATTTGCTTTGGTCCGATTGATATGGTTGTCTTGAGCAGTTCACCAGCCGTCTTCAGCTTTTTACGGTTGGAATTGAAATACCGGATCAGGGTATCGCCAGCTTTAACTTCGTCTCCGGTTTTAGCAAGGAATTCCATACCGCCGGTAGGGTCGATCGGGTCGTCGGTTTTTAAACGGCCACAACCCAGGGCGACAGTAGCCATCCCGATCTGGTAGGTATCCATGCCATCAATATAACCATCGGTGGTTGCTTTGAGTTCCCCTTCGAATTGGGGAACGTGCATTTTACCGGTATCGTGCCAGGTTGATAAATCACCGCCATGGGCGGTAACCATTTTCTGGAATTTTTCAAAGGCTGCCCCGTTTGCAATCAATTTTTGCTGGAAGTTCTTGCCAGCCTGCTCGGAATCAGCCAGGCCCGCCTGCAGCAGCAATTTATTACCCAGGGCATAAGTGACCTCCATCGTGTCCGCCGGACCATGGCCCTGAAGGCTGGCGATCGATTCTTCCATCTCACACCACAGACCGGCGTAGCGGCCCAGCGGTTGATTCATACTGGTGAAAACGGCATCGGTCTTTACACCGAAATTCTCTCCTATCTTGATCAAATGGTCGGCCAGATCATGGGCTCTTTCAGGTGTTTTCATGAAAGCGCCATTACCGGTTTTTACATCCAGTACAAGCCCCTGAATTCCCTCGGCGATTTTCTTGCTCATTATCGATCCGCAGATCAGCGGAATGGACTGAACCGTACCGGTAACATCGCGGAGACCATAGATCTTTTTATCGGCGGGACAGATATCCCCGGTCTGACCGATCATACTGATACCAATCGATTCCACCATTTCATTAAATTTTTCCAGTGACAGCCCGGTAATGAAACCGGGAATTGTCTCCAGTTTATCGAGTGTTCCACCGGTGTGTCCCAATCCGCGCCCGCTGATCATTGGAATGGCCAGTCCGGCGGCTGCCAGCAGAGGTCCTAAGATAATCGATACTTTGTCACCGACTCCGCCGGTGCTGTGCTTATCGGCGGCATAGACCTCCATACCGGAAAAATCCATCCGCTTACCGGAATTGATCATCAGTTCGGTCAAAGTGGAGATTTCATTGAATTCCATCCCCTGGAAGAAGATGGCCATCAGCAGAGCCGACATCTGGTAATCGGGCAGGGAACCATCGGTATAGCCTTCGATCATGAAGCCCAGCTCATCGGAACTGAGCCGGTTGCCGTCACGTTTTTTCTGAATTATTTCCGCTGGTATCATGTTTTTTCTTTCTGAAGGGCAGTTTAATTCGCCATTCGAAGCGGACCGGAGCCCGCTCTCTGACAGTGTGAAGGGTTAGATAGAGGGCGATAATCAATAGGATCAGGTTGGGCAGCCACATGGCAATCCATGGCTCCAGGATATTGCGATCGGCAATTCTTTCACCACCTATGAGCATGATATAGTAAATCAGAAAAAATCCGAAGCTGAGACTGACGCCAACGACAAAGCCACCCTTTTTTGCCAGCACGCCCAGGGGTGAACCAACTAAAACAAACAGGATGCAGGCCACCGGAAGGGTGAATTTTTTATGAATTTCAACCCTGTATTTATTGAGGCTGCGGGTATAGCTGTGAATCAGATTATACTCGTTTTTAGCCTGGCGTTCAAGATTACGGACGCGCCGGTCCTGAACGCGCTTTTCGGCCGCAGACAGACTGGTATCGGCATTAATAATCGTCCGCTGGTCGGCCAGGATGACATTGGCGGCTTTCAGATCCGCAGGCATGATACTGTCTCCCACGGTCCGTTTGAAGGCTTTTGCCAACCGTCGTTCGACCTTATCTATCCGATCCTGGTAGGTAGTTTGTTTTTCCAGCATCATCGGCACCGTCATTTCGCGATCGGTGCGATTGGATTTATCGCGGCGTTTCAGCAGCAGATCGTCGGTAGGTATCGTGATGCGGTGTTTTTCAAACTGAATCCGCCGGAAATTCCCGTAATCCTGGCGATCCAGCTCGTGGATTTCTCCATTGTATAAAGTCATGATTATGGCATCATCGATAGTAGAAAGCTCACCCTGCTTGGCGTAGATAGAGGTCTGTGATTCCTCATTATTTTTGGAGAAAATCCTCACATCTTCCATCATGGAACCATTCTGAGCCCGGATGATCATACTGTAGTCGGGAATATCCTCAATGAAATAACCAGGTTCGATATTCAGTCCCGGCCGTTTGCGATAAATATCACCGGACAGAATCCGTGCCCGGTGATTCATATGGGGCAGGATAGCATTATTGAAATATATCAGCAGCAGACAGACCGTGGTCCCGAATATCAGGGCGGGGCGAATGATCTTCAGGAAGCTGATTCCCGAGGTACGCATGGCGGTAATTTCATTGTCTTCCGACAAGCGCCCGAAAGCCATCAGGGCGGCGATCAAAACGGCCATGGGAACCGCCAGGGCGACAATCCAGGCCAGGTTCAGGAACAGGTATTCCAGGATTATGCCGACGTCCAGGCCTTTGCCCAGGAAGCGATCGATGGCCCGTAGAAGGAAATTGATAAACAGTACGAAGACGATCGTCAGCAGGGCGAACAGAAACGGCAGGGTCAGTTCCTTAATGATATATCGCGTCAGCAACCGCATGGTGGAAATTACGCATGTCAGATGGAGGATGGGATAGGGAAGATTTGGGTAGAGTGGAGTAGTGGAGTTATGGAGTAATGGGTGGCTGGTGTTACATGTACCGATTTTCAATTTGTAATTGATAATTCGCAATTGATAATTGAGCCGGTTTTCCAGCTTGGAAACGAAAATAAAAGCACCTAATTTCGCCTGCCTCTTTTGGGGCCGTATGGTGGGCGTAGCTCAGCTGGTTAGAGCATCTGGTTGTGGCCCAGAAGGCCGTGGGTTCAAGTCCCATCGCTCACCCCTGATCGGTTTTCTGATTAATTGCGGAGTGTAGCGCCAGACTACGTATGCAAATGCATACTTCGTCAGGCAGGCAGTTCGGTATTTCACATTGCGGGGTGTAGCGCAGCCCGGTTAGCGCGCCTGCTTTGGGAGCAGGAGGTCGGGAGTTCGAATCTCCCCACCCCGACAACAGCTGAATCCTCGTTTGATAACGGGGATTCTTTTTATTAGGAAATGAAGAGTCTTTTAATATCTTCGATTGATGGGTTTTAATAGACACAGGCAGATTAGCGCATCCCGACACTTGTGTCGGGAAGGTCGGGAGTTCAAATCTCCCCACTCCGACAACAGCTGAATCCTCGTTTGATAACGGGGATTCTTTTTATTAGGAAATGA
>CAYPJE010000066.1:12436-12738 GCA_964410945.1 uncultured bacterium
AGAGTCTTTTAATATCTTCGGTTGATGGGTTTTAATAGACACAGCCAGATTAGCGCATCCCGACACTTGTGTCGGGAGGGTCGGGAGTTCCTTCACAGGAGACCCTGCGGGAAAATCTCCCCACTCTGACATTGTAATCCTCATCGGAAAGGTGATTTATTGATGAAGATTATTACATAGTACCTTATCCTCCTTCGCAGAAGACCACGCCTTCGTGCCGAAAGCAGCTACGTCGTGCAGGCACGGTCTCGCCCGTGGATGAATGCGAAGACTATCCCCAGTTCGGAGAGAACAGGTGTTTT
>CAYPJE010000067.1:0-11880 GCA_964410945.1 uncultured bacterium
CATTTTAGTATGTGATTTTGTTGAATACAATCTTTATACTCCAGATATTCAGGGTGAAATTGACGTTGTCGGAATAAATGCCAAGGCAAAAATAATTTACATATGCGAAGTTGCCACTCATTTAGTTACAGGCCTTCAATACGTTAAAAATAAACGGCCGGACAATGTGGATCGATTTATAAAAAAATTCAGGAAAAATGTTGAATACGCAGACAAGTATTTCTCCGGATATGAAAAGCATTTTATGCTTTGGTCACCAATTATTAAGAATCAAGGTCCAGGTGCAAAATATAATCAACTTGGAGATATTCAGGAAATACAAAAGGTCTTCAAGGCTGAGCATAATGTAACGATTGAAGCTGTTATTAATCAAGAATATGCCAAATGCCTTGCAGAACTCCGCTCCTATGCGGCCAAAGAAACAAAAGAGCTGAAATCACCTATTTTGAGACTGATGCAAATTGAGGAAAAGTTGTCAAAGCACATCGAGAAATTGCAATATTAACAAGCATGTAACAAATCGCTGGAGTGGGACCGGGCGTACTGCGCACTTTTTTCGAAAGTCTGCGGTTTAGGAAACTGAAACTTTTTATCTGAGGTTTCGGGTTAAAACGCCCGGCCCCTCAGCTCAAGCGTTGAATACCCACTGGTTATCAAATAATAACCAACATCACCCACCGCCCCAGTACCACACCGGATAGCCCCAGCACCAGCTGCAAACACACATTTACCAGGCTCAAAATAGGCCGGGAATTCTGCAGAAGCTGAAGGGTTTCGTTACTGAAAGTAGCGTAAGTGGTAAATGAACCCAGGAAGCCTACGATCAGCAATAACTGAACTTCGTGGGACAGGCCCATCCGGGATTCCATGAGCTGGGCCAGAACCCCGATCATGAAACAGCCGATCACATTCACCGCCAGCGTCCCCACCGGGAAAGTGCTGCCGTTCTGAAAATATCCGCTCACCGCAAACCGTAAAATGGCACCTAAAAATCCGCCGGCACCGACCATTAAAAGCTTTGTCATTTTTATTCCGTAATCAGTAGTTAGTGACGAGTGACAAGTAACCAGTGACAAGTGATCCATCTACATTTCAAGCATAATTATGATGGACAGGCCAGTAACCAATTGACAATTCGTAATTCAAATCAGGAGTCATCAACCCAGGGGCGGTTATGGCGGACCCCAGTGCCTTAATCGATGGTTGAAATTACGGCGGTTACCCGAATGCGTGCAGCAGGATTTATGCTGCTATTATACCCGATTAATTCCGTGTACAATTCAATCCCGGAGGTACATATTCTTATCCCCTCTTCAGAGGGGACCTCACGCAGTGAGAGGGGTGTGCTGACAGTTATATTGGTATTTGCATATGGTTATACTTCGACCAATCTTCGCGGAAGTTTACCTGCCGTAGCCCTTTACGGGTGTAGGCACGGCTGTGACCCGGCAGGCAGCTCAGTATGACATGAAATATTCAATACTCCAGCAGCCCCGTGTGGTAAATCAGCTTCCACTCACCCTTCACTTTGGTGTAGCCCTTTCCCGCCCGGCCTTTCCAGTGAAAGTCATTGCCGTTTGAGTCGCGCCACAGGGTATCCACATCCACCACGGCGAAAGCGCCATCACCCTGCTCGGTGACGGTGATTTTAACGGTCCGGCGCTTATTATGCACCAGTTCATGATTATCGAACAATTCCTGCCAGCCCGCCTTCCAGCGCTCATAATCATAGCGGCCCCAGTCCAGTACCCATTGGGCGGGATCGTGAGCCTTGGCATCGGGGGGCCAGGGCCAGACCATATCCGGGTGCCAGACGGTCATTAATAAATCCACATCCTGGGTGTCCCAGGCGCGGGTCTCGCGGTCGATGATCGCTTGTATTTCTTTTTCGATTGCTGTCATAATTCTTTACTCTTTATTATATCCTGCCTGTGCGTCGTAGTCTAAACGAAGGCGTATCGAAGCATGAATAAGTAGCCAACGTCACCCTTCGACCAGTCTACGCTGCACTGCGACCCGGCAGGCAGGCTCAGGGCAACCTTCAGGCTTATCCCAGTTTCTCTTCCAGGTCTTCCAACTGTAAGCGCAGGGCACGGTTGGAGACCTGAATCTCCCGCAGGGACATCCCCAGGGATACCAGCATCAGCACCAGGCTGACGGCGAAAATCACCTCCCCCATAATAATCCGGCCGAAGAACAGCACGAACATGCATAGAACGCAGAGAAACAGGCTGGATATCCCGGCAGCCTGCATGTTGCGTATCAGCCCCAGCCGGTAGCGCAGGTTATCGATCTGGGCCTGGATTTTCTTCTCCGGGTTGGCCTGGTAGCGGTCGTAGAGATTGCGAACCAGTCCGGCTATGGCCAGAAAGCGGTTGGTGTAGGCCAGCAGCAGCAATGAAATGGCCGGGAAAAGCAAAGCCGGTGTAGTTAATGTCATTTCCATGGAAACCTCTCAATACTCAAGTTTAAATCTGGTTAAATCAGGGATAAATTCCCGCTGGCGGTCCAGTTCGTACCGGTAGACCGCCTGCCCCAGTTCCTGCATGAACGGCAGGCCGACCTCATCGTATTCATAGATTCCGTCGTTCAGAATCTGGTTATCATTCACCCAGATTACAGCCGACAGGAAAAACTCCACGCCATTTTTAAAATCAACGATATAGGCATGGTCAATCAGAAAGCCATAGGCCAGGCCGACCTTGTTGAAAATACGGATATGTTCCGGAATTGGTTCATCGCTGGCCCCGAACATGAAAAACTTTACATAGCTGTCCCAGTAATGCCCAGCATCGAACGTTGGATATTTACTTTCCCTTGGGAGAATCGACATGGACCGGTACAGGAAGCGGTAATCTTCATCGGACAGGTTCAAATGCTGGTTCTCCGGGGCTGATTCCGGAAACATCAGGCGGATCAGGAAGGTATGGTAATCGGCCAATGTGATATAATTCTTATGGCGGAAATCCTTGGGGCCCGGCACTACTTCCTCCCCCTGCAGTTCACCGATTCCCAGATGATAGTCATCCGCCGGCAGGTCGTAATCGAGAGTGCCAATCTGTTCCGGCTGGTAATGCACTACTCCCAATTCATTGTAGAATACGAACGGGTTGGTATGGCGGTTTTCATCAATGGATAAAGCTATTGACAGGCGGTGCCGAAAACGGGCCGATTCGCTGCCCAGTTCCCACAGCCGCCGGTTGATGTGATCCTGCCCGAGAAACTCATACAGACGGTTATAGGCATCATTATCACTGACGCTGACGGCCTTATGGACGTAATGCCCGATTGATGGCAGGGATGATTCGGAAGTACGGTCCGCATCCACAGCCGATTGGCCGGAAAAACTGCTGTCGATCATCAGCCAGGTATCACGATTAAGTCCCGTAATATTCAGATCGTTTAGTTTTTCCAAAGCGAGTGCTGCACCGGGCAGTTTGATCGTGCTGGCGGGATAGTAATACTCCCGAGGCCGTTCCCTGAAAGAATAGGTAGTAAAATGGGGCTTGTTCTCACTGCCACGATTCACTTGTGTATAGATGATCTGCAGGCGATACAAATCAGCATTTTCCAAAATTGCCCCAAATTTATCCGGGTGCCGGCCAAGGATATCCATAAGCAGATTCTTATTGGCCGTTTGACTTGCTGGTTTGGTGCTGCATCCGACCACAAAAAAGATCATCAGCAGCCAGATGAATACTTTGATTGTTCGCATGAAAGCCATAGTTTACTTGCCTTGTTTTGCTGAAGAATCGACAGGAGAAATTAGCACCGTCTGGGGGTTGCTGACAGATCGAATATCCAGCGGGATTTTGAAACCAACAAAATGGGATCACATGGAAACGACTAACGGCTTTTACACTTTTATGGACAATTTACTGGCTGGATTCTCCGGCTTCATGTGGGGGATGCCTCTGCTGGTGCTGCTGCTGGGGGGCGGGCTCTATTTTACCATCTTCTGTCGCTTCGTACCCTTCCGCTATTTCAAGCATGGCATCGATGTGCTGAGGGGGAAATATGACTCCAAGGACGATCCTGGTGCCATTCCCCATTACCAGGCCCTGTCATCGGCCCTGGCCAGTACGGTAGGAATGGGCAATATCAGCGGGGTGGCGATTGCCATTGCTACCGGCGGCCCCGGCGCCCTGTTCTGGATGTGGCTCTCGGCTATCGTGGGCATGGCCACCAAATTCTTCACTTGTACCCTTTCGATCATGTACCGTGGCAAAGATGACGAGGGTGTTATCCAGGGCGGACCGATGTATTATATCGAACAAGGTTTGGGGAAAAAATTCAAATTCCTGTCGATCCTGTTCAGTGTGGCCGGATTGTTCGGCTGTCTGGTCCTGTTCCAGGCTAATCAGCTGACCCAGATCGTCCGTGATGAGGTTTTCCACAACAGCGGCGTTTTTGCCGGTGATGCCCACCTGGGGAATTTCCTGGTAGGAGTAACAATGGCAATCGTGACCGCCACTGTCATTTTCGGGGGAATCAAACGGATCGGCTATGTAGCCTCCCGGATGGTTCCGTTCATGGTGGTGATCTACCTGGCTGCCGGTATCTATGTCCTGCTGGCTAACCTTCCGCAGATACCCTCCCTGTTCGCATTGATCGTCCGTGATGCTTTCACTGGTGAAGCGGTCCTGGGCGGGTCGCTGGGGGCGATAATGATCGTCGGTATCAAGCGGGCCGCCTTCTCCAATGAAGCCGGTATCGGCACGGAAGCCATGGCCCATGGCGCCGCCAAGACCAAGGAGCCGGTCCGTGAAGGTCTGGTAGCCATGATCGGACCGTTTATCGATACAATTATTGTCTGTACCATCACCGCCCTGGTGATCCTGGTGTCCGGTGCCTGGCAGTCCGGTGAAGCTAACGGGGTAACCCTGACTACCATGGCATTTACCCACGAAATGGGTGATCTGGGACGTTATATCCTGATGCTCTGTGTCCTGATCTTTGCCCTTTCCACAATGATCGGATATTCATATTACGGCAGTAAATGCACCAGTTACCTGTTCGGATCAAAATACAAGAAACATTACCGGGTATTTTATGTCCTCTCACTGATCCTGGCGGCGATGGCCTCGATCGATATGGCAGTGAATTTTGTGGACGGTATGTACGCCATCATGGCGATCCCGACGATGACGGCCACAATTCTGCTGTCACCACGGGTGATGAAGGAAGCCCGGCGTTATTTCGCCACCTTGAAAACCAATTAATAACTATGAAATTCAGCGAGTTACTATGGCCAGAAAAATTACTCGACGTCAGTTTGTCACTACAACTTCCCTGGCAACAGCCGGGATAATCGCCGGTTGTTCAATGCGTAACCGGTTTAACCTGATTATTCGCAATGGACTGGTCCTCGATGGACTGGGACAGCCCGGTATCAAAGCCGATCTTGGTATTACAGGAAACAAAATTTCAGTTATCGGCGATCTTTCCGCAGCCAGTGCTGATCGTATAATTGATGCCAGCGGATATGTAGTATCCCCGGGATTCATTGATATTCATACCCACACCGATGTGGAACTGCTGGCCAATCCCCACGGGGAGAGCAAAATCCGCCAGGGAATAACCACTGAGATCGGTGGAAATTGCGGCTTCTCCCCCTTCCCGCTTACGGAAGAGGACCGCTTGGACCTGCACAGGGAATGGCAGAAAGAATATGGCGTTGATGTCGATTGGACCGATATCGGTGGTTTTTATGAAGCACTGGGTAAAAAGGGTTTCGCCTTCAATTATGGCAGTTTCACCGGCCACGGTGATATCCGCGCAGCAGTTGTGGGCCGAAACGATATTGCACCAACGACGGAGCAGCTCAAGGAAATGCGGCGCCTGCTGGAAGCATCCATGGAAATGGGCAGCCTGGGTCTCACCACCGGATTGGAATATGCTCCCGGCAGCTATTCCAAAACCGATGAATTGATTGCCCTCTGCCAGGTGGTAGCCGCCAATGACGGTGTATATGCCACCCATATGCGCAATGAGGATGACACGGTGATCGAAGCAATCGAAGAAGCCTTGACGATCTGCCGGGAAACCGGTGTTTCAACAGAATTATCCCATTTAAAGGCTTGTAACAGGAATAACTGGCATAAAGTACCCCAAATTCTGGAAATGCTGGACCAGGCCGCAGCCGAAATGCCGGTCCAGGCCGACCGCTACCCCTATGATGCCTGGGGCACGGGGCTGACCAGCTTTACGCCACAGTGGTCCCGCCAGGGTGAACCTGAAGAGCGCCTGGCCCGCTTGAAGGATCGCAAGCTGGGTAAAAAAATCATGGCCTATGCCGATGAAAGGGCTGAACGGATCGGCGGCTGGGATCGAATCCTGATCAGTGGTTGTGAGACCGAGGCTAATAAAAAATGGGAAGGCATTGATATCAAAACCTGTGCGGCTGAATCAGGGATGAAACCGGCGGAGTTTGTCCGGAATCTGCTGATCGAGGATCACCTGGAGACCAATATCGTTGGTTTCGCCATGAGTGAGGACAATTTAAAAACCGTACTGAATTCACCCCACGTCATGGTTGGGTCAGATGGCACGGCTGTAGCACCTTATGGTGTCCTGCATCGGGGGAAACCCCATCCGCGTTACTATGGTGCTTTCCCCCGTGTATTGGGTAAATATGCGCGCGAAACCAAAACCCTGGAATTACCGGAAGCCATTCGCATGATGACCTCCATGCCGGCCGATAAACTCGGTATCAAGGATCGTGGCCGGCTGGAAAAAGGCAAATTTGCCGATGTGACCATCTTCAATCCCGATACGGTAATCGATAATGCCACTTTCGCCGATCCCCACCAGTATCCCACCGGGATCGATTATGTAATCGTGAACGGCAAGATTGTGATCGATAACGGTGAACATACCGATGTTATGGCGGGAGAGCTGGTTTAATCCATTGGAGTATGGAAAAAAGGAGACTGGAACACGGAAGAACGGGAACAGGAAAATGGGAACAAGGGACAGAAGACGGGAATGTCTTTCATTCAAAGAAACAGCCAGAATCTCCAGCCCGTGGGATAGCATTGCTTATATAATTAATCCTTAATCCACTTAGGCTTGTCATCCTGAAATCTGACGAAGTTGGAGTGAATGATCTCTGGCGATATTATTTAAAAATGAAAACCGGAGTCAGGAGATCGAATAAAATATTAATTATCATACCAGGTGAGGTCAGTTTATTTTACACCCTCTTCAGTAATACAGTCATTCCTGTCTGTTTGAACCGCAAAACAACCTACTGTAGACAGACAAGAATGTCGACAGTACAAACCATCCACTCGTAGTACAGACATCCCGACTTCATTTTGGTAATATTTCGCCGTGACAGGCCTGGTCTGCACAAACCAGTTTATCTCTCTACCAGCGACAGATTAAAATCTGTCGTACGGATTGTGATAGATTTAATTTCCAGGCAATAATCAGTTAATTAATGTTGGGATAATCCGATGAAACCTACCCTCTCCGATCTCAAGCCCATGCTGGATGGTATTGAACCAATAACTGTCAACGAACGGCGTCAGCGCATCACCAAGGCTCAGCGCCTGATGTCTGAAAGCAAAATTAGGGCGGTTTTATTGGAACCAGGGGCCAGCCTGTTCTATTTCACCGGTATCGACTGGTACCGTAGTGAACGCCTGCTGGCGGCTATTCTGCCGGTTAGCGGCGAACCGGTTTATATATGCCCTGCTTTTGAAGAGGAGCGTTTCAGGGAATTGCTGGTTTTCGGTGATGATGTCCGCACCTGGGAGGAACATGAGAACCCCTACGAGCTGGTGGCTGGTATTTTCAGTGACTTGAGTATATCATCAGGAAAAATCGGTATTGAAGAGAGCGTGCGTTATTTTATCACCAACGGGATAACCAAAGCGGCATCTCGGTTGGGCCTAGTCAGCGCCGATCCGGTAATAATCCCCTGCCGGGCCTATAAATCGAACGCCGAAATTGCCCTGATGCAAAGGGCTAATGAAATTACCGCCGAGGCCTTCAAGTATTGTATCGCTCATCTGGTGGAGGGCCAATCGCAACGTGAATTCATCGATAACAGCATTGCCGCCCACCGGGCGCTGGGAGTAAATGGCAGTATTGATGTACAATTCGGAAAAAGTACCGCCTTCCCCCACGGCAGCAAGGAATTGACTTACCTGCACGAAGGTGATGTTGTGCTTATGGACGGCCAATGCACGATAGATGGTTACTGGTCCGATATCAGCCGGACGATTGTGTTTGGTGAACCCACACAACGTCAACGGTATATTTGGGAGTTGGAGAAGGAAGCCCAGGCCGCCGCCTTTGCGGCTGCGAAATTGGGTGAGCCATGCGAAGCAATAGACGCTGCGGCCAGGAAAGTGCTTGAAACAGCCGGTTTTGGTCCTGGTTACAAAGTGCCCGGTCTCCCCCATCGCACGGGTCACGGAATCGGACTGGAAATCCACGAACCTCACTACATTGTCAAAGGTAACCAGACACCACTGGAAGCGGGCCTCTGTTTCAGCAATGAACCGATGATTGCCATCTACGATGAATTCGGTGTCCGCCTGGAAGATTGCATGTACATGGCCGAGGACGGCGCCCATTTCTTCACTCAGCCCAGTCCTTCGATTGAGGAACCATTTGAAAAATAAAATATATAAGTGATCAAATTTGATGTTCCAATATCAAATTGAATACTACCGTTGATAAATACTGAACCCAGGGGCTGAACAATGAAAAAACTCACCTTTCTAATTCTTCTGACTTTTTTTATGCAATCCTGTATTTTCGACAAAGAGGGGAAAGAACAATTCATCGTGGAAATTGATCGTTTTGAATGCCCCGATTCACTGGCAGTTGGAGATACACTAGTGGTTGGTTTGTGGGGTTGGATCGGTGCCGACGGCCATTATGCCTTTTCGCATATCGATCTGGATAAAGATGATTCAAAGGCTGAAATAACAGCCTACGGAACTTATGATGAAAGTCTACAGACAGTTACCATGGCTACGGTCCAATTGAGCGGTTATACGGTCACTATTGAGCCGCCTTTTGAATTTCCGTTCCAATTGCGGGTATATCAGGACAAAACCAGCTATATTGGCAAAACCATATACGGAAAATAGTCTTTGGCCTATTTCAACAGTACCATCTTTCGGGTTTGTACATAGTTACCAGCCCTGATCTGGTAGAAGTAAACACCCGAGCTAACGGGTAATCCGAACTTGTTCTTACCGTCCCACATTATACGATGATTGCCAGGTTGCTCAATCCTATTTACTAACGTACATACTACCTGTCCCAATAAATTGTATATAACTAATTCCACCTGTTCCTCACGAGCAATTGTATACCGTATTGTAGTGACTGGATTAAAAGGATTGGGATAGTTCTGCATCAGGTTGAATTCAGTTGGAGTTATAGCAATTTCATCGGCCGCCAGTAATGTGGGATTAAACTGGAATACATCATTATCAGTAATATTTTTCATAGTCACAATTTTGAAGACGGTACCAATCTCAGGCTGTTCGGCTGTATAATCAGCCGGTGACTCAGCCGTAGCAACATCACCACCATCTAGTAACACAAATGATGTCCTTGCCATCACAAGCCAGGTATCGGTTGGCCCTCCCGGATCACCATTATCACCAGGTCCTCCATACCATGGGCCAATAAATGTATTACCTGCTTCAATAGCTGTTACAAAATTATCATATCCCAGGGATCCAGGAGTGTCATCAACAGGACTGTGAACATGGATTCGATCGGTCCAAGGATCATCAAGTCCATCCGATACACCATGGTCGGCATCAGCTGGATCTGAATAATCTTTTCCTATCTGCAGATTCCACTTAGCATTCCCGTCTTCATCCACAATCCATGGGATTAATTTATAGTCATCAGAAGGATCATCATCAGGGCCAACATTCCACCACTCAAAAGGTACATCAACCAGTGTGTCTCCTCCCCAGGCAGCATAGGCTTTTCCACTGCCGGTAAAACGAACCTCAAAATTATTGGGAATCAGTGCTGCAATTCCTGAAGGTGAGTGACTGTAACCACCGCTATAGTCGAATACTCTGGATATAAAATTATCTTCACTATAACCATAATTTGGTGGATTATGAAGCAACCATATCGTTCCATTAACCTGTTGATTGGTATAATCACCACCAGCTACTATATATGATAAAAAATATGCATCTGATACTGCGTCGACTGGTGGATTGAGTGGTCCATCGCCATTCGCTGTAGCACCAATCCATTTTAAATCCTTGGGTGCCTTCTCAGCCACCAGCTTAAAGCCTTCAGTGACCGGATATTCAAATTGGTACTCTTCAGGAAACGGATAGTTCTCCAACAACCAAGTTCCAGTAGTGACGTTATACAGGTTAAGACTAGTTTCTTCGACAATTTCATATCTAACTGTGTCAATGGTTATAATGCCTTCTGCATCCACAATAGTCCCATCATACCCATCATCCCATATTTTCCACCTAATTTCAATTGGATAAGTAACATCACCATCAATATTGATAGTGACTTCATCATTAGATGAAATAGCACCAAATTCTGAGTGGCTACTGTCTCCCCATATAATATAATTATTCAATTCGTCTATGGTACCTTCAAGATTCACACAGTTCTGTCCTGTATATTGACAATTTCCTACACTTCCCCAATTATTAATCTTGACATTGGCCGGAAAACTCAATTGTATACCATCAATCCAGTTAGAAGCGCAATTCATTGATAATTCAAACAGCAGCATATGTGTGTTGTTGTCTGAATAGTATGCTTCTGCATCCATGGTGGTTTTGGAACAATCAACTACTTTAGTAAGAAATTCTTTCTCAGGAACAACAATTCTGGAATTGGAAAAAGTTAGTTGGTATGTATGATTGTTAATATCAGCGGGGTCTATCAATCTAAATCCCACTCTACCATCTGCATTGCCCGTCACATGGCTGCACCAGTAGACATTTGGATCTGGTTCATAACCTAATATTTCTACAGGCAAAGATAAAACATGCCGGTTCCAAATATCAGTTCCTGATAGACCAATATCGAAACGGAGTTCAACTTCTGATTCTGAATAATCAGGTGGAACGTATAGTAAGATTGCTTCCTCCTCTGGCAGATTAAAAGTCTCTGGCCAAGGTAACAATTCATCAATAACCTGGGAATAGTTATCCTCAATAATGATTTTACGAGATAATGGAGTGACAGCTATCGAAATATCAAGCGTGTCTGATGAAATGTTTGCAGTCTGATAAATCAACCTGACCATTTCACCGTTATTTGCAATACCGTTATCATTGAGGTTATCAGCAAGGATTTCGAACTCACCTACCAGAACATAATCATAAAAGGTTGTATCCTCCGGTAATTGAAAGAAATTATCAGCCACCTTTTGGACCATTTGATCCAATTTCTTCAACCTGGTCACAGAACCCAAAGCGGTTTTGTCTCGCGCTACCATCATGGCGATTATTACTTCTTGTGAATCACCAGGTGCCATTGAAAATGATCCTGAGCATAAATTGAACCTCCGATCAGATGAAACCCAGTTGTCACTGTCTACAACTTCACTGTCATTGGCATCGGTATTCTGTACCGGATCGCCAGGAAACATAAATCTACTTCCCCCGGTCAGATTAAGATTTTCTTCGGGATATAATGAATCAGCTAATATATCTATCGGTATTCCAGGGCACGATAAACCTTGCATAATATTATAGAGTTCAATGCTATTATATGGCCATAGCATTTCAGGATTATCACCGTTGGTTACAACAAATGAACTCATAGATAAATTTTTATATCCATGTATCAACTTACTAAATGCTCTAGCAGTATCACCTTCGGACTCTACGATCGGCCCTTGGATTATAT
>CAYPJE010000068.1:0-11044 GCA_964410945.1 uncultured bacterium
CTGCGGGGAACGGTTTAGATGCTGAAACGGTAAAAGGCTGGAAACCGGATCATCCCCGCGTCTGCGGGGAACGGTTCGTTGAAAGCGTCCAGATCCTTGACGTAGGCGGATCATCCCCGCGTCTGCGGGGAACGGTTCTTGTTGATCACGCAAATATTCCAACACCTGGATCATCCCCGCGTCTGCGGGGAACGGCGGCACGTCGGCCTCAATATCGTCCTGCGACCCGGATCATCCCCGCGTCTGCGGGGAACGGTCGGCAGCGTGTTGGCTGGCGACTATGTACTGCGGATCATCCCCGCGTCTACGGGGAACGGTTTTGCTGGATAAAATGATTGTAGCCAGACATCGGATCATCCCCGCGTCTGCGGGGAACGGTCCGGACGGCGGGCCATCCAGTACCCATGTGGCGGATCATCCCCGCGTCTGCGGGGAACGGTTCAGGATAAAGATTCAATTCCCATCGTACACCGGATCATCCCCGCGTCTGCGGGGAACGGCTATGGCCTGGTGGACATCTCAACCCTGGCCACGGATCATCCCCGCGTCTGCGGGGAACGGGCTGGCCGTGAACTGGATGGCCGTACATGGGATGGATCATCCCCGCGTCTGCGGGGAACGGCAGCCAAGCCGGGATCCGCTGAGGAAGACCAGCGGATCATCCCCGCGTCTGCGGGGAACGGTTGTCAATGGCTATTTCATTGTCAATACTGAGCGGATCATCCCCGCGTCTGCGGGGAACGGATTTGCACTGTTTTTTTCTGATTCGGATTTGACGGATCATCCCCGCGTCTGCGGGGAACGGCACTGAGATGTAACTCAACTCCAGCTTTTTAGCGGATCATCCCCGCGTCTGCGGGGAACGGTATCCGGTACATGAGGGTTTCGCAGTATGATCCTGGATCATCCCCGCGTCTGCGGGGAACGGGCGCTATTAATATTCAATGGTGTCAGGATAGCCGGATCATCCCCGCGTCTGCGGGGAACGGTCGATGGCGGTTGATAAGAAGATTTATAGAGCCGGATCATCCCCGCGTCTGCGGGGAACGGTCTCCTATGGAAGTGGAACAATACACAGCGGGCGGATCATCCCCGCGTCTGCGGGGAACGGACTTATTTCTAAGTTATATATTTTAATACATTTTCAAAAAGCAAAAAAATCTACCAACTATTTTAACTGCTGATTCCATCCTCCAATTCGCTTATCTCAGGCAGGAACGATACCAGTTTCAAACCATCCATTTCCTTGGGGATGCGCCGGTTGGTTCCAAGAGTTAAAAAATCGTATCCCGATTCCGTATTGGTAGTCCAGACCATCACGGCATTACCGTCACCGATACCGTCACATAACTGCGACCAGATCATTTCCCGCACCCGGCGTGATGTCTTGCCGATATATACACCGGCCCGCACTTCCAGCAGCCAAACCGCCAGACGGCCCCGTAAGCGTGGTGGCACATTTTCAACCACGATGGCCAGCATCGCCTAATTGCTCCTTGTTTGGTATTGCCATTTCTACCGCTTCTTCCGGTGCCTCCGGAGGTAGAACTTCGCCGGCTGCCAGGACTTTTTCAATCGTTGGAATGATTCGATTCAACAACTTGCTTTGCCGGAATGTATCGCGACAGGCAATTCTAACTTCCCTTTCCGGCTGTGCCGGGTTGCGGGCTGCGATGCGGAAAGCCACCGGAACCACCGTATCGAATTTGAATATATCGGCGATATCATAGACAAACGATTGTGGTTTGCCGGTATGAATGAAACCCACCGCCGGGGCATAACCCGCTGCCAGGATCGCCGCCTCGCAGATACCATACAGACAGGCCGTGGCTGAGCTTAGACAACGATTAGGCAGGTCACCGCTGCCCCATTGTGAATAGTCATAATTCCTGGTATTCCATTTGACGCCATATTGCCGGGCGATCAACTGGTACAGTTTACGCACCCGTACGCCTTCGATGCCCCGCAACTGGTTCACACTGCGCTTGGCCGGTGCCTTTTCACCGAAGCGCAACTCATACATCTTGCGCACCACTTTCAAGCGCGCTTTGTCATCCAAGGCTAAACCGGCCTGGTAAAGCAAGCGATCCGCGCGGGCGCCTCCCGGTTGTCCGGCGGCATACAGCCGTACACCCGCTTCACCGACCCACACCAGCAGGCAGCCCACTCTCGAGGCCAGCGTTACCGCAGCATGGGAAACCCGCGTGCCCGGTTCCAGCATCAGGCAGGAAACACTGCCCACCGGAATATGGGTGCGCACACCATTCTTATCAACAACCACGAATGCACCATCCAGCACATCCAGATTTCCTTTTTCCACATAGAATACCGAGATGCGATCCTTGATCGGGATCGGTTTGAGCTGCGGTAGTATCGGTTCAGCCATTTCAGGCCCGTTTCACCAGCATTAACCCACAACCAAAGGCTTTGGCGGGGCCGATGCCTCTTTCAATCAGTAATGCCATGGCTGTACCATCGATTATCTCAAGAATGCCATTGAATGTAACCGGGTTAATTTTACCGGCCCGGCTGCCTTTCCTGAAATACAACGGTGGATTTATCCTGGAATCAATTGACTTAATTTGTGCGATACCTGCCAATTTTCTCCTTACCCAATCGTGTTGTTCTTCTTCTTTGATAATCGGTACACGGCATTTACCCTTGTTTCTTTTATTCGGATTATCTGATGAATCGGTAATACATTTCACCGGATTAGCCCGCAGCATGAAACGCAGGTATTGACCGGCATTATATACCGGTTCCAATTGTTTGGTTGCCAGAATAGAAGCATAAACTGACTTGCCCTGCGGACTTTTTAAGGACTGCATTAATACTCTGGCCCCCTTAACCAAATTCATTCGCTCAATATGGTAAAGAAACGGGGCCAGACTCCCGGGCGCTTCGCTGGGAAACAACGACCACAGCGAGCGATGCCACTCATAGGCATTATTAAGATTATCAGGGGACAGGTAAACTCTACTCAGATACATACCCCAACTCCTTTCCCGGTGAATGAATGAACACCTTCCTGGAGGCAAATTGACGTTTGCGGGCATATACCGGTGCATCACGCAAACGCCAAACAGCATCATCCTCATTGATACACTCATCGCTGTAAATAACACCACCCGATGGTTCAAGCTGACGATACGCATCCGCCGGATCACTGGAGGTAATACAACCAATGAACAAAGGCTGTCCCAAAGAACATGAACGTCGGCCCAGGAAGGGCGTATAAACCGGTTCACGAATCGCCTTACCTATAGCATCGATACTTACGCCTGTCTTTATTGTATTCCATACCAAAATGGTATACAACGCATCACAAAGGTATTCACGCCGGGTAACAACCGGGTTTTTATTGGGTTTACCATCTACCTTACGCGCCTCTTCAACGGTGTGAAAATCGATGATTCTGGTTGGTTTCGAATCTATGCGTACTGCCAGGGATATACTGGTGGATAAGGCTTCCAATCCATTGATATCACTCCGGTCAATACCGATACAGGCCGCCAGCAAACCCAGTACCCCACTGCGAGTAGGAATAATTTCACTATGTCTCAAATCCTCATAGGTATGGCCACCCCAGGCTTGCGTTAATCCCTGAAATTTAATTGCCAGGTAGCGTCCCATCTTGCTGCTAGCCCTACTCACCGTCCGCTTCCAACCAGGTTTCCAATTCATTCAATGAAGCGAAACAAGAAATATTTTCACTTGTCTTCTGCCCGGCAAGTTCGAACATGGCTGCTGTTTCATCCAGGTCATAACCTTCGTGTACTGTATTCCAGTAATGCTGCAAGCCGGTAATTGACGGCTTGAGGAAACCATCTTTGGCTCTGACCGGTTCTTCAAAAGCATTCGCCAGCGAGATTGGAATATTACTGAACGATACCAGAGCAAAATCGGCTGGATTGAAGGCAGCGTGACTCTGTTGTTTGGCAGACGGTACGACTGTTGCCAGCATATGGAGTACCTGTTTTGCTATACCGAGGGCGGTCTTACGACTCTCCTGTGTCTCATCGGCCTTAATATCCGGCAACAAGCCCAGGTTAACCTGTAATTGCTTAAGATTCAAACTGGCATAGCGATAGAATACCCCTGCACTGAATTCCTGCGTATCCAAATGACCGGCGCCTTGTTCACCTTTCCCTTGCTCGGTTTCACCACCAATCCTTTGACTCTTCTCATCCTCTACCATATCATCAACGGCAGTAAACCAGTCAATATCGGCGTCAACAGCATGGGTGGTTATACTGTGAGCGATTGACATAGCTCCATCGATATTACTCATTAAGCCTGATGTCGCCATTCTACCCGACAATGCAATATCAACAGCACTGGCCAGCGCTGTTCTGAGCGGACGGGCATCCTTTTCTATTTTCTTCGCCAGCTTCTTCGGGTCGGCATCATCACCGGCCTCTTCAATCAGGTCACAAAAATATGCCACTTCATCCGCCACCCAGGGTGCCACTGCAATTGATTTGGTAGATAATTCCGGCAGGCCTTCCTTGCCTGAGATCAATTCCAGAGCTTTGATTATTTGTTCTTCATCATACTTATCTTTTAGCGTATTGATGAAAGCTGATTGCAATCTACCTAGTTCACGGATCCTGATTGACGGTTTGCCAATATTATCCGCGTAGTAGGCACTTTTCCTGATTGCCCGTTTAAGTGATTGGGATGAAATACGCACCCGGCGGACACCGCCGAATATTGCCGACTTTTGCATATTCATATCATCACGGTTCAGACAGGACGGGCTGTGTGATATAAGAATGTGATAGTTGATGTAATTCTTGCTCATTGATATTACTCCTTATCCTTTGATTGTTGATGCATGAAGAAATCCTCCATTAACCACCGCTTTTGTTCATCACCCCAGTAGTACAGCATTTCCCCGAATTTCTGCCAATCCAACTGTGGTTCCGCCTGTTGCACCAGCCGCCGTAGCTGGATCAAATCATTCGGAGGTTGGGACCGCAGCACCTGAAACATACGTTTTTCACTTATTTTTGCTTTGGCTAATTGCCGTCCCATTCCGGTACCACCTTCCACATGCCCTGCCAACGGCAGGAAGAAGGCAATCCGCTGATGCCGCGTATCGGTTTTAATTCCTGAGAATAATCGATAGAAGGCCGGTACTAATGCCACATCCTGTGGTGTGGCACACCGCCGTAATTCGGCACGCGGACCGGTTCCCAGCCTGTCAAATCGGTCAAACAGTGATTTAAAATCCATGCTCATACCTGTTCTCCTTTTATTCTATTAAATTCTATCGCCATGTTTTTACGGGCCGTTGCCAAGGCCTGTATCATTTTGGGTTCATGTTTATAGGGCCGGACTACATCTTCGAATATTCTCCGGCTGATTCGGATTAATTCCTCGACCATTCTTATTCGCTCTTCTTTTGCTTCCCGCCAATCCATATGGCGTAAACGAGTATGAATAACTGATTCGGTTTGATTATAATATGAAATCTCAGCTTCCAAAGGTAATCCGCTTGCACCACATTTTTTTGCAAATCCATATAGTTTCTTACGGAGCGCAGATTTTATTTCCATTGCACTCTCTATCAGGTTGTGCAATTCATCTAAATAGTTGCTCCAGCCATCAGAAAGAGAAATCAATTCATGTCTCCTTTGGAGAATAGAAGCCTTCTTATTGCGGTATCCACCAACCAGCATTACCAATTGTTTGTTGCCAACCAATTGGCGATATTGATTTATAATAGCCGATGGTTCTTGCCCTTCTTTATCGGATTCCATTTGCAATGTAAATCTTGTAAGCTGCGTCCAGGCCGGCGCTATTGTTGTGAAGGAAGCATATTTAACTTCTTTTTCGCCTTTATTCACCTGCCAAAAGCGAGGTGAGTGAGGATGAACCCATTGACCTATTATTTCATATACAAACTTCTCCTTATTAAATCCCGTCACTAGTTTTGGCTCTTGGGTTCCATAACATTGGCAAATACCACCGGCAGTAAAATTCAGTTCTATATGCGCCGGTTGCCAAAACAGACCACGCAATAAACCGATACTACTGGCAGCGATACTTGATTTTGAGTTGATTGGCTCCACCCACACGGGTTTATCATTCTGTAACATTTTGTCATATCGAGGCATTATTGTGCGAATTGAATCCTCATTTAAAATATTATACCAAATAGTCTTTCGTAAAATTTCACTGTTAATTAAGGTTGTAATGGGGGCACTTCCGCGAAAGCCGCCCTTAAAACCACCACCCATACTCGGAGAATTCATTGCCTGATTAAACAGTGCAATAGCCGCTACCGATTCACTTACTTTATTAATCTCACCCGGCTCATTAAAAAAACAGTGGTTATTACCCTCTGGCAGACCGACAAATAGCTTCTGGATCGGAGTCGGTTTTTCCGCCTTTACACCCCGTACCTGCATAAACGGTGTCTCCGGGTGATTCAAATCAAACCAATCGATATAACGGGCTATGCCATCCTGGTATTCTGCAGTACTCAATGGTTTAACAATCCGTTGTTTTAGTTCACATGCATCCTGCGGTGTAAATATTACCTGTGTCAGGCAAATAATCAGTTGTAGGCAGGCCATTTCCATATCATCGCGGGGTAATGATAGCTGCCAATCGCTTTCTTTGCAGAGTACATCCCGCAGGTTTATCAGTTTATATTTCCCATCCCGGTGAACGGGTATCCATTGATCGGTAAGTAAATTCATTGATCTTTTCTCTCCAATCCGTTTGCGATATTATAAGTATAAATTGTCTTCCGAAATTCCACCTGCCATATACCTTCACCTGCCCGTTGCATGGTTAGCCATATTATCCCATCCCGGTCTGCCGGCAGATAATGCTTCCATGTTGCCGGTACGGGAATGCTGTTAAGACTGATTTCCTCATCCAGTCGGTACTCTTCAACTTCCTCCAGCAATTCACCGTCCAGAAAGGCCCGTTTCGCGCCTTCTCCGGTTACAGGTACGACATTAAGGTTCATTTCACCGTCACGGGTCAGCAGTGCTGCTTTGGAATCACTGTCGTCGAAGTTGGGGTTGCTGTTCATTAACTGCCAGGCCGTCATCTGAATTGCTTCCTGTTCCATCTCAAAGCGCTCATACTCTTCCCTAATATTTTCTGGCTCATTTTCCCATGGGGATTGGTCGTATACGTTTTCAATCATCGGGCGGTAAACAGCGGGAAATCTCAATATTGCATTTTGCCGTACAAGTTGCTCGGTACGCCACAGAATGCGGGAATTCGGTGCATTTTTGCTACCATAGATCAGTTTATGCAATTCATAGTTATTGTCAGGCGGCACAAGAACCGTACAGCATGGTTCCTCAAATCCAATGGGGCGTTTCCGCTCATGCCGATGCAACCGGCCCAGTCGCTGGAACAATAAATCAATGGGGCATAGTTGGGTCAATAGCCAATCGAAATCCAGATCAAGGCTTTGTTCCACGACCGGTGTTGCCACCAGGATACCACCCTTCCTCCGCTTATTTCCACTGCCGTAATCGGCAATCACCCTGTTTTCTATATACTGGCGATCTTTGAACCGGAAACGGGAATGAAACAGGTCTGCCGTCTTTGCATCCAGTTCCGTTAAACGGTTATAAGTTGTTTGGGCATCGGCAACCAGATTACATATTAAAACCACATTTGCCCCTGCGTCCGCAGCCTGCATCACTTGTAATAAGCTACTTTCATGAAACCGCATTCCTGCTTGTTCATCAATTTCAACGAAAATATTTCGCCCGGCAGATTCAAGTTTTCGTTTTTCATTTTCCGAAAGAGTAAGGAATTCTTGTATTTCTCTCGTAACCGAAGTGATCAATGGGTACGATTCATCCGGTCTGCTATCATCATCAACTCCCCAGGCATTGACCAGCTTATTCCTTTGTGCAGATGGTAATGTTGCCGACAATAGTATTGCGGCACTGTTCAATTGGTTCTGTTTTGCCATGATGCGCTCCAGCAGGCCGTACATATAACTGTCATAGGCATGAACTTCATCTATAATCAAAACGCTTTTCCCCAAACCGAACGAACGGACAAATTTATGTCTTACCGGCAATACGGATATTAAAACCTGATCAATCGTGCATACTCCTATTTGCCCCAGAAAAACACGTTTACGGCTTTGGGCTAACCATTGCGAACACTGAATTATTGCTTCCAGTTCATGTTCTCGATCCTGCGGTGATCCCATCTCCGTAGTTTTCTTCAAATCAATGAATGACTCATTGAACCGGGCTTTTCCATGGGCCAGTAAAAGATTGCCATTTGAGTATATATTTGTAGCCACTTCCAGCAGGCGTTCAAACATGGCATTGGTGGTTGCCTGAGTGGGTAAGGCAAAAATTATACTGTCTACTGCTCCGGCATGTAATAACCGGCTGGCATAGGCCATCGCAGCTTCCGTTTTACCGGATCCTGTGGGTGCTTCGATAATAGTCAAACCGGATACAACGGGCAGACTATCGATCAGAGTTTGTACCATATGAGGGGTGAATTGCGGGAATACTTCCTGCATACCACCTTTACCGGCAGGGCGTTTTGACAATCCGCTTTCCTGTAACACTTTATCTGCAATCGGTATTCGTGACAGGTAATACTCTTCCAATGGCATAATATGTGTCTCGTAACCAAATCGTTCTTCCATAGCGGGATCAAATTGGAGCGAGCCTAACCAGTCACATATCGAACAGAAACCCGCCAGAAAATCCTTATCACAACCCGGTGGTATATCTTTTAATGAAAGGTTGGCTGGTTTTAAAAAAATCGTCTCAATCTCTTCAATATATTCAAGACGGGCTATCCCATCATGCTCGATAACATTTTTATCTGCAGGTGGCATACTGCCATCTACATACACAGGAATCGACCCATGATGGCCAGCAACGGCAAAAACCCACGTTTGCCAGGCTTCCCAGCGGTCGTCATCAATTAATTCATTATTCCAATTGAACAGCGTATTCAAATCATGGAAAATCCAGTACCCGGCATAGTCACCATGCCAATACTTGTATGATTGACTTGCATCGGCATTTCGGAATTCATCCCATAATTGAAAGGCAATATCTTTTACTTTGACCTGAAATCGTACATCAAACTTCCCCAAATCATGAAGCGCGATAAAAAACATCGTCCAGGCAAAAGCTTCTGCTTCTTCTCTATCGGAAATAGCAGTAAAACGATCACGAATAACTGTGCTACGCTGCCACCATACTTTAGCAACCGCCGCCACATCAAGACAATGATAGGGTAACAGATGGTAATTGTTGCCGTCTTTTTCGGCCTTGCCCCAATAGCGATAATAGGTGGGCCACTCCTTCATTTTTCCCCCATTGCCCGCCATAGGTAAGCCACCAGCCGGGCGTCCCCCAGGGCACGATGCTGACGGCAATCGGCGGGGATTTCTCCCAGAACATGCCGTGCCACCGTTGCTAAACGGTGATTATTCAGGCGCGGGTAACGCCGGCGGGCCAGTTGTAAGGTGCAGATACTTTTATTAGTCAGTCGACTATTCAGCCGGCCTAATTCACACTGGATAAAATTGATGTCGAAGCGGGCATTGTGAGCGACCAAAGGCGCCTGGCCGATAAACGCCAGAAAGTCCTGCCAGGCGGCTTCCGGTCCTGGCTGGCCACCCAGCATAGTGTTGTCTATTTCATGAGTTCGCCGTGCCCCGGGATGAATCCGGCAGGGTACATCAATCAAAGTATCGATTTCACATACCATTTTCCCATCTGCAATTTTTACCGCCCCGTACTCGATAACCCGGTCGCCCATTGGGCTTAAACCGCTGGTCTCTATATCAATGGCCACAACTGTTCTCATCTTTTCAATGACAGTCTCTTAAAAAACCATTATTACATAGATATGACACTTATTTTACCCTTGATAATCTATGGACAACCCTCTGATGTTCAATTAACACCCATTACCCCATTAATTCTTATCTGGAATTTATATCATTACCTTCATTAAACCAATACCTGCCAGTCCATTAATAAATAAATTCCCCTTGCCTCTCCTCTATTCTACTACTATATTGCAGCTGGGTATATAAATACGACTGATGAATTATCCACTATACATATCGAATATTAATAATGTTATTGCCGGAGCTATCAACCGGTCGCTGCCAAAACGGGTACAAATTGACCTTCACCGACGGGGAAAGACCGTAATAACCGGTGGTCCGGGCCATGGGAACGGGTGGTCAGCACCTCCGTACCATGCGGTCAACACCACCAGACCAGGTGGTCAACACCTGTGGACCATGCGGTCAGACCCCCGGGAACGGACGTTCGGCTCCCCCGTACCACGCGGTCAACACCATCAGACCAGGTGGTCGGCACGTGTGGAACGGGCAGTCAGGCCGACCGTACCGCGAAGTCAGACCATTGGGAATGTCCGATCACACACCTTGGAACGACCATTCCGGTACCATGTACTACGGTATATTGACCAACCGAAAGAACGGTTATGAGCATATATCCATGAACTTTATCACTGAATTATCAAAGGGAGATTATCATGTCCAACAAAGGATACTTACCAAAAAGCGATGGCAAACTGGCTGACTGGTGCACCGAGTTCTCAACCCAGTTCAGCGCCCAGGCGGCGGGCCTGGGTTTCAGCGAAGCCGATATAACCGCCATGACCGAAACCTGCGGGGGTGTCAATACAGCCATCGATGAAGTTGTCGATGCCAAGACCACCTACGAGGAAAAAGTCAGTGCCAAAAAAGCCACGCTCACAACCAATACCAGATCGATCCGCGATATGGTCCGGCGGATCAAGGCCGCCCCGGCCTACACCGAGGCCATCGGTAAACTGCTGGGGATCATCGGCGAAGGCAGCACTTTCGATCCCACCACCGCCGTACCGGAAGTTGCCCTGGAGAAAAGCGCCACCGGCTATGATTTCAAATTCAACCTGAAGAATTACTTCTCCGCCGTGGTGGTTTTCCGGCGGAATCCGGGGGAAGCCGACTTCAGCCAGGTGGCAATCGACATGAAACCGCCCTACTCAATCGACACACCGG
>CAYPJE010000069.1:0-11044 GCA_964410945.1 uncultured bacterium
GATCGACACGCTGTTCGGCGCACACAGCGCGGTGGAATTGCTGGCAATTCTGACTACCGGTGAAAAGACCAGCGGCTATGATCTGGTTCGGGCCACCTGGAAAAACATATTGTCCGGTGATTTTGAGTCTGAGTGGCGGAAGGTTTTACATGACGGACTTTATACCGGTAAAAAGCCGAATCCTGTAGCTCAACAAAAATTACAGCTTAATCTGTTATCAAAGTACAAAGTGGCTGATTCCGTTTTATCCGTATCCAATCTGGAACTGGTCCTGTTGGCCGATGCCAGCACTTTCGATGGCCGCTACGCCAACAATGGCTGGCTACAGGAAATGCCTGACCCAATCACTAAACTGACCTGGGACAATGCTGCTGTCATGAATCGAAAAACAGCGGAAGAACTGGGCCTCAAGAATTATGATATCATTGAATTGACCCATGCAGGCCGAACCGTTTCGGCACCGGTCTGGATTGTCCCCGGCCGGGCCGATTATTCCATCGGCCTTTCTCTGGGATATGGCCGCAGCGCTGCCGGACGGATCGGCAACAATGTGGGCACCAATGCTTACCGTTTGCGTACCTCTGAAAATAAATATTTCCTGACCGGCGTTTCAATTTTCCATACCACGGGCACACACGAATTAGCCTGTACCCAGGATCATCATGGACTGGATCTGGAAGCCCTGGCTTCCAAGGCCATCGAACGTCGTTTGCCAGTATTGTATCGCGAGGCCACCCTGGACGAATACCGGAGTCACCCGGATTTTGCCGCCGAACGGGTCGAGCACCCGCCGTTGGTCTCCATGTGGGAAGAACACAGTTACGACGAGGGCTACCAGTGGGGCATGACCATCGATCTGAACGTCTGCACCGGATGTAATGCCTGTTCCATTGCCTGCCAGAGTGAAAATAATATACCGATTGTGGGCAAGCAGGAAGTCGCCAAAGGCCGCGAGATGGCCTGGTTGCGCATGGACCGCTATTTCAGCGGCAGTGAGGAAGCCCCGGAGATGGTCCACCAGCCGGTGGCCTGCCAGCACTGTGAAAACGCCCCCTGCGAGCAGGTTTGTCCGGTGGCAGCCACCGTCCATGACAGCGAGGGCCTGAACACCATGACCTACAACCGTTGTGTCGGCACCAGATACTGCGCCAACAACTGTCCTTATAAAGTACGCCGCTTCAATTTCTATAATTATACCAAGGAAACACCGGATATCGTTGAAATGTCCATGAATCCCGATGTTACCGTGCGAACCCGCGGTGTGATGGAAAAATGCTCTTTCTGTGTCCAGCGGATCAGCACAGCCCGCATCAAGGCCAAGAATGAAGGACAGGAAATCAGGGATGGCGAAGTCCAGTCCGCCTGTCAGCAGACCTGTCCCGCCGATGCCATCGTTTTCGGGAATATCAATGATCCCAATAGTCAGGTAGCCAGGGTCAAGCAACAGAACCGTAATTATGCCCTGCTCGGTGAAATCAATACCAAAC
This sequence comes from uncultured bacterium, assembly GCA_964410945.1. Classification (GTDB taxonomy): domain Bacteria; phylum Fidelibacterota; class Marinisomatia; order Marinisomatales; family TCS56; genus CAYPJE01. The sequence continues at coordinate 1,488 of CAYPJE010000069.1, forward strand.
CGCGCACCACCTATCTGGCCAAAATCCGCAATCCCCACCCGGAACTGGCGACTGATGTCTGATTATTCCATAGAACAGAACCTGATTACCGGGAACCAGACCTTCGGTTCGGTGACTGAGCATATCAGCAGTCTGACTGAGCGGAAGACTCCCAAGCAATGGTATTTTGCTTTCGCACTGTCCGTATCGCTGATGATGGTGCTGATCGGTCTGTTAGCCTATCTTTTCTGGGAAGGCACCGGTATCTGGGGCCTGAATAATCCCGTTGGTTGGGGCTGGGCAATCGTCAATTTTGTCTTCTGGGTCGGTATCGGCCATGCCGGAACTCTCATTTCGGCGATCCTGTTCCTGCTGCGCCAGAAATGGCGTACTTCGATCAACCGCTTCGCCGAAGCAATGACCATCTTCGCGGTGATCTGCGCCCTGGTCTTCCCCGGCATCCATGTGGGTCGTATCTGGGTCATCCACTGGTTCTTCCCGGTTCCAAACCAGATGGAAATGTGGCCAAATTTCCGCAGCCCACTTTTATGGGACTTTTTCGCGGTAGCCACATATTTTACCGTATCGCTGCTGTTCTGGTTTACCGGGTTGATTCCTGATCTGGCAACCCTCCGCGATCGTGCCACCAAAAAAGCCCGGAAAATCATTTTCGGAATTCTATCCTTGGGCTGGCGCGGCGGAAACCGTCAATGGCAGCATTATGAGATCGCCTACCTGCTGCTGGCCGGCCTGAGCACGCCCCTGGTCCTTTCGGTCCACTCGGTAGTCAGCACCGACTTCGCCACCAGCCTGGTTCCCGGCTGGCATACGACAATTTTCCCACCTTATTTTGTGGCCGGTGCCATTTTCAGTGGTTTTGCCATGGTGATGACCCTGGCAATCATCGCCCGCAAAATCTTCGGATTGGAGCATTTCATCACCGTCAATCATCTGGAAAAGATGAATAAGATCATGCTCCTTACCGGCACGATGGTGGGCTATGCCTATTCCATGGAATTTTTCATTGCCTGGTACAGCTCCAATGATTATGAATCATTTGCCTTTGTGAATCGGGCCTTCGGTCCTTATGCCTGGGCCTACTGGACAATGATTTTCTGCAATGTGGTCGTGCCGCAGTTCTTCTGGTCCAAACGGATTCGCACCAGTGTACCGGCCATGCTGGTGATCTCGATTCTGATCAATATTGGAATGTGGTTTGAGCGCTTTGTGATTACGGTGACCTCACTTTCCAGAGATTATCTGCCTTCCAGCTGGGATTATTATTCACCCACCATTTTCGATGTGGGCATTTTCATCGGATCTTTCGGCCTGTTTTTCACTTTCTTCCTGTTGTTCCTTCGTTTCCTGCCCATGATTTCCATGGCGGAAGTCAAGGGTGTTTTACCGCAGGCCGATCCCCATTATAGTGAAAATGGCGGGGGAAAACAGTAATGAGCGGTAGAACCGTGCATGGAATCCTGGCCGAATTCGCCGATCCCGGCGCCCTGTTCAAGGCAGCGGAAAAAGTACGCGATGCCGGTTACCGGAATTTCGACTGCCATTCGCCCTTTCCGATCCATGGGATGGATCAGGCCATGGGAATGAAACGCAGCAAACTGGGATTTGTGGTGGCAATAATAGCCGCCACCGGTGCCGCCCTGGGAATGTTTCTGCAATGGTGGACGGCCACGATTGACTATCCGATCATCGTGTCAGGGAAACCGTTGTTCAGCTGGCAGGCTTTCATAATTGTGACCTTCGCCATGCTGGTGCTTTCCGGCGCCTTTGCCGCCGTATTGGGGATGCTGCATTTCAACCGCCTGCCGCGCTGGCATCATCCGGTTTTTTATTCTGATAATTTCAGAAAGGCCACCAATGACGGCTTTTTTATAAGTGTCGAACAGAAAGATGAGAAATTTGACCCGGAACTGACCCGGGATTTTCTGGAGGAGATTGGCGGTAGCAACGTGGAACTGCTGGAAGGTGATGATTAGGTTGCGCCACATAGCACTGATAACGCTGGCAGTTTTACTTGTCATTGGTTGTTCCCGAGGACGCATCAAAGAAAAACCGCCGATCCATTTGAATCCCAATATGGATACCCAGCAGAAATACAAACCGTTCCGTTCCAGCGATTTCTTTGTAGATGGCTCCACCATGCGCCAGCCGGTTGAGGGTACAGTTGCCCGCGGTGAATTGATGGCCGATGAGGTCTACTATACCGGAAAAACCGGTCCGGATATGTTTACAGGAAAATCTCCCGTACATTTTGACGAGCTGCTACTGAGGCGGGGGCAGGAACGATTCAACATCTACTGCACTCCCTGTCATGGAATCAATGGAGACGGGAAGGGTAAAATCATGGAATACAAATATCCAATCCCGCCCACTTCCATGCACGATGAACGGATACTGAAGGTCGAGGATGGCTATCTGTTCCATGTGATATCCAATGGCATCCGCAATATGCCGCCTTACGACCATCAGATTCCGGTGGCGGATCGCTGGGCGATTGTCGGCCATATCCGTGAGCTGCAGGCCGGGAGAAGTGAATGATGCATTACGATCCCCAGACCTGCCAGTTAAAGGATACGGGCTCATTCGTGCGCTGGTCTTTGATCGTTGGTGCCGGAGCCTTGTTAGCCAGTTTCATTGGCTTATTCACTGATGCCGACCAGTTCTACCATTCATATCTCACGGCTTTTGTCTACTGGCTGACCCTGGGACTGGGTGCCCTCTTCTTCGTAATGTTGCATCATCTGACCGGGGCGGTCTGGAGTGTATCCATCCGCCGGGTATCAGAAACGATTGCTGCCGTTTTACCGGTACTGGCACTGCTCTTCATCCCGCTCCTGTTTGGAATACACAATCTCTTCCATTGGAGTGATCTGGAAGCGGTGGCCCATGATGCCATCCTGCAACACAAGGCAGGATACCTGAATACGGGCTTCTTTGTTACGCGAGCCATATTCTATTTCGCGGTCTGGTTGGTTCTCAGCCAATTATTATACCGTTTCTCAATCCGGCAGGACAGCGACCCGCAACCAAACATTGTACTGAAACTACGCCGGATCAGTGCTCCCGGTATGATCCTGTTCGCGCTGACGCTGACCTTTGCCGCTTTCGACTGGGTCATGTCCCTGGATGCCCATTGGTATTCCACTATCTTCGGGGTCTATATCTTCTCCGGCAGCTTTGTGATGTTCCTGTCATTCATGATTGTCCTGCTGAAATATTTCCGTAAAATGGATATTCTAACCGGTACGGTAACCGATGAGCATTTCCATGATCTGGGCAAACTGCTGTTCGCCTTCACGGTCTGGTGGGCCTATATCGCCGGTTCCCAGTACTTTTTAATCTGGTACGGCAATATTCCTGAGGAAACGGTCTGGTTTCTCCACCGCTGGGAAGGTACCTGGAAACATTTTAGTCTCTTCCTGATCGCATTTCATTTTGCCGTACCGTTCTTCGCCCTCATGTTCCGGGCTTCCAAACGGCATACTTACATTCTACCATCAGTGGCCGTTCTGCTGCTGATCATGCATTATGATGACCTGTACTGGCTGATCGCCCCCAACCTCCATCATCACGGGCCTCATTTTTCGTGGCTTGACCTGACAACCCTGATCGGGATTGGCGGCATCTACCTGGGCCTGCTGATCCGCCAGTTGGGGCGTCATCCGCTTGTGACCAATGGCGATCCCCGGCTGGGTGATTCGGTAAAGTTTACCAACGGGTAAATTTCATGTACAAAACATCGTGTCACTACCAATCGGTTTTTATATTGAAGTAACCTTCAAGGTCTCTTTATTGCGACCTTGAAGGTTTTTCCTTCTGTTACGGTACAGTCACGATATACGGATGATTCGGGAGTTGCCGGACCATAAAAATGTCAAGACTACGATGGTTAATACCCACGTGTTAAGAACCGGAAGCCATTATATTAAAAGTCCGATCGATGCACTTTAACAAGGAACATTATCAGGCACTGATAATATTCTATTTTGATTACTAAATATAGTTGGTTAATTTATATCAAACAGGGAGTTACGGTATTTTGTTACGGGATGTTATCCAACAGTATTTGTCACCTATAAGCAGTTATCCAAGTCGGATATGCTTATGTTATACAATATAAATAACAAAGGATAACAAAATGAAAAAGTTACAGATATTAATATTTATATTCTTTTGTTTTACAATATATGCACAATCGAATGATTCATTTTCATATAAAGACGATTTTGATAAAATGTTAAAATTGTCTACACAAAAAGATAGTGATTTTTATTATCCACAATTACTTGATCGGTTTATGAAAAATGACACATTACTTACTAATAGTGAAATTATTGCAATGCTTGTCGGGTATACTAATTCAGAAAAATATAAGCCCTATGAATTAATGGATCGAGAAAGAGAGATTTTCAAACTTAATGGTAATGGCGATTATAGAAAAGCATTAAATCTATGCAATTCATTACTAGAAGATTATCCGTTTAGTTTGTTGGGTAACCGAGAAAAATCATATGCTAATTATAAACTAAATTTGAAAAGTGATCCTGATATATATTTTAATAGATTTATTCAATTAACAAACGCGATTCTATGGTCAGGTAATGGTTTAAATTATGACACCTCAAATTTTGTATTGTGTCCAGCAGATGGGCAAACTATAATTCGATTTGTATTGCGCAGGAAAATTGGTGATATGGGTTCAGGTAGGTCTAGTGAAGGTTATTTTCATGATATACTGGAATTGATACATGACGATGGTGGGTCTACAAAATTATATTTCAATATTAATCATGCAATGGAAAACAGTGTTTTTTCAAAACAATTAGAAGAAGCTGCAAAATAAAATGTATAACAATTGTTTGCACGCGGACGTGGCGGCCACGTGTCGTTTTCACCGCTCCAGCCAGCTTCGGACGCCTTCGGCGTAGGCGTGGTTCTCAAAGCTAGTTGGACAAAAAATCGTAAGCGGACGTTTTAACTTTTGGATTCAGTAACCGGATTTGTCGCCACGCCGGTGAAACAGGTGTTACCTCCTACTCCGTATACTGCTTGATCACCTTCTCAATCGTGGCCTGACAGACGGGACAGAAATAACCAGCATTGCGGGAAAACATGATGCAGTCGACTGACGGCCGGTACAGGCCTTGGGACTGATAACCGGCCCCCTCGAAGGCGCCCACCTTACCATAATACTGATTGGATTCCAGGATACCGGTTGTTGTCTCCGCGGCTGTGCGCATCAATTCGTTCATCGCTTCCGCATCCATTCCACCGGCACTGATTAACTCCTGGCGTTGTGTACGGTAGCGGGCACCGGCACTGTCGTAGGCCGCCTGGTCCCAGGGTGTCGGCAGCGGTGTATCCTCGTCAACCAGATGACCCCATTTCACGTAACCAGGTTCCAGCAGGGCGGTTATATTGGGATCCCATGGTTCCACACCCGGCAGGTTGAATTCCTCGTATGCGACATTGGAGCTGTAATATTCATCGGCCAGAGCCCCGAATGAATGACCGAATTCATGGACCATGATATAATCGGCCGGTTCGGTATCCACAGCCACGGTGGCGTAGAGATTCAATATTCCGCCGCCACCATATTTTGCGCTGTTCACCAGAATTACCAGGGCATCGTAGGGCGCCTGGGCGGCAATCTCACGGATCCGCTTGTTTTCGTAGGCCAGCACATAGCGGTCGGAGTCAAAGGAATTATAGCGCAGGTCCAGGGCGGAAGCATTCCAGAAGCGTCCCCGGGGACTGCTGATACCGGAACCAGGGGAGTATAAATCGATGGCGCGGACATTGAAGTGATCACGGTTTGATTTGAACGGTTCCGTGTCCAGTAGAACACCAAGCAGACGTTTGGTGTCGGCATGGAATTTTTTGCGCTCTTTTTTGGTATAGCCATCTCCAAGCACCAAAATATCGACTGCCTTATCAACCGGCGCATTCACTTCCATTTCCCAGACCCGGCCAGCCCTTGAAATATGTGAGCGATTAACCGAATAATGGTAAGGATCGATCAAAATGGAATAGATCTCGCGAAAGCTTTGATCGGCCTGACGTTTCTGGATTACCAGGCGGACTTTTGCTTTGGGTTCCGGAAATCGTATTGATTCATGGAAAGTACCCCAATTGCCATCCAGAGCATCGCTAATTGTCTCCCATTCACCGTAGATGCTGCAGAAACCCTGGGAGAAGATTGTCCGGCCGCTGGCTTCATCCAGAATTTCAAAATAATATTTCCCGAAATTAAGCTCATCTACCAGATTGGTCCTGCTGCCGGGCCACTCGCCTTCCAGCCTGATCTGGTCCGGACTGAAATGCTCTTCTCCGGCTGTTCCGGTATGAAAATAATCAAACCGGAAAGTCTGACCGGTATACCAGGTATCAAAGCCACTGCCATAAAGGACAGAGAAAACAGAGAGGATTAACCAGAATCGCATACTACTTCCTTTTCAAACGATTAGCGCAGATTTCTTTTGTTAAGCATAATTCAAACCAGTATCAATCACAATCGTTTTTAAATGGTCCAAGATTTAATATTACGGAGTAATTAATCCGAAATACAAAATTCAACAATTCTTATTTACACTCATTATCATTTAGCATATTTATATAGTATAACAACCACTTATAGCAATAGATATTCCGGTCTCCAGAGTTGCCAACCAATTGAACGATGGAGAAAGTATTGAAAGCATTGGAGTTATTACTCTACCTGTCAATTGAACCAGACACATTCTCACTACTCAATTGTAATTATCAAGCAATTCATGTATTTAGTTATCCACCATTACATAGATTGTTTTTATTACACTTACTACACCCCTGAAAGAGGCATTTTGACCTAATGACGATAACCTATATCAAGCAATACAGAATACCAGTATTTAAGCAAACGCTGAATTAATGTTTTGATTTAATTCAATAGTTGATAAATTGATCATGAACTCCGATTTGATGATCATCAAAAAAAGACAATGGAGACAGAAATGATAAAGACGGTTATTAAAATCATTACTTGTTGCTGTCTCTTTTCACTGGCATTCTCTCAAACCATGACCCTCCACCCTTACGGGGTATCCCCACGCGAAGCAGGGTTGGATGAAGGCGATCTTTTCGATGTACGCTACAGTGGTTTACTGAATGTTGGTGTTGAGACAAAGATGTTCCTGGCCGGTGTCTTTGCCGATTCCTTCCTTACCAGCGCGACCTGGTCGATTGACAGTGCCCCCGGAACCTCAGTGGCAACACTGGGAACACCGGAAGCATTGGGGACGGATGGAGAAGTCCTGGCATTTACACCTGATGTTGAAGGAACTTATGTTATATCAATCACCGAAGGTGACTTTACTGCATCGGTTACCATCAATGCCGGTACCTACCTTGGTGCAGCCAGTTGTTCAGGCTGTCACAGTGGCAAGCATGCCGCCTGGTCAGAAACCGGTCATAACGGTATCCTGGAGCGTGGATTGAATGGTGTACTCAGCAGTCACTACCGCGAATCCTGCCTGGACTGTCATACTACCGGCATTGATCCCAATGCCACCAATGACGGCTTCGGCGATTTTGGCTTCGTCTGGCCTGATTCAGCAACCCTGGTTGATACCTATGGCGATACTTCCGGCGGTCATTTGTTCGACGGCCTGTATGACCTGCTGGCGGCCGACTATACCAGCGATTTTGCCCGCGGTGAAATCCAGTGTGAAGCCTGCCATGGACCCGGCAGCGCCCATTACGGCGCCACCGAAGATTCCAAGATGGTTTCCCCGTTGGAGGATGCCAATTGCGCCTATTGCCACGATGACGGACATTATCATGTCTACCCCGAGCAGTGGGCCGAATCAGGGCATTCATTTGTACCCCCCTATCCAGGTGGTAACAGAACTGATTGCAGTGGTTGCCACAACGGTGCCCAATTCATACAATTTGCCGCCGGTGAAGAAATCACCTGGCAGCCCAGCACACAAATCACCTGTGCCACTTGCCACGAACCGCACGATGCTACCAATCCGCATCAGGTGCGCAAGATGGATGTTGTCCTGGCCAATGGTATGGAATTGATGGAAGGCGGGACCGGCAAACTATGTATGAATTGCCACCAGAGCCGACGCGAAGCCAACTCTTACAGCGATGCACCGCACAGTCACTATGGCCCGCACTACGTGCCGCAGGCCGATATGCTGGCCGGTGTAAATGCGGTGACATTCGGTAAAATGTTGCCATCCTCACCCCATTTGGCCGACACGGAAAATTCCTGTGTGGACTGCCACATGGCCGGCACTTCTCTGGAAGACGAGACCGGCCACGGAATTCCGGTTGGCGAACACACCTTCAATGTGACTTCGCATGACGGTGTTCAAAACCTGGAAATCTGTTCCGACTGCCATGGTGATATTGGCGAATCATTTGCCGATAAGAAATACTACATCAATGGCATGGCCGACCATGACGGCGACGGCGAAGCGGAAGGCCTGCAGGATGAAGTCCATGGATTGATGGACGAACTGGCCATGATGCTGCCCCATGCTGACACTGTAGCGGCCTATGATCCTCATGATGATGTGGACGAAACCTGGACCATAACCGAACTGAAAGCAGCCTACAACCTGGAAATGGTATACTATGACCACAGTTATGGTATCCATAACCCGGCCTTCACAGTGGCCTTGCTGAAAGTATCGATCCAGGCCCTGATGAATAATGCCATCGATGGTGAAATCGTAGCTATCGATGACGTACCCAACGACCAGGGTAATCGCGTCCGGATCGTATGGGATAAATTCATCGATGATGGCGTGGCGGTCGATCCGGTCGACATGTACGTAGTAAAACGCTTCGACGGGGATGAAACCTGGACCAATGTTGGTATTCCGGTTATGGCTGATGGCAGCCCACGCTATGCCCTTGAGGTAGGGACACTCTTTAATACTATGGAAGGTGATACAAACTGGGCCGAATTCAAAGTTGTAGCCATCGCTCAATCGGGAATGGTGCACGAATCAATGCCTGGAATGGGATTCTCGGTGGATAATCTGGTACCGCATCCGCCGGTCAATGTGCTGGCTTCGGTTACCGACCAAACGATCGATATTGCCTGGGAAGCCCCCGCCGATCCCGATATTCAATACTACCAGGTATATCGCTCCACAACCACTGGTTTCCCGCTTGATGAGACCACACTGGTTGCAGAAACAGCTGATCTGAACTTCCTCGATGCCGGAATGCCCTTCGGAAGTTACTATTACGTAATTACCGCCGTGGACTTTAACGGTAACATCGGTGAACCTTCAGTCGAAGTAACAGCTGAAATCCTGTCAGTGGATGCCGGTATCATGCCGATCGAGTATACCCTGTCACAGAACTATCCCAATCCCTTCAACCCCGTTACGACAATCAACTTCGCAATCCCGGAAGCCGGTAAAGTCAAGTTGACCGTCTTCAACGCCATGGGCCAGGTAGTGAGTGAACTGGTGAATCGTGATATGGAAACAGGTTATCACAGTATCAATTTCAAAGCTGATCACCTGCCTTCCGGTGTATATTTCTACACCATCAGC
>CAYPJE010000070.1:0-10392 GCA_964410945.1 uncultured bacterium
CCGGCTTTGAATATCACTATAACATGCTGGCGGAATTAAAGAATTATCGCTATACATCGTATACCCAAGATCCCAGGTATTGGTTCAATCGTGGTTTGCATGAAACCTATTATCCCATTCAGGGAGCCCTGTACTTCCAGGATAAAATGGAATTCAAATCGATGATAATGAATATCGGTTTGCGCTATGATTACTTCAATGCCAACCGTGATTGGTTCGTAAACGAAGGTTTGTACAACCTGGCAATTGATCCCGAATACGATGCCAGTAAGGATGAGGATGGCGACCAGGTTGACAGTGACGGTCATGTTAAATATTCCTTCGAGAATGTGCTAGACAAACCCCGGGCGGCGGTCGAACCATATCATATGCTCAGTCCGCGGTTCAGTGCTTCATTTCCAGTAATCGAGAAATCGATCCTGAATTTTTCCTATGGTCATTTCTATCAAATTCCCCAGTTGGATAAAATGTTCGCCTTCAGTTATCTTCGCCCGGAAACTGTGATCAAAGGTATGATGGCTGCCGATGAAGCAGCGGAGACCAGCGGTGAAGACCCGGATCACATTGCCTCATCCGATGGCGATCCCGAGCGCGTTGTTAGTCTGACCAATGATCCCCTTCCCCCGGAAAAAACGGTATCATTTGAAGTGGGTCTGCAGCATAATATCAGTGATATTGCCCGTCTTACATTGACCGCTTATTACAAAAACGTATTTAACCAGACTGAAGAATTAATTGGTATATTTGACCGGCGCTTTTACGGCTGGGATCCTTTTAAAAACCAGACTACCAATACGATGTTCTACACTGGTTTCCTTTCCGGTGATTACGGTGATTCGCGAGGTATCGAAGTCAATCTGAGGACGTATCTAAAACGTAACTTTACAATTGATCTGAATTATAGTTTTGCCAAAGCCACACAGGGACGCGCCTCCCCGGTAAAAGTCGAGTATGATGAAGAAGGAAATGCTACCTATGCCTGGGATGATGAAACAATATCAGCTGAGAAATCCTATAGCCGTCCTCATATTTTTCGTGCCAACCTGTTTTATTCTTTTAAGAAGAATCACATAAGTAGGTATTTGTCCTGGATAACAGATGGGACCAGTATGAGCATACTGTACAGTTATACCAGCGGCCAGGGCTATACTTACCTTGAGGAAGATGATAATCCAATGTGGATATATAATAATCATCGTTATCCACCGATAATTAATACCGACCTTAGAATAGAGAAAAAAATCGAAATTGGAGATATTCATGCTTTGACAGCACACCTGAAAGTAACTAACCTGTTCAACCGGAAGAATCTGCGCCATATGGGCGAATATTTTTATGGTTCGCAGGCCTATGCCAACTACATTGAAACTGGAGAACCATATACTGAGTGGATCGGCTATGACATCAGTCAGATCACATATTTTGAAAACCGCCAGTTCTATTTTGGCCTGAGCTATAATTTTTAGGGAGTACTATGAATTTCAGGACAAAATACTCTGCTTTTTCCATTGTGATTCTGACCTTGTTGTGGGGGCAGGTACGAACTCCAGAGTACCAAGTGCATGACCGGGGGAATTTATGGGAAACCATGAAGGATAATGGTATGATCGGTCCAATGAACCCAACTAATACCACAGAATTTCTACCTGGCATGGATTGGCCCGGTGGACCGGAAACCCTGGTTTCCAAAAACGATCAACGCAGTTATCTGTACGGAGCAGGAATCTGGGTCGGCGGTTACTATTCTGATGGCTCCCAATTCTTCACCGAACACGGCCCCGGTGCCGTCGTTGATTACGGTAGTTTTGAAGAAATTGTCAAGGTAGATAATTTTGTGGAGTCCCCAGGTTATGATCCTACCGAAGCAGAGCAATTAATTTCAGCCGAATGGACTACTTCCGAGAATATAAACATAGTACGTACCAGTCGGGCCTGGAGTTTTGTTAATTATAATAACTTCATTACAATAGATTATACATTGACCAACATGAACTCTGTCGCTGTTAATGATGTATATATCGGATTAGCCTACCTGTTGCGACCCAGTTACCAGGATATTCTGGTACATAATGGTTGGGGGGATAATGAGACCGACCGGGACGACGATGTTATCAGTTATGATCCAGGTAATAAAATGATTTTTTCCTACGATTCCACCACCCAGTATGTATGGGATCTTGGCAATTACTGGGAGCCCTATGAAGAACTCCGTACCCCCGGATTCGCCGGATTTGCCCTGCTGGGAGCATCAATCGCCAGTGATGGCGGAGAACAGCCGGCCAATGTACTGCTGGCCCACTATGAACTTTCCAAAACCGAACTGTCACTTAATTATCGGTCAGTGGCGAATATGTATGCCATTCTGAGTGGGGCCGACCAATCCTTGCAAGTACCGTCAGGCTCGATGGTTGTTCCATTCGGATTAATGTCCTGCGGACCATATGATTTGGCACCGGGTGCATCCATTACCATAACAGTGGTGCAGGCAGTCAACGGATTACCCATGGAAGCGGTATTCGGACCCGATTCGCTTATTGCGAATATTCAGGCCAATTACCTCTCCAGCGGATTAGATTCTTTGCAGGCCAGTGTAAATAATGCCCGCTGGCTGTATGAAAACAATTATCAGTTTGCATACTGTCCGCCGCCGTCACCGCCACTGGAGGTTTACTCCAACGCCGAAAACCAGTCGATTGTATTAGCCTGGGAACCACTGGATGATACCTGGACCAATCCAACGCTCGGCAGGAATAATTTCAAACAGTTCAATATTTACCGCTCGGATAATGCCTATATTGGCCCATTTACATATGTAAAAAAGATTCGAATACATAATCGGATTGACGAGGGTAGATATTTCAACCCGGATTATAATGTTTGGAGATATGAGGATAAGGCTATTAGTCTTGGGGTAGGATATTTCTACACGGTCACGACTTTAGACAGTAACGGAGTGGAAAGCTGGTATACCAATCGAAATATAACGGCTGTTAAATCGGCTACTCTGCCAGCTGAAAACACTTTATCTGTCAATGTATTTCCGAATCCTTTCCGGGAAACATCCGGCATCCCCACCGGTGGTGAAGAATTGACGATCACTTTCACCAATCTTCCGGCTACCTGTGTTTTACGTATCTATACGGCCAGCGGGGAGCTGGTAAAAACATTCAAGAGGATTGATGCTTCAATCGGTGAGGTGGAATGGGACCAGTTGACCGACTCCCGCCAGCGTACGGCGCCTGGTATATATTTCTGGACGGTCAGTTCCGATGTAGGTACGGCCAAAGGCACATTAGTGCTGATCAAGTGAGGCGGGGAATATGAAGAGCAAAATTCTACTGTCGATTATTACAGCGTTACTTGTTTTTCCTGCCGCAACAAAGGCCGACTATGGTTTTGATTTTTCCAAGGCCGGGTCCGCCGGTCTGCAGTTTCTGAAAATCGGTGCCGGGGGGCGGGCAACGGCCCTTGGTGGTGCCGTTACTTCGACGGCCAGTGATGCCAATGCCATCTTTTGGAATCCGGCCGGAATTGCTTCCGTTCGAAGACCGGAATGCATGATGACCTACAATGACTGGCTGGTAGATTCACGCTATACGGCCCTGGCGGTAGCATATCCCTTCGGATCAACGGTTATTGCCTTGAGTGCCATCGACTTTGGAATTTCTGAATTTGAGGAAACTACCGTATTGATGGCCGATGGCAGTGGCAATATGATTACTGCCGGAGATACACAACTGGGGATTGGTTTGGCACACCGTTTCTCGGACCGTGTCAAAATTGGAGTTCAGATCAAGTATATTCAGGAAAGACTGGCGGAGTACACCCATGAAAATTATCTGTTTGATATCGGGACAGTCTATAATTCCGGCTTCCGTGATTTAACCTTCGGTTTTGCCTTCCAGCATTTTGGGCCTGACATGCAATTTGCCAATCAACTGTTTCGTGCACCATTACTGTTCAGAGTGGGAATCAGTGATGCGTTGATAAATACAAAATTTCACAAATTGACCCTAAGCATAGATCGGGTTCACCCTACGGACAACATGGAATGGATGAACTATGGATTGGAATATGAAATCAAGAATCTGATCTTTTTCCGTGCCGGTTATCGACAGGATCGTGATCTGGATGATATGTCTTTTGGAATTGGTTTGAAATTACCGTCAATTGGCAAGGGTCGGCTGCGAATTGATTATTCTACCGTTGACTACGGTGAAATATTCGGCAATATCAACCGGGTGACTATTGGACTGTCCTTGTAAGACTGTTGCGATGAGATACAATAAAAATCTTAACAAGATTTGTTATGCTTGCTAAGCTGAAAAAATACTTCATTTTCAGTTTGATCGGTATTGCACTGATCTTTGCAGTTTTTCATTCGCCAGAAGTGGTGGAAAAGGATGGGAAAATCCATATCGATTACTGGTTCATTACCGGACAGAAAGAGACCCAGCCCTACCAGGTGAAAGCCTTCAATGCCAGCCAGGACCGGATCGTCGTACATGCCACCGCTATTCCCTGGCAGGAACATGAGAAGAAGATACTGACGGCTGTACTCAGCGGGAATCCACCGGATGTGGTCAGCCAGTTTGTACCGGCGGTAAAATGGGCTTCCCGAATGGCTTTGATGCCCCTCGATGATTACATCGAAAGGGATGCTTTCGACACCACCATCTTTTTTCCGGCGCTCTGGGAAGAAATGAAATACCAGGATCACACCTTTGCGCTCCCGGTTTTTACTGTATCGTATGCCTTTTTCTACAACAAGGATATCTTCCGGGAAGTGGGGTTGGATCCTGATTCTCCTCCGGAAACCTGGGATGAAGTGCTGTCAATTTCAAAGAAAATGGATCGGATCGATTCATCCGGGCGGATTCAGAGAATGGGCTTCCTGCCTGATTACCGCGCCATGCAGACCAATACCCTGCAGACCACCATTTTGATGGCCTGGCAACTGGGTGCGGAATTTTTAAGTGCTGATGGCCAGATCGTTACCCTGGATAATCCGGAGACAATAAAGGCCCTCCAATGGGTGCAGGATTATTACGATCAGTATGATATGGACCGGATCCAGGCCTTCCGCGGCAGTTTTGGTTATGCCGACCAGAATGAATTCATTTCGGGTAAAATTGCCATGATGGTAATGGATAACAGTTTCCCGGAACAGGTCGCTAAATATGCTCCCGACCTGGATTATGGCATAGCGGTAGTACCGACATTTCCCGGATACCCGAGTGCATCATCGTCCGGTAGCTGGTGGCAGGCCATTCCCCGGGGCGCTGATCAACCGGAGGCGGCCTGGGAGTTCATGAAGTATTCCACTGAAAAGGAAATGCAGCTGGCTATCTGTTTCAACACTGAGGAGAACCTGTTTCCCGCCAATCGCTGGGCTGCTGCCGATCCGGCTTTCAACAACTCCCCCGAAGCCAATATTTTTGTAAGACAGATGGACTTTGCCCACTCACCGGCGATAGTACCGATGGCCCATGATGTATTCTGGCGTGAAATGGCGCAGCGTGTTCAGGAGCGGGTCGTCCTGCATCTGATGACACCGCAGGAATCACTGCGGGAAGCCCAGACAATCATTCAGCTGGAACTGGATAAGGCTATGGAGTACGATCAATATGTGCGATCGAAAATAGACATTGAGGGACTCAGATAGGATGGCGTCACAGGTGAGAAATCACAAACCGTTGGCCCATAACCAGACCTTCTGGGGTTATCTGTTTGCGTCGCCCTGGATACTCGGTTTCCTCTTCTTTGGATTATACCCTATGGGTATGTCCCTGTACTACAGCCTATGTCAGTTTGATGTCCTGCGAATCCCATTATTCATCGGTTTGGAGAATTACCGTACTCTGCTGGTAGATGACCCCTATTTCTGGAATTCAATCTGGAATACACTGTACTATGTGCTGTTCAGAACACCGCTCTGTATTTTTGGCTCTTTATTGTTGGCGGTACTGTTGCAGCACAGCCTGCGTGGGATGCGTATTTTCAGAACGATTTTCTTTATCCCGTCGATTATCACCGGTGTGGTGCTGTCTGTGATCTGGCTGTGGATGTACAACCCCCAGTTCGGATTAATAAATATTACCCTGGGCTTTTTCGGAATTCAGGGACCAAACTGGCTGCAGAGTGCCGAGTGGTCCAAGCCGGCGATCGTCCTGATGAGTCTGTGGTCAATCGGCGGGGGACGGATGCTGGTGTTTCTGGCGGCCTTGCAGGGCATTCCCAAACACCTCTATGAAGTGGTCGATCTGGACGGTGGTAACGCCTGGCAGAAATTTGTCCATGTCACTTTGCCTCTGATATCGCCGATTCTTTTCCTTTGGACTGTAATGGAGGTGATCATGGGCTTCCAGGTGTTTGTTGAATCCTATGTGATGACCAAAGGCGGACCGCTGAATTCCACAATGTTCTACAATCTGTACCTCTATAACAAGGCCTTCGATGATTTCAGTATGGGCTACGCCTCGGCTTTGGCCTGGATCCTGTTGGTCATAACGCTGGTAGTGACGATCTTTCAGTTTAAAGTAGGGCAGAAGTGGGTCTATTACGAGGGGGAACAGAAGTGAACGGGATGCTGAGTAGAATTAACTGGCCGAAAATGATACGTCTGTTTTTACGTTATTCCGTATTGATCGGTCTTTCGCTGATTTTTCTACTGCCGTTTCTGTGGATGCTATCCACTTCGCTGAAAGGATATGATAATATATTCAGCCTGCCGTTGAAGTGGGTTCCGGAGACGATCCATTGGGAAAACTACCTGAATGTTTTCAAAGCCATGCCTTTCCTGACATATTTGAATAATTCGATTTTTGTAACCGGCCTGGCTATTATCGGTACGGTATTGTCAAGTTCATTGGTGGCGTATGCTTTTGCGGTTCTGCGCTGGCCCGGTCGCAACACCCTGTTTATAATTGTAATTGCCACGATGATGTTACCCGCACAGGTAACGATGATCCCGCTATTCGTAGTGTTTAAGGAACTGGGCTGGCTGAATACCTATAACCCGCTGATCATACCGGCCTTTTTCGGTGGGGGTGCCTTCAATATTTTCCTGCTGCGGCAGTTTTTCCTGTCGATCCCGCGTGATTTGTTTGACGCCGCCCGGATAGACGGTTGTTCCGAATTTCGGATATACTGGAACATTGTTCTGCCTTTGGCAAAACCGGCCCTGGCTACCGTAGCCATTCTATCGTTTCTGTTATATTGGAATGATTTCCTGGGGCCGTTGATTTACCTGTCAGATAAATTGAAGGGGACCCTGGCCCTGGGAGTGGTCAGTTTTGTTGGCCAGCATCAGAGTGAATGGGCCTTGCTCATGGTGGCTACCATCCTGATGATGTTGCCAATAATTATTCTATTCTTCCTGTTTCAGCGCTATTTTATTCGAGGATTGATGATGGGAAGTGTGAAAGGTTAGAAGGATGTATAACGCTCGTAATAGACTGTTGTTAGTCATGCTTATTGCAAGCATAGCTTTAAGTCTGCCCAAGTCGATGGATTTCAATTTGCTTCCTGATGGATCGATACCGGTCTGGTTAGTGACCGGACCTTTTGAGCAGCCTATTAGTGGTTTCGGTACATTGGGTGATGATACGCTAATTGTTGTGGAAAAAATCCAACCCTGGGTGGGAAAGCAGGAAAAAACAAGTTTGCTGGCCAGTGGAAAAACCAGCTGGGAACCACTGGTGTGCGATGCACAAGGTTATACTGATATCAATTCGGTTATTGGCTTCCAGCTACCGTCCCGGACTCCGAACAGTCCCTGGTACGGCAGGGCAGCATATTTCAGTGCTTACCTGGAATGTCAGGAAGAGCAATCTGTTGATTTAATGACCGGCAGTTTTGGTGAATTGACTATTTATTTGAATGGAATAGAAATTGGACGACAAACTGCCATCAGACAGGCCCAACCCGATCAGGATTCGTTTCCGCTTACACTCAAGGCAGGCCGTAATATTCTATTGGTCAAAGCGTTCCATTCTCATCGTAATTATTCCCCTGATTTCTTCGTGGATAGGGGCTATGGCTGGGGCTTGTTCGCACGTCTGGTTGATCGGAAAGAAAAGCCGGTTGACGATATAAAAGTGACCTTAACCGGCACCAGGGAAAAAACTGAAATTTCCGTGGTTTCGACCTTCTTTTTTAAAGATTCAACTGATAATAATTTGTATCAGCGTTTCGACCTGATTATCAATTCAAGACAACCAGTCAAGCAACAAGCGCATTTCAAAGCCGATTTGGGTGGTGAAATCTTTGAAACCGAAATACCCGATATTGTATTTGGAATAAACCGTCGCAGTTTATGGATTCCAGCAGTTGAAGGAAACATCGAAACCACTGGCTATCTGACCCTGGGTACAGAAAAGGTTGAATCACTCTTGGAATTCCGGGAACAGCCACGCTATAAATTACATTTTGCCATGCTTTCACATCTGGATATCGGCTATACAAATACCCAGCCGGTGGTTCAGGAACGACAGGTACGTACACTGGACGAAGTAGTCGAAGCATGCCAGAATGATGCAAACTTCCATTGGACAATCGAAACCATCTGGCAACTGGACCAATTCCGTACTGGTGCCAGCCCGGGAAGATTTGAACAATTGATTGAACTGATTCGAGAAGGACGAGTTGCAATAGGTCCCTGGTATTCCAATTCCTTTACTGGAATGATCAGTGAAGAAGAAATGTTTCGTTCCCTGGATCGGGCCGGAGACTACCATGATGAATACGGTATTGAATTTCCCGTGGCAATTTTTAATGATACACCAGGCCTCAATTGGCAGGTACCGCAAGCCCTGACCTCGATTGGGACCGATTTTCTTGTCTGTGGGCTAAATGAGGTGTACACCGATCTGCCTCTGCAACGCAATCTGCCGAAATATTTTAATTGGCAGGGTGGGGATGGCAGTGTTATAAAAACATATCTGACTGATACCTATACCGAAGGTGTTATCCTGGGTTTGGAGAAGAATTCAGCGGCAACTGCCGCCCGTCTCTGGCAGTATCTGAATCAGCTGCAGTACCGTTCCTATCCTTATGATATTGTACTGGTTCCATCAGCCTGGGGGGACAATACGGGAATCCCGGTGACACAATATAAAAAAATCAGTGAATGGAATGAGCAATATGCCTATCCGCGCTTCATAGTTTCAAATGTTAACCGATTTAGAAGTGAATTTCTGCAGGCATATCCACAGGAACCGGAAGTTTTGCATGGGGACTGGACCTCTACCTGGGAAAGCCGTTTCCAGGGGGAACCGGATCTGATAGCAAATCAACGCTGGGTACAGTATAACCTGCCGGGCGCTGAAAAACTTAATTCGATTAACTGGTTCCTGGATTCCAATTTGTTTCCTCTGACCAGTGATATTGAAACAGGCTGGCGGAATATGCTCGATTTTTCAGGTCATGGATCGGGATTGGAATACGGATATGGCTCCCGATCCGATAATCAGTTAACCAAACGTTACCGTGAACAATATGTGGATCAGGCTTACTATACTACTAAAGCGATTCAATCACGGGCAATATTCAGGAACTCCATCAGCGAAGAGAGCTTTGATAATGAAGCCATTCTGGTATTCAATCCGCTTTCTTGGGAACGTGATGCTGTTATGTCCATGGATTTCCCCGCTGTCTTCAATAAAAGTGTCAGACTCATTGATTTATCCACCAGCAAAGATATCCCGTGTCATACAGCCGGTGACCGGCTGATATTTATTGTTCCTGATTTGCCTTCGGTTGGATACAAGAAAATCAGGATGGAGCGTAATTCTGATTTGGTTGCATCCAAGCGTCAATTTAGTGTCGATGATAAATCCATTTCCAACAGATATTATAAATTGACGATCGATCCGGTTAGCGGAAATATTTTCAGTGTCATCGATCGGAAAAATCAGCGCGAACTGATCAGCCCGGTTGAAAAGGGGAGATTCGCCGCGCCGGTGAAAAATTCACCGCAAGAGGACAATAAACCTTATCCCATCAGATTTGATAATTCTAGTATAACTATCAATGAATTATATCCGGCCGGTGTTTCTTTGACGGTCCGGCATCCTGGCGAATTATTTGAGAAAGTGGAATACAGTCTGTATGCCAATCAACCATGGATCGACCTCGAATACACGGTTAATCTTAACCTGTTGGAAGCGCCGGAAAAGGTGGAAGAATATGGGATCAATCTGCCAGTTGACCGAGATTTATCCGGTTACAGTATCGATTTGGCTGGCGGACCACTGAAAAGTTCTGATCAAATTCTTCCTGGTGCAGAAACGGGATATTATTCTATTCGCGAAAGCTATTCTGTCTATAATGATGAATGTGTAGCGTCAGAAACCATTGGACAAATATAGGTTAAAATTTATGAGAGACTTT
>CAYPJE010000071.1:0-9923 GCA_964410945.1 uncultured bacterium
CGAAACAGACCATTGACGGGATCGGAACTTCATTCACAGAATCATCTGCGTTTGTGCTGGCGCACCTGGATCCGGAGCTTCGCCGTGAGGTTATGGAACAGATCTATGGTGAGCAGGGCGCCAATTTCTCTCTGACACGGACCCATATTGCATCCTGCGATTTTTCTGTCGAAGGTAAGTACACATATGCACCCGTTCCCGATGATACCGGGCTTGAGTCCTTCAGTACCGAGGAAGATGCCAAAGGTTTTGATCAATCTGTATACCCCGGTATCAAGGATAGCAACTATGATCTCCTGCCAATGATCCTGGAAGCCCGGGATATCAAGGCCGAACAGGAAGACCAGACCCTGAGGATAATCGCCTCCGCCTGGACGGCTCCTCCCTGGATGAAGGATATCGAGGCCTATTATCAGCCCATGACAGAAGAGAATAACTGGCAGGGAACCGGAGGATACCTTAAGCCCGAATACGTCGGTACATATGCGGATTATCTGCTGCGATATCTGGAGGCCTATAAATCAGCTGGGGTGGACATCTGGGGTCTGACCCCGGTAAATGAACCTCATGGAAACAATGGCCAGTGGGAGAGCATGAATTTCTCACCTGAATCGCAAAGCCAGTTTGTTCAGGAATACCTTGGGCCTGGATTGGATAACAGTTCCTTCAATAATACAAAACTGCTCATCTTCGACCAGAATCGTGACGGCATCGAGCACTGGGCCGATGTCCTGTATCCGGAGGACCGGGAAAACAAATTCATATATGGGATGGCTGTCCACTGGTACGAGAGTACTTTTAAGGTATTTGAGGATGTATTTGATAAGGTGCAGGCCAAGTACCCGGACTATTCCATCGTCCACACCGAGGGGTGTATTGATGATCTTGGCAAACCGGCACCTGCGGAATGTACCGATCCGGAGGGAAGAACAGAGAAAAACTGGTTCAAAAACGACGAATTCTGGTGGACCGCATCGGCCTCCGACTGGGCTTATGCAGTACCATGGACCCCCGATAACGGCAAGGACCATCCCCTCTATGTGCCCGTACACCGCTATGCCCGGAACATTATTGTCAGCCTCGATCACTGGATGACCGGGTGGGTGGATTGGAACATCGTCCTGGATCAGCAGGGTGGTCCCAATCACGTGGGGAATTTCTGCGGTGCGCCCATCATGATCGATAAGGCCAATCAGGATGTATATTACACCCCGGTTTACTACGTACTGGCACAGCTCAGCCGTACTATCAGGCCCGGAGATGTAGCAGTACAAACCCGGAATACAGCCCCTGGGCTGGATGCTGATGCATTGCATGCCTGTGCCACAATGGGGCCGGATGGCCTGCTCAGCGTGCAGCTGCTTAATACTACCACCTCAGAAATTATTTTCAACCTGCAAGTGGCCGATAGATTTGCGGAGATTGCGATTCCGGCCAATGCTGTACAAACGGTACGTGTGCAGATTTAATAAATAATAACTATACTCAGCCAATGACTACTTCGTTCATGCAAAACAAAAAACCTGAATATAAACTGAATGAGAATGGTCAGTTTGTAATTGAGAATTATAACCAGGCAAAGGCCTTTTCCAGTTTCTATCCCGGCATTGCCGGCAAGAATGGAATTCCGCTGTGGTTATTCTATGTTAATCGCGGGCAATGTGTCTGTAGTATGGGAGTGCAGGACAAGGAAAATCCCATCATGGAGTTCCTGCCGGCCAACTGGGCCTATCAACTGGTAACAACCCAGGGATTCAGGACCTTCCTGAAGTTCACAGACAACAGAGAAACTGCTTTTTACGAACCTTTCCAGGATCACCTGCGGGACGCCGGACTACAGCGTCGGCAGCGTATGGAGATCTCCGGATCCCATCTCGTGCTGGTGGACGAGAACGAGACGCTGGGTCTGCGAACCACAGTGAGTTATCACGGTGTGCCACAGGACAGCTATGCCGGCCTGATTCGTAAGCTGCGGATCGAGAATACCGGCCCGGACAGCATCTGTTTCGAAGGGCTGGACGGCCTGGCGCTCATCATTCCTTACGGAATCAGTAATGGGATGCTCAAGCATATACGGCGACTCACCGAGGCCTTTGTGGAGGTCATCAACCATGAGCAGCGGGCACCCATGTTCAAGGCCAAGGTCGAACCTGCCGACCGGCCGGATGTGGTCCGACTATCAAAGGGGAACTTCTATCTCGGCCTGGAACATGGCACCGATGGTCTGAACCTGCTGGAACCCATCGTTGATCCCCAGCGGATTTTCGGCACACACCTGGATTATGCCTTTCCATCGGTCTTTCTGAGCAGCGGGATGGACCAATTGACCAGCGAACAGATTCTGGAAAACCGGCTGCCCGCGGCCATGAGTCCGTTTAAAACGAAACTTGCTCCAGGTGAGAGCTATACCCTGAGCTCAATCATCGGCCACGTCGAATCAAGTGCAATACTTAATCAGATGCTGCCAAGAATCACTACCGAGGTCTACCATACCGACAAAACCCGCGAGTACGAGAACCTCATCGACGAACTGACCCGGCACAACCTGGTGCACAGCTCAGAACCGGCCTTTGATCATTATGTCCGGCAGAACTTCCTGGATAACGTAATGCGGGGCGGATATCCCTATACACTTCATGGAGAGGAAGGTCAGTCCGTGCTGCATCTATACTCCCGCAAACATGGTGATCTCGAGCGGGACTACAACGATTATCGTGTCACCCCCTCGCCTTATTCCCAGGGGAATGGCAACTACCGTGATATTAATCAGAACCGCAGGTCGGATCTGCTGTTCAATCCAGATGTGGGTGCAGATAACGTAAAACATTTTTATAACCTGGTCCAGCTGGATGGATTTAATCCTCTGGTTATCAAAGAGTTACGATTCGTACTTAAGAATGATAACGGGCAAGCTCAAATTCTGGACCGGTATTTTGATAAGCAAAGAGCCCGACAGGTAGAAGCATTCATGAGTGTACCCCGGACCCCGGGAGAACTGCTCCTCAAGTTGCGGGCAGATAATATCAAAATCCAGGGAGATAACGACTGCCTGCTCGGTGACCTGCTGGCAGTCTGTACCCGCCACTATGACACCGACCATACCGAAGGTTATTGGTCCGACCATTGGGCCTACAACCTGGATCTGTTGGAAAACTATCTTTCCCTATACCCGGAAAAACGCGCTGACATTCTTTTCCACCAGGCCGATTTCACATTCCATGACAGTCCCTATCGTGTTCGTCCCCGGGATGACAAATACGTCATCTGGGAGGACAAGCTGATGCAACTGGATTCAGTCTATCTGGACGAGGAAAAGGCTGAGTTCATCAATGCCCGGAAAACGGACCACGATCTGGTCCGCACCTCCAATGGTGAAGGACCGATTTTCAGAACCACTCTCCTGGTTAAAATGCTGTCCATCCTGGTTAACAAGATGGCCTCCCTGGATCCTTCGGGTATCGGTGTTGAGATGGAGACCGATAAACCAAACTGGTACGACGCCCTGAATGGTCTGCCTGGCCTGATGGGTTCCAGTCTCAGTGAGACCCTGGAAATCAAGCGACATATCAGCTTTTTGCTTGATGCCATTAACACCCATTTGGAAGATAGCGTTGAGATTCCTGTTTTCGAGGAGTTGAATACTTTCATCAATGCTCTATGGCCTTTAGTCAAAGATGCGGATTTACCCTTTGAATACTGGGATGCCGCTACCAGTCTCAAAGAAATCTTCCGGGAGCAAACCCGCTTAGGAATCAGCGGGATCGAAGCCAGGGTCACGACAAGCAATCTGGTGGCATTCCTCAATGATTGTCTGGAACGTCTGGACCAGGGTATTCAGTGTGCCTGGGATAGTGATGGAAAAATTCCATCCACCTATTTCAGACACAATGTGACCGCCCATGAAATTCTGAAGATCCAGAATGATAACGGGGATATGGTCACCAGGACCAACGCTAAGGGACAGGCCTGTTTCAAAGCCCTTTCCTTTGAGATCCTGCACCTGCCTTACTTCCTGGAAGGACCCGTCCATTACCTGCGGAACCGTCCACCGATGAACCAGGCTCAGAAACTGGTTGAGAATATACGGAACAGCGATCTCTTCGATACAAAGCTGCGGATGTACAAGGTAAATGCGTCCCTGGCTGAGCAGATACCTGAGATTGGTCGTGCCCACACCTTCTCACCCGGATGGTTTGAGAATGAATCCGTCTGGCTGCATATGGAATACAAGTACATGCTGGAAATACTCAGGAATGGCTTGTTTGAAGAGTTCTACCAAGACTTTCGGAATGTGTTCATTCCTTTCCACAACCCGGAGACCTACGGACGCAGTATTCTGGAGAACTCATCTTTCATTGTCAGTTCTGCTAATCCAGATCCGGGAATTCACGGAACGGGCTATGTCGCTCGACTGAGCGGTGCTACAGCCGAATTTATCCAAATCCTGGCATTGATGACCCTGGGCCAGGAACCATTCAAGCTGAATCCGGAGGGAAAGCTCACCTTCTCTCTCAACCCCGCTCTGCCAGGCTGGTTGTTCTCAAAGGAAACTAAGCAAATTGAATTGGCAGGGAACAGGGATTCGGTAACCTGTCCGGCTCACACATTCTGCTTAATGTTCCTTGGCAGCATCCTGGTGCGGTATCACAATCCGGAACATGGTGACACCTTTGGAAGTCAAGCGGTGGTGCCTGCCCGCTGGATAATCATGGACAAGGAGGGTAATGTACATGAGTTTGAAGGTGAACGGCTTCAGGGAAAGATCGTTCAGGATATCAGAGAGCGAAAAGTGGTAACCATCGACGTCCATCTCGAAGCTCGTTAGAATTAATAATCGAACAAGGATTGAAAATCATACCCAGGCGGCCACAGCCAATTCCCAGTTTTCATGGCCGCGGAAACACTGGAGATTGCCCAATGACTATGCCTTTTCAAATTCGCCACCGTCTTCCCATATTAATCTTACTGTTATTTGCATCCGGATTGTTTGTCGCTGGTTGCGGCAGTACCCAACCTGAACCGTTATTATCTGATGCCGTCTGGTACGGTAATGCGATTGCCTATTCCGGTTACCGTAAAGGGCAGAGTCCTGACACCCATCCATATCCCAGTGAGATTGAAATCCTGGAAGATCTTCGTATCCTGGAGCGTAACTGGCAACTGATCAGATTGTATGGTGCAGATGAATTCAGTCGGCGGGTTTTATCTGTCATCAGCCGTGAGAAGCTGCCTTTAAAGGTCATGCTGGGGGCCTGGTTGAATCGTGAGCCCGATGCTGTTGCGGACAATGCGCAACAGATTGCAGAGGCAATCCGCCTGGCGAAAGCTTATCCGGAAATCGTTGTTGCTATCAACGTTGGAAATGAAATCCTGGTGGACTGGTCCTTCCACCCCGTACCAGAGGAAAAAGCAATCAGATATGTACAGCAGGTTCAGGCAGAAGTGGACGTACCGGTAACCGTAGCCGATAATTATGCCTACTGGCGCGATCATGGGCAGAAACTGGCTCAGGTAGTGGATTTTGTAACAATTCATACCTATCCGATCTGGGAAAAGCGTGATATCGACCAGGGACTCAGCTACACAATCGAAAATGTGAATGATGTCCGTGAAATATTACCACCGGGAAAACCTGTTGTTATCGGTGAGGCCGGCTGGGCGACCTATACGGTTGGCGACCTGCATGTTAAACAGGCCGGGGATGAGGCCAAACAAACACAGTATTACCAGGAACTGACCGAATGGTGCCGCCGGCAATCTATTCCTCTGTTCTGGTTTGAAGCCTTCGATGAATCATGGAAAGGCACCGGTACTGAAGGATACTGGGGATTGTTCACCGAAACCAGAAAAGCCAAGCCGGCCATGCATGCGGTCTTTCCTGATCTGGTAACCGGTGAACCTACATCACCATCTTATTCGACCGCGACGGATGAACAGTCCGGGGTCGATCTAACAGTGATTACCACACCAGCCAGCCGTGTACAATTAGGTTCGGCCAGGGCCATACCATTCACACCATCGGATGATATAGTCACCCTTTCAGCTGTGAGCCGTCCTGGGGTGACTGACGAATACCTGTTGTTTGAATACAGCGGAGATGACTGGGGTGGTTTTTATTTCATTTTTCCAGAATCGGTCGCTGCGGGCATCCATACTCACCTGATTTTGGAACTGCACAGCACAGTGGATCTGGCAGATATGGAACTGAAGTTAGAGGGCCCGCGGGAAAAGGGTGCTTCGGTTAATCTGATTAAATACGCTGGCAGCACAACCAATGAAGGTTGGCAGCGGTTCGCAGTGCCGCTGGCTGACTTCAGGGGGATAGATCAATCCCAACTGGCTGTTATCGGCTTCTGGAATCCTAAAGCTGGTGATGGCAGTTTCCAGCCCTGCCGTATAAAAATCGATAATCTTGATTTTGGAATTGAGTAAAATCAATAACAATTGAGATAATAACTGTGGTTTGATACTTTTAAGAATATGAATGCGAATACAAAATTATTCCGAGTATCCACACTGGTCCTGATACTGTTTTCAGGTTGTGAAGAAAAAGCAACCGCCCCGGATCAATCAGAAACATCTTCCATTGAGAAAAGTGCCAAACGTGGCCTGGCCTACAACCTGACTAATCCAGCAGATTTTGACACTTTGAAAACCGGGATATCTTGGTGGTATAACTGGCATCATGACACTGATGCACCTGATAATTATTATACAGAATACCAGATGGAGTTCATACCCATGCTTTGGGGCGGGAACACCAGTCAAAATGACATCAATAAATTACTGTCCTATATTTTGGATCACCCTGAACTCAAGTATTTACTGGTAATGAATGAACCTAATCTTATTGATCAAGCCAACCGTACTCCGGAACAAGCTGTCACGGATTGGATTACCTATGAACAGGTTATAGATTATCTTGCCCTGCAAGGACGAACTGTTTACCTGGTGGGTCCGGCAATGAATTGGGGAACAATGAGTGCCTATTGGGATCCTGTGGTGTGGCTGGATGCATTCTTTTCTGCCTACAATTCTCAATACGGAAAAGACCCAATAATTGACTATTTAGCCTTTCACTGGTATGATTATGGTCTTGAAGCTCAGCTTGATCGTCTGACGAAATATGGTAAGCCGATATGGATTACTGAGATGGCAAATTGGAACGCGCAGATCAATTCCTATGATAAGCAAATCGAACAAATGCAGGAAATGGTCGCAATTTGTGAAAGGAGAGAGGACGTATTTCGATATGCCTGGTTTATCGGTCGTGGTGACCTCCCTGATGATCAATTCACTTATCTTCTGGAACCTGAATACGGTGACCTAACAGATTTGGGGTATATATACCTAAATTTACCATATTCAAAGTAATGGTTAGTCTGTTCATAAAGATCACAATTCGATGTATTCATCGGTGGTATTACATATATTTTCTTCCAGTATTGCTCGCATCAGGATTACATGCACAAAATGATAGCAGCCAGCCAATCGAATTCACATCCTCAGATCTACCGCTTGTTATTATAGACACCGGCGGCCAGGAAATTGTCGATGACCCGCGAATAATCGCTGATATGGGGATAATCGATAATGGCCCGGGAATCCGGAATTACCTGACCGATGATTTCAATAACTACAATGGCCGGATTGCCATTGAGTTACGGGGCAGCTCTTCCGCCTGGTATCCTAAGAAACAATACCGGTTCGAAACCCAGGACACCACTGGTGCTAATTTAAATGTTTCGCTTATGGAACTTCCGGCTGAGAACGACTGGATCCTGTATGGCCCCTACGATGATCAATCTCTGATTCGCAATGTTCTGGCTTACCGGCTCTCCAATGAAATCGGACGCTATGCCAGCCGGACCAGATTCTGCGAGCTGGTTCTCAATGGCGATTATCGCGGATTGTACGTTCTACTGGAAAAAATAAAACGCGATGCCAACCGTGTGGATATCGCCAAGATGGAAGCAACTGATATCGGCGGTGATGCTGTTACCGGCGGATACATTATCAAACTGGATAAAATGGATGGCGAAAACATCGGCTGGTGGACTTCCGATAATAATATTACTTATCAGTATGATTATCCCAAACCGGACCGGATCGTTCCCGAGCAGGAATCCTATATCCAAGATTTTGTAGCCGGATTTGAGTTTGTGATGGCCGGTGACATTCCCTCCGATCCTGTCAATGGATACCCGGCTTACCTGAATATAGATTCATTTATCGATCATTTCATCATCAATGAATTTGCCAAGAATGTGGATGCCTACCGGATCAGCGCCTTTCTTTACAAAGAGCGCGACAGTGATGGTGGAAAGATGTATGCCGGGCCAATCTGGGACTTCAACCTGAGCTTTGGCAAGGCCTGGTTCCCGGAAGATTTGTTTGTCACTGAGGGTTGGCAGGTCAACTATAACATTTTACGGCCATCCGATCCCTGGCAGGTCCCATTCTGGTGGGAGATATTGAGTACCGATGCCTATTTCACCGAACGGCTTAATAGCCGGTGGGCACAGTTGCGGACCGGTATACTGGCTCTGGAGCATGTCTATGGGCTGATCGACAGTTTGACTGCTGTAACATCGGAAGCCCGGGAACGGAATTTCGAACGTTGGCCGGAAACTGCCACGGACCATTCATATGATGATGAAATCCAGCAGATGAAAACCTGGATCAGCGACCGGACATCGTGGATTGATAACAATCTCAATTTACTGGCTGTTTCGGAACCGTTATATAAAACAAATAATCAACCGGAGCATATAATTTTATATCAGAATTTTCCCAATCCATTTAACGCCCAGACAACGATCCGTTACAGTTTACAACTGGATTCATATGTGGATATTTTAATCACCGATCTGCGCGGCAATCTGGTAAAGCCTTTAGTGTCCCGCTACCATTACAACGGTGAGTACGCGATAACCTGGGATGGTAGAAACACAACCGGGCAATCATTGGCAAGCGGAGTATATTTATGCCTTATCCGGTCCGGGACAGGAATTCAATCAAGGAAGATGATAGTATTAAAATAATATCGCCTGGCAGGATTACGGATATCCCCATAGTTATTCCAGTTATAGGTGGTGCTATAGCAACACCTTGAAACATCAATTTATCAATTAACCACCGGGAGTGTTAATGTAAAAACAGAGCCTTCACCTTTATTACTGGTAACCGACACCAGTCCCCCGCATTTTTCAACCAGATCCTTCACAAGCAGTAATCCTAAACCGGTTGATGGTTCCCCGGCGGTCCCCTTGACATGATAATTATTGTCCAGCTGAAATAGTTTACCCACTACCTTATCCGGTATCCCTATTCCATTATCAATTACCTGTACCATGACATGATTATCATCCGGTCCCAGGTTGGATCTGACGATAATTTTGCTCTTTTCATGGCTGAATTTGATCGCATTAGAAAGCAGATTCCTCAAAGCGGTTGACAACATATTCCGGTCAGCCTGGACTACCGGTCCTTCAATTATCTGCAATTCCACAAAAATATTCTTATTATCGGCCTGGGCCTGCAATGCTTCGACAGTATTAAGAATAATTGTTTCAACTGGAAATTTCTCAATTTTCACTTCCATGGTACCCAACTGTATCCGGGACCAGGTAAGTAAATTTTCCAGAAGGCCGTAAACCTTTTTATTGGACTGATGTACCGCCCAGAGCACTTCCCGCATTTCCTCCAGACTGTAACTTTCATCGGGATTTTCCACAATATGCTCGGTAAGCATGGTTGTACTACCCAACGGGCCTCTGAGATCATGGGCAATGATAGAAAAGAACCGGTTCTTTGTATCCAATAATTCACGCAGTTCCTGTTCCATCCGGCGCCGTTGCGATATATCATATAACATGATAACATATCCAAGATGTTCGCCGGTTCGGCTGGTAAATGGCGAT
>CAYPJE010000072.1:0-8678 GCA_964410945.1 uncultured bacterium
GCTATTTATATAGTTACGTCAAATACAGCAACATTATTTGGCATTTACGCCCATTGCGAACGAAGTGCCTGCCAGCCGAAGTCTTGTCAAAAACATAGGCTGGAAGCAATCTTTTAGATCACTTCGTCTTTCGCTGCTCTCACTCCTCGTGATGACATTGATGGATTTGTCATTGCGATCCCGGATTGTCGGGAGACGCAGACTATGATGGGTGCAGTTGTAATCCCAACCGTTTTAGCGGACAAAAAAGGCCATTTTACTGCGCCCATACAAGCGTTTTAGCTGGCCCAAAACGGGCTTTTAACTATACTCAAACGACCGTTTTAGCGGACAAAAAAGGCCATTTTACTGAGCCCATACAGGCGTTTTACCTGGCCCAAACGCGCTTTTTACTATACTCAAACGACCGTTTTAGCGGACTAAAAAGGCCATTTTACTGAGCCCATACAGGCGTTTTAGCTGTCCAAAACAGGCTTTTAACAATACTAAAACGCACGGTTTAGTATAGTAAAACACCGGGCTGAGAATCTGAATTACTGATTTTGAACTATTCCGGAAACGACATACTGTCATTGCGATCCCGACTTGTCGGGAGAAGCAATCTTTGAGGGGTAAAATCCCAGCCTACGTTCCTGAAATGGAACTACGGCTGGTAAAACTTTGTCGTTCCACAAAGCCGGAACTCCTCCTGATAACAATTTAGTGTGTCATTGCGATCCGCCAACTGGCGGAAAAGCAATCTTTAAAACAGGAATTATGTAAATTCACTGATGAAATCATATTATGTTTATATAATGACAAATTATCTGAATACTGTGGTGTATACTGGCATTACCAATAATCTGGAACGGCGGGTGCTGGAGCATAAGGAAGGAACTGGCAGCCGTTTCACCAGGAAATATAAGTGTGCTAAACTGGTCTGGTACGAAGAAACCGATGATGTCGCAGAAGCTATCGCTGGAGAGAAACGTATCAAGGCCGGGTCACGGCAGAAGAAAATAGATTTGGTCAATGCAATAAATCCTGAATGGAAGGATCTGGCGGAGGAATGGTTCCATTAATGGTGGGATGTACAAAAACAATCGTGGTTAAGATCGCTTCGTCATTCGTTTCACTCATTTCTCGCGATGACAGAATGTCATTGCGATTCCGGTTTGTCGGGTGAAGCAATCTATGTTTGTTTAGATTCCTTCGTCATTCACAAAGCTCATTTCTTGCGATGACAATACACTAGTAAAACAATTCAAAAATAATTGTATGTAACTGTATTATAATGCTAGCTTTCATTGTCATGTGGGGAAAATATTAATGCGGTACGTGAATGGGATTATTTCTCCGATAAAATATCTTTTGATTATATTATTCATTCAATCCTCACTGGCACAATCAATTCAGTTCTTTCCTGAAACCGATACGTTATTTGTCTATGGCGGATGCACCGGTGCGGTGGTTTATTGTTCTGTTTCGGAAGGTATTTATTCAGATAGTGTTATCATAGAAGAGGGCTTCAATACAAGTCTGTGGTATTTCACTGATCAGGGCGGGTGGGAAGATTATTTGAGTAAATGTTATTTTATTATTCCTGATTCATCCGATGAATTCGATTATGAACTATGGTATGTACCAAACAACCTGCTACCATATCAGGAGCGGATCAGTATGGATACCACCTATATGTTTATGTCTGAGTTTTTTGACTTACTGTTGATTGCCCGGAAGGACGGTGAACAGGTTGATTCACTGTCTCAGGTATGTAAAGCCAGATGGGGTTTGGGAGTCAATGGTCAACTTCAATATCCTCGATCGATTAAGTTGATCGGTAATTATCCCAATCCTTTCAATCCGTCAACGGTCATCGAATACCAGCTGAGCCAGCCGATGACAGTGGAATTGAGAGTATTTAACCTGTTAGGTGAGGAAATTATCACGCTGGTTTCCGAGTATCAGGCTGCCGGTAATAAGTCGGTAAACTGGGATGCAGCCGGACTGCCGGGCGGAGTTTATTTTTACCAGCTGAGGACCAGTGGTTATGCAGCGGCCAGAAAAATGGTGTTGTTGAAGTGATTCATCCACTCCCGTTTGAAACTGATGGCACTTATAAACGCTTCTTCCATACTGATTATCTTGGTTCAATCCGCCGTATTTCCACTGGTAACAGTTCATCGGATTTCTGGGGTCGGGATTACTATCCCTTTGGTGCTGAACGTGCCGCCTGGGGATTGGATAATGATTACAAATTCACCGGCAAGGAACGCGATGATGATATAGCCCTGGATTACAGTTGGCATCGCTATTATGATTATGAACTTGGCAGATTTACACAGGTCGATCCACTATGGCAAAAGTACCCGGGATTGAGCCCATATCATTATTGTAGTAATAATCCTTTGACTAGAGTTGATCCAGATGGTTTAGCGGTAGTAGCTGTTAAAAATGAAAAGCTAAGTAATTCACCACTATTATTCGCTAGTATGACTTATTCGTTGACTCCAAGTTCTGCAGCGGGTGGGCTTGGACTGTTAGGATTATCATTACTAGCAAATAGTATTTCAAAGCCATCACCGACGCCGGAAATAAAATTACAGCAGATTAAGAATAAAGTTAAAAAAACTACGCCTATGCCAACACCAGGGAATAATGGGGATTACAACTACAATAATAATAAGCCAGGTAATAAGATTTCAATAGGTAAAAAAATCGCAATTGCTGTTATGTCGGCATTAGGCGTTAGTAATAACTATACTGCACCTCATGAGAATCCCAATTCATCAAATTCATCTTCAAATCATTCAGACTCCAATCAACAATCAAATAGTAATAAAAATAAACAATCTGGAGATAGTAAGAAAAATCAGACTGCTCAACCAGTTGATATCAACACGCCAAAGGAATAAGACAACAAGGTGAGACTATTTATGAGTAATATTGAAATACATATAACTAAACAGCTTACTAGGGCAGATAATTATATGGATAAGAACCATAATTATAAAAAAGCCTATAAGATATACTGTAACATGGAGGATGTGGCGACCACTGAAAAAATCAATAATATCAATAAGGATATTCCTAAGAAAATATATTGGGGTTTATTTATTTTGTCAATTCAAGTTGAGTTATCCACCGAAGAAATCAAGAAATATTATAATATTATATGTTCCCGATATCCAGAGTTGTTACAGGATTTATCTGGATTATATTGGTTAAGTGAATATAAATGGATTAACAATAAGAAACATGCATCTATAGCTCTCTTAGAAAAAATAATTAAACAAACAGAGAATGAGAAAGGTAAGGAAAATCTTTTTATAAGTGCAAGAATACAGCTGATTAATAATTTATACCTAGCAGGAAAATATCAAAAGGTTGTGGATTTAATAAGTGAGGTTAACTCGGGACAGATCCCCGAATCCAATTTTGCTAAGTTAGAATTATTATTAGGAGCAGCTTTATTAGAAATTGAAGAATATGGAGAATCTATACGCGTATTTATAAACGCATTAGAATGTCATACCTATACATTTAATGATAGAGCTTTAATATATTATAAAATTGGTTTTGCTTTGTTATCTTATCTGGATACTACAAAGAGAGCACGAAGATATTTTATGAAATCATTGATACTGAATAAACTTACTACCGATAGAGATGGGATTGCACTAGGATATTATGGTCTCTCAGAATGCGATTATAGACTGGGGAAATATAATAAGGCAAGTATAGAAATAAATAAGGCACTAAAATATGAACTGGATAATACACACAGAGATATAATGATTGATTTGGAAAAAAGAATAAAATGCAAACTTCAATAAGAGATATTATAACCCTCCTTTTTAAAGCCTGATTACAGTATAAGAAAAGACATTGATAAAGTATGTTTCGCTGGAAAAATTTACCATAATTATTTTATTGATACTATCTATTAGGCTTTTTGCTCAATCCAATTGGCAGTATCAGTGGACACTTCCAACAACTAATCATCTATTTGAAATATCATTTCCGACACCTGATACAGGTTACGCTGTAGGGGATTTTGGATCAATAATTAAAACAATAGATAAGGGGGAAACCTGGTTACATCTTAATTCAGGGGTATCATCTGTTTTTTCAGCCCTGTATTTCTGTGATACTGAACTTGGGTATGCAGCTGGTGAGGAAGGTATTATTCTTAAAACAACCGATGGTGGAACTTCATGGCAAACACTTGAAACCGGCTATTATAATGATATCTACTCTCTGTATTTTTTATCACCGGACACAGGATTTGCCGTGGGCTGGTTTGATGGTGTTCTCAAAACATTTGATGGCGGTGAGAGCTGGGAATACAATGCTGGTTTTTATCAAGGTAATACGTATCATGAAATATATTTCATTAACTCAAGACTGGGGTTTGTTGTAGGAGGTGCGGGATTTATTTACCGAACAAAGGATGGTGGTGCCACCTGGGAGAAATTCAACAGCGATGCACCGTCACTGTTTTCCGTGAATTTCTATGACGAAAATATTGGCCTGGCCGGCAGTCGTAATGGGATTTATATGAAAACCATTGATGGCGGCGATAACTGGACCATCTATTATTCACCCATTGCAAATGACTTCATTCCGGCAATTGAGTTCATCAGTGCTGACACGGTGGTCATGGTTGGTAACACCGTGTACGATGGGGGCCATTTTCTCATATCATATGATGGGGGATATTCCTGGTATTATCAGGACATCGAAGCATATGATGATATGGCTGTCGTCAATGGCAGGGAAATCCACCTTGTTGGTTCGAAGACGGCAATCACCTGTTCTCCAGACCTGGGGCAGACCTGGGAGCAGCAGTCCGAATATCATTCGGAAAAATTATATGCCATTGATTTTCTGGAATCCAATGTTGGAATTGCTGTCGGTCTCTGGGGTAAAGTAATTAAAACCACCGATGGACAGACCTGGCAGGATGTGGCCGATGGGTACCCCAATCATATGTACGGTATTGATTTCAATTCCCGGTCGGTTGGATTGATCGTTGGTGTTGATGGTATCCTGCGATCGGCCGATTCCGGTGAATCATGGAGCAGAGTATATTATGATGATGAATTAGTTAGTGTTGATTTTGTTTCCGATGATGTCGCCTATGCCGCCGGTGATTATGGCGCCTGTTATAAATCAACCAACTCCGGTGTAAGCTGGCAGACCATCAACGTACCCAACAACTGGGACGTTAGGACAATTAAGTTCCTGAGTCCTGATCATGGTTTTATTTCCTGCGGGAGCAATATTTATAAGACCAAAGATGGTGGTGTATCATGGTATGAAGTGAATGGAATAACTAAATCGGTTAATGAAATTAATTTTCCTACTTCATCTGTCGGTTACTGCGTAAGTGGGGGCGGTTATATCGCCAAGACCTGTGATGGCGGAGATAATTGGACCACCCTTGCCCAGGATTTAACAACGCTTACATTCCGCGCCGTCCGGTTCAGTGATGAAAACAGGGGAATTGTCGTGGGGAATGACGGTACAATTCTATATACCAGTGATGGAGGTACGACCTGGGGAATGCTGCCTAATTTTTCTAATGCTGATTGTCATTCCATTGCCCTGACTGATGAGAATGAATGGTATATCTGTGGTGATTACGGATTACTGCTGTATTCCGGCAATTGCGGAGGTCTGCTTTCAATTGATAATAATATTGCTTACACAACTATTCCTACGGAGAGGTTGATCCACAGTGCTTATCCAAATCCATTTAACTCGTCTATAACTGTTGACTATGTAATCCCTTTTAAAGGTTTTATAGATATATCAGTATATGATATAACCGGCCGTGAAATTGTGCAATTGGTAAATTCAGATATGTCTACCGGTAAACATTCCCTGCAGTGGAATCCGGCTGATATGGCCAGTGGCTTATATATTATCACCCTTAAATCCCGGGATTCATTTGAGACAAAAAAAGTGACCCTGGTTAAGTAGGATAATGACAAAGCCGTAAATCGGTTTGAAATTATTTGATACGGATTAGATCACTTTGTCATTCGCTATGCTCACTCCTCGTGATGACTTACCAATTACAGAACAAGGATTAACGAATTATTTGTTGACAGTGAAGACCGAATTACCCTTCGACACGCTCAGGGTGACAAATATTATTATTAAGTACGTCATGCTGAGCCTGTCGAAGCATGAGCCCGCCTGTGCGCCGTAGTCTCAACGAAGGCGTATCGAAGCATGAGCCATCCTACTTATTTGAGAACAAGGATTAACGAATGAAGAAGTCCGAAGTATTGGAGATTTTAACAGGAATGGAAACTTCAAAAATCGTTGTTCCACGTTTGGTGTTCCGAAATTGAATGGGATTTGATTTTATTTCCGCTAAATCCATTCAGTAAGTTTAAATTATAGCCGGAACGGAGCTGACGTGAAATTCCTCACGTGGGAATCAGTGATGATGGATTAACTTCCCCTGCTTCCGTTCAGCGCCAAAGTATTGGAGGAAACCCGGTTATGGGTAAAAAAATATTTCAGACAATCTTATTATTCACAGTATTCACCGCCGCACTATCGGCTGAACCAATCGCCCGGGTGATTAAATCCGCCGGCAATGTTTATTTAAAGCGGGTTACCTCCGATGCCTTCGATACGGCTGTAAAGCCTGGAATATCCATCGACAACGGTGATATGGTCCGGGTAGAGCAGGCCAGCTTTGCCGTGATCATCTATTTGGATGACAAATCGGTGATCAAGATGAAGGAAAACACCCAGTTCCAGTTTGTGGACACCGAGAATACCCGCACCATCGATATGGAGATCGGGACGATCATCAATGATATCAAAAAGGAAAACCGCACCAAGACATTCCGGGTAGAGACTCCCACCTCGGTGGCCTCGGTCAAGGGTACGATCTTCTCCGCCATGGTGGATGCCAGCGGAATCGACCAGTTCTACGGCCAGGAAGGGCTGTTCGAGGTATTCAATATGGTCAGCGGTCAGACTGTTGCTGTTGGCCCGGGGCAGAAGGCTCTGTCCAGTCCCACGGGAAGCGTGATCTCAGCCCCGGCCGCCCCCAGCGAATTCCCAATTGATCCCGATCCCGATGCAGGAACCGGCGAGCTGGAGGAATTGATCGAACAGTTTACGCCGGCCGAACCCGGTCAACCGCTCCCCGAAGTTCAGCCTGAACCAAGCCCCGAGGTAACTCCGGAAGCGACTGAAACAGAAATACCCGATCAAACGACTCCCGAAAGTCAGCCCAGCGCTCCGTCAACACCTTCCAAACCATTCGGAATGGGTATGGGAGTCGGATCGGTGACCATCGATGGTGAGACCTACAAACAATTTGCCCTGCGTCCCGAGCTGGCATTCGGAAAGCTGGGTATCGGCTTTGATCTCGTTTTATACATGGATAATGATGGCAATATCCGCAAGGAAGAATGGGATGAGGCAGCCGACATTATCGACAAATTCCTCTATGTGCGCTGGGCGGAAAAAGGCGATCCGTTCTGGCTCAAACTGGGGGCGCTGGAAAATGTGACCATTGGCTTTGGCGGACTTTTGAGCGGATATTCCAATATGATGCAATTCCCGTCAGTGCGAACAACCGGATTCAACGGCGGTGTACTATTCGGACCGGTTGGTGTCGAATTATTCATGGCAAATGTCAAGGATTTCTCCCGCGGCGGTACATTGCTTGGTGCCCGGACATCTTTTACTGTGTCGCGCAATTTCCCTCTGACTTTTGGGGCTAATTTTGTCATGGATGTGAACCAGTTCTCCGGTCTGGTCGACAGTGATGAGGACAGCTATCCCGATGCCTTCGACGATTTCCCATACGACGATCGCATGTGGAATGACACCGACGGTGACGGCCGGCCCGATCCTGGTAGCGATATCGACTCACTGGAGTGGGATAACGATGCTGACAGCGATGGTGTCAAAGATGCCTGGGATGGTGGTGCCGATGACGATGTAGTATTGAAAGGCGAGCCCTTCAGCGCCGAGAATACCCGGGCCCAGGCCATCGGCTATGGTTTCGATATCGGCTATCCGATCATTGATAATAAAGCGTTCAGGCTGACCATTTTCAGCGAATGGAACCATCTGCAGTTCCCTTCCGCCGGTGAGGAAGGCACACCATTTTACCGGCCGGAGGAACGCAGCGGTGACGGATTTACCGTTCCCGGCTTACGGGCCACCTTGTTCAATATCTTAAATCTCAGTGTGGAATACCGGATCAAATCCGGTTATTTTGTACCCCAGTTCTTCGATCAATCCTATGATATCGCCCGGGTCGTGCCGGTCTACAGTGAATCAGGAGAGACCGAGGTCGAGACAAAAGATATGCGGATATTTGCAACCGAGGATTCCGATGTTAATCTGAGTGGTGTCTACGGATCAGCGGGGCTCGATCTGCTGGATATCCTGCGGTTTAACGCCTCCTATGCCAGCATGGTGAAGGACAGCCTGGAATACAACAGCTTCTTTGCCCGACTGGACCTCAACCCCGACCTGGTGCCGAAATTGAGTGAAGCCGGCCTGTATTATCAGCGCAATAATGATAAGAATCCCTTTGATTTCAAGAATCCTTCGGTAAACACGATCATGGGATATCGTCTGGGATACGAGATCGCATCCGGTGTAAGTTTGATCTGGGATTTCCGCCAGTATTACCAGGATACGGGAGCAGG
>CAYPJE010000073.1:0-8646 GCA_964410945.1 uncultured bacterium
TTGGCAATGCGGGCGAAAATGAGTGAGGTTTTATTACCGATTCTGTTATTTCCCCTGGTTTCACCATTGATAATTGCCCTGGTAAAAGCAAGTGCTGCCATACTTGCTAATCAGTCCTTTGAATACTGGCAATTCTGGTTTCAGCTGATACTTACATTTGCAGTTGTATTCGGGTCTGCCGGATACCTGCTTTTTGATCATATAACGGAAGAATAATGAAAAATATAATTCCCAATAAGTGGTTGCGGTATGGTTTCATTTTATTAGTATTTCTAATGATCGCCAACCTGATTAATATTGTAGTTAACAGTCCAATGCACCCGGTACAGCAATGGTCGCAAAAGATATTTTATTACCATGTCCCCAGTGCCTGGGTTGGATTCCTGTCTTATTTCATAGTGATGATTGCAGGTATCATCTTCTTGGCGAAGCGGGATTATTATTGGGACCGCGTCGGCCTGGCGGCAGCGGAAATCGGTACTTTCTTCACGATCATCGTATTGATTACCGGTCCGATCTGGGCCAGTGCCGCCTGGGGTAAAGCCTGGACCTGGGAACCCCGGTTGACTACCACGACAATCCTGTTCCTGATCTACATTGGATATTTTATGTTACGTGCTTATGGCGGAGCTCCTGAACGCGTGGCCCGATATGCCGCCATCCTGGGAATAATTGCCTTTATCGATGTGCCGATTATTTTTCTCTCGGTAAAATTCTGGGCACCGGAAGTTCAATCACATCCCCAGGTGGAAATGGCCAGCCAGAAGATTAATATTCTGGGACCATTCTTTTTATCACTGGCAACCTTTACCATTATGTATTTTTTCATGCTCTGGTTGCGGTTGCGAGTCCTTGGACTGAAATCGAAAGCGGAGGGATAACTAATATGGAATCAAAATTTTTTACCGAATTTTTGCTTAGTTATATTGTGGTTTTAGGTGGAATTACAGGTTGGTTTATTATAATGTTCCATAAGGCAAAGCAGTTGGCCAAACGGATAAATAATTAGAGGGATGAGCTAAAATGCAGCGTAAAATTGTTCACGTAGTCGGCACCGGAACCATTGGTGAACCTCTGATCGGCTTACTGTGCGACTATCATAAATATCTTGGTATCGATGAGGTTACTTTTCACAAGAATTCGCCATTGAAGAGTGATCGGCCGAAAACCAACAGCCTGATTCACCGTGGTGCCCGTCTGGCGGTGGATGAATCCAAATACAGCAATTTCCGTAAATTAGGTATGGATCCTGAGTTGGAGACCGAGGAGTCGATTAAGCGGGCTACGGTGGTGATTGATTGTACTCCCAAGGGAATTGGTAACTATCATAAGACCGAGTACTACCATAAATTTGATGAAAATGTAAAGGGATTCCTGGCTCAGGGAAGCGAGGACGGTTTCGGTAAAAAATATGCTCGTGGTATTAATGACAGCGCCCTGATTCCAGGTACTGATAATTTTATCCAGGTTGTATCATGTAATACCCATAACCTGGCTTGTATCACTAAAACCCTGGCTCTGCATGATAATGTCGACCACGATAATCTGATTGAAGCCCGTTTTGTGTGCATTCGCCGGGCCAATGATATCAGTCAGTACGAAAATTTTATTCCCGCTCCCCAGGTCGGGCAGCATGGTTCGATCGATTATGGATCGCATCATGCCGTAGATGCCGCTGAGTTATTCAAAACACTTAACAAGGATATGAATCTGTTCTCATCGGCCATGAAAGTGAACAGCCAGTATATGCATGTATTGTGGTTTAACCTGAAGGTCAAGGAAGCGACTACCCTAAATGAAGTGATCGAACGTCTGCGAGCCAATCCGCTGGTTGCCATGACACAGAAAAACATGACCAGCACGGTTTATTCATTTGGCCGTGATCAGGGACATTTTGGCCGTATCCTGAATCAGACAGTAGTAGTGGAACAGACCCTGAACGTACGCAATGATCATGAAATTGCCGGTTTCTGTTTTACACCACAGGATGGCAACTCCCTTTTAAGCAGTATTTCCGCTGCCGAATGGCTGATGTTTCCCCATTCCTACGAAGATAAGATTCAATGTCTGTCTGATTTGTTTTTCAAGGAGATTTGATCATCGAACTGCAGACTTTTGTCGTTGGCCCCTTTCAGGAGAACACCTTTCTGATGGTCGATAGGGAATCCCGTAAGGGATTGTTTATTGATCCGGGTGACGAAGCGGACCGCTTGATTGATTATTGTACCAGTCACAAGCTTGAACCGATTGGAATTCTTAATACACATGCCCACCTGGATCATATTGGTGCAGTTGTTGAATTGAAATCGCATTTCAAGATTCCCCTCTTTCTACATCAGCTGGAGAAACCGGTTCTGGAGGGGTATGAGCATTCATGTCGGATGTTTGGCCTGCCCGTTTTACCATCTCCGGAAGTTGACCACTGGATCAACGGATCGGACCAGTTCAGTATTGGCCCCTTTGAGATAAATTATCTGCATACTCCCGGACATACACCGGGAGGAATCTGTTTCTGGATCGGTAACCATGTATTTGTAGGCGATACACTGTTCCGGGGATCAGTTGGCCGAACTGACCTGCCCGGCGGGAGTTGGAGTACGCTGGAAAATTCCCTGATTGAACTGTTAAACACACTTAAGGATTCAGATCTGATTCACAGCGGACACGGACCTGATACAAATCGACAGTCAGAAATTGTTTCCAATCCCTTTATCCGGCCCCTGCTGACCCGCATCAATCAATTTAGTTGACCTGGACTGATCAGCATGGCGGAATCCCGGAAAAACGATTTATTCGCTCGCTTTGCAAACTTCCTGATACAAAATAAGATTCTGGCACCGGGAAATTCAATCCTGCTGGCCGTGTCCGGTGGGTTGGACTCGATGGTGTTGCTGGACCTGTTTTCACGTCTGACAATAGATTGGGAAATCAGGATCGGGGTGGCCCATGTGAACCACAATTTGCGATCAAATTCCAGAGACGATGCCAGTTTTGTTAGGGCATTCTGTACTGAAAGGGATATCTGGTACCGTGAGTTGAATCTGAACCCGGATGAAAGGGATAAGTCATATAATCTGGAGGCCTGGGCACGGGAAGAGCGGTATGGAGTGCTGCAAAGTGTGGCCAAGGAAGAAGGCTTTGATTTTATTGCCACCGGTCATCATTTAAATGATCATGCTGAGACAATCCTGATGCATATTGCCAGCGGTTGTGGACTTAATGGATTGTTGGGGATTCGCCCGGTTCTGAAAAATATTATCCGCCCTATGCTGGATTTCTCCAAATCAGAATTGCAGGCTTATGCTGCCCAATACGAACTGGTATGGGTTGAAGATCAGACTAATCAGGATATTGATTTTACCCGGAATTATATTCGTCATAAAATAATTGAACCCTGGCTGGATCGCGATCCTGCCTTGTTGAATGGCTTGAAAACAGTATCCCGGCACACAGGAGAATATATATCGGCTATCGATTATGTGATTGAACAAGAGATTACTTCAAACGTAAAAAAAACAGATTACGGTTCCCGGATAATAATTGATGGTGCGATCGATCGATTACCGCTGGTAATCAGAATTGGCCTGATCAGAAAATGCACCGGTAGTGAAAATGTGCCGATCAGGAATTATCACTTCACCGATCTGGGAAATTTCCTGGAATCGGCCGGCGTCGGTGATTTCTTAGAATTGCCAGCCGGCTGGAACCTGCTTTGTGATCGCGGAAATTGGATTCTTGATAAACCACAGATAATTACTGATGATCAGTGTAATGTGCCGATACCAGGTGAAATCAAATTCGGCACGATGGTGCTGAAAACCAGGTTTCGGGACATACCTAAACGATTTACCCGAACACCTTGGACAGAGTATATTGACTATCGCTTTTTAATGGATAAACGCCTGATATTACGCACCTGGCAAGCCGGTGACCGCGTTAAGCCACTTGGGATGTCAGGCTATAAGAAAATCAGTGATTTGTTGGTCGATATGAAAATCGATCGTTTCCAGAAGCAGAGTCAATTGGTTCTGCTGGCCGATGATGAAATAATCTGGGTCTGCGGACGGCAAATAAGTGATGTGGTAAAAATTAGTACAACTACCGACGAGGTAGTGGAACTTTCAATGCAACTAATAGTTGGGAATAATGATTAAAACGAAATATGATCTGGAGCCAGTGCTCTCCGCTGACGATATCAGTCGGCGGGTTAATGAAATTGCTAAAGAATTATCACAAAGATTTGAAAATGACGTACCGATAATGGTCGGCATCCTTAACGGCAGTTTCATTTTTCTCTCAGATCTGATGCGCGCCATGACAATCGATTGTGAAATGGATTTCATCAAGTTAGCCAGTTACGTGGGGCATTCTTCCACCGGGACGGTAAAACTGATGAAAGATATATCAGCCGACGTAACCGGCCGTCATGTAATCATTGTGGAAGATATTGTCGACTCTGGCCTTACGATAAAATTCCTGCGGGATCGTATGCTGGGAGCAGTTCCCAAATCGGTAACGATAGTATCACTGCTGATGAAACCAGAAATTGCTGATGTGGACTTCCCGATTGATTACGTGGGTTTTGAAATACCTCCGGATTTCGTAGTAGGCTACGGGCTTGATTATAACCAGAAGTTGAGACATTTACCGGCAATTTACCGGGTGAAAGGAACAGAATAATTTATGGCTGAGAAGAAGAAGCCAACTAACCGACCCAACAGGCCGCAAACCGGAAACAGACCCGGATCACCAGACCGCCGGCCTGATCCGAATCAGCCGGTCCGTCCCCCGGTCAAGAAGAACGATAACGCACCTTTCCAGTGGAAAAAGGCTGGTAAGACTTCCGTAATCTGGGTCCTGATCCTGATGACGGCGATTTTCCTTTCTAGCCTGTTTACCAGCCAGGAAGGTAAAGAAATCGAGATAGAGTATTTCCAGTACAAAGATTTCCTGTCCCAGCGGATGTTCAAGGAAGCCGTGATCACTGAGAATATTTTTCATGGTGTACTGGAGACACCCCAGACAATTGTGAAAGAATATGGTGTAATCAATGATGTGACTCGTGTTTATCTGGTTCTGCAGATCATTGACCGGGAAGAGCTGGCCTTATGGGATCAATACAATCTGCGCTACACGTTCAAGGAAAAGAATATTGACTGGACCGGTTATATGATTCGCAATATCCTGCCCTGGGTATTACTGATTGGTATTTGGATTTTCCTGATGCGCCGGATGCAGGGGGGCGCCGGTGGTATGCGTGGAATCTTTAATTTCGGGAAGAGCCGGGCACGGGTATGGACATCTGATATGCCAAAGGTGACTTTTACCGATGTGGCTGGTTGTGTCGAGGCCAAGGAAGAATTAAAAGAGGTCGTTGATTTTCTTAAACGGCCTAAAAGGTACCAGAAGCTGGGAGCAAAGATTCCCAAAGGCGCCTTACTGGTAGGACCACCCGGAACCGGTAAAACGTTGCTGGCGCGTGCTGTGGCAGGAGAAGCCGGCGTGGCTTTCTTCAGTCTAAGTGGTGCCGATTTTGTTGAAATGTTTGTTGGTGTCGGTGCCTCCCGGGTGCGCGATTTATTCGAGCAGGGCAAGAAGAATGCTCCCTGTATAGTATTTATTGATGAACTCGATGCTGTTGGACGTCAGCGGGGTGCCGGTCTTGGCGGCGGTCACGATGAACGGGAACAAACCTTGAATCAGTTGCTGGTAGAAATGGATGGTTTTGAGGTAAATCAGCAGGTCATCATCCTGGCAGCAACCAACCGGCCGGATGTGCTCGATCCGGCACTGTTGCGTCCCGGTCGTTTCGATCGGCAGATTGTAGTTGATGCGCCGGATTACCAGGGACGGCTGGGTATCCTGAAGGTGCATACCAAAAATATTGTTCTGAATAAATCCAAGGTCAAATTGCA
Source organism: uncultured bacterium (assembly GCA_964410945.1). Taxonomy (GTDB): domain Bacteria; phylum Fidelibacterota; class Marinisomatia; order Marinisomatales; family TCS56; genus CAYPJE01. The sequence continues at coordinate 5,916 of CAYPJE010000073.1, forward strand.
GACTCTGGCCAAAGGAACGCCCGGCCTGGTTGGTGCCGATTTGGCCAACCTGGTCAATGAGGCCGCTCTATTAGCCGCCCGGAAACGTAAGAATGCCGTTGATATGTCTGATTTTGAAGAGGCTAAGGACAAGGTGATGATGGGTATCCAGCGGCGCAGCATGATTCTATCCGATGAAGAGAAACGCCTGACAGCCTACCACGAGGCTGGCCATGCGCTGGTAGCATCTTTGACCCCTGGTGCTGACCCGATCCATAAAGTCACGATTATTCCCCGGGGGCGGGCATTAGGTGTTACCACCCAGTTGCCGATGGATGAAAAACATGGTTATTCGAAAACCTATATTGAAATCCGCCTGGCTATCCTGATGGGAGGTCGTGGTGCCGAGGAACTGATTTTCAATGAATTGTCCACTGGAGCCGGAAGTGATATTGAACAGGCTACCGGAATAGCACGCAAAATGGTTTGCGAGTGGGGAATGAGTGATCGGGTGGGACCAATGACCTTCGGAAAAAAGAATGAAGAAGTGTTCCTGGGTCGTGAGATTCAACATGCCCGTGATTACAGTGAAGCCACCGCCCGGATGATTGATGAGGAAGTTGTTCGGTTTGTCCGAAAGGCTCAGAAACAGGCCGAGGAAACACTGAAGGAGAACATTGATACTCTGCATAAGATGGCAGACGTTCTGTTGCAGTTTGAAACGATTGACGCAACTGACATTAAAAAGATTATAGAAGGAAAGGCGATTAAACGATCGCCAAAGAATCGCCGGCCACCCCGTAGAAGACCTTCCACCAGAAAGAGTCAGCCCAAAAAGGAAACATCCCGGTCAAACAAACCTGTTACGCCAAAGAATTAGACTGTATTTCATTTATAATCTTGGGAAACAGTAGTAATTTTGCTACTGTTATAATTCTCATGGTTATAGATCAATTTAAAAAACAGGTTCACAACCCGTCTGGACAGACACTGGTGATGGGTATTCTGAATGTCACCCCGGATTCATTCAGTGATGGTGGTGAATTTGATGATACCAAAAAAGCCGTGGAACATGCAATTTCCATGATTAGTGCCGGGGCAGATGTTATTGATATTGGTGGGGAATCGACCCGTCCAGGCTCAAAGCCGGTGCCGGTCGATGATGAATTAGCCCGGGTAATACCTGTCATTGAGCTAATTCGACAGGAATCTGATATTTGTATATCCATAGATACCTATAAATCCGCTGTTGCTAATACCGCTTTGGAAGCGGGGGCAGACATCGTCAATGATATCAGCGGATTCATGTTTGATCCGCAGATGGTTGATACCATCCGTGCAGCCGGTGTACCGGCAATTCTGATGCATATCAAGGGCACACCACGTGATATGCAGAAAAATCCTTCCTACAACAACCTGATGATGGAACTGGTACAATACTTTGAAGCACGAATCGAATATGCAGTCAGTTCAGGTTTGGATAGAAGTCAGTTGATTCTTGATCCGGGAATTGGTTTCGGAAAACGGCTGGATGATAATTTTACGATTTTGAGGAATTTAAACCGAATTGTTGAATTAGGTCAGCCGGTTCTGATCGGACCGTCGCGCAAGGCCTTTATTGGTAATGTACTTGATTTGCCACCCGCTGACCGGCTGGAAGGTACAATAGCCGCTGTAGTGGCTGGTATAATGAATGGCGCCCGGATTGTGAGGGTTCATGATGTTGGAGCCGTGAAGCGATCAGTAATAATCTGTGATAGAATCAGGGGTGCCATAGCAGCATGATTTTCCCGTTATTAATTCAAATTGGATTTCTGGATATTTCGGTTATTGATATAATTGATATCATTCTCGTAACCTGGTTATTTTACAAGGTATATATGTATTTTCGGGATACCCGTGCCGGACAGATGCTGGTGGGGTTGATCATTATACTTTTTGCATCCTTTTTATTCAGTGCTTTAGGGCTCAGTGGAACATCCTGGCTGGTCAACCAATTCCAGACAGTCTGGGTGGTGGCCTTTGTCATCCTGTTTCAGCCGGAATTACGAAGGTTGTTAATTTATATCGGGCAGACCCGTTTCATCCGTACTATTTTCAGGATGAGGACTTCACGGACCATCCAATCCATGGCGGAAGTAACCACTGAACTTACACGGCGGGGCTGGGGAGCATTGATCGTTATCCAACGTGAGACCGGTTTGCGCAATTATAAAGAGACCGGAACGACCCTCAGGGCCGAAGTTACGCCACAGTTATTGCTGTCAATTTTCAATCCCACTTCGCCCCTCCATGACGGGGCCGTGATTTTGCAGAATGATATTTTGGATGCTGCCGCCTGCATATTGCCATTAACCGATAGCACTATGATCGATCCGGAAATGGGAACCAGGCACCGGGCGGCACTCGGTTTAACGGAAGAAACAGATGCCATTGTGATTGTCGTTTCCGAGGAAAAGCGTCATATATCGATGGCGGAGGACGGAAAGTTTATAAAAATTGATATGGATGAAATGGAATTACGGCGCTATTTGAATCAGAAACTGTTTTTATCATCCGGTGATTAAGTAGATTTATCCAGACCGGCATAACGCATGCGTTACAGGCTAGTATTATTAATATTTATCACAGTTGTGGTGGGGCAGGAGTATGCCGATTCATTCCTGGAAATTGGCGTATCACCGCGCTCGATTGGTCTGGGGCAGGCCGTGACAGCGTTACCTGAAAATAGCAGTGGATATCTGCGTAATCC
>CAYPJE010000074.1:0-8456 GCA_964410945.1 uncultured bacterium
CCGATTCGAGCATCAGTAACTGGCGCGATGAAAATGGTGATGTAGTACTGGGTTGTGCCGGATCAATGGCTGGTAAATCGATCTTTGTACGGATTGATAAACCGATTGACGCCTATAAAGGTAATTAATAAAGCCGGCTGACTAAGAACAGTATCTCACCATTCCTGTTCGACCATTATAATCGGTATGAATATATTGCCTTTGTTCAGAATCCTGATCTACCCGTAGTCACGTACCGAGTAGGTGGCGGTCACATTAATCAAATCGCGCTCGAAGCGCTGATCCGGCGGTGGCATAACCGATGGCGATGGCCTCCTCACCTTTCCAGAATTCCCACAGATTAACCGGCGTCATATCAGGTTCAATCATTAACTCCGGTTGAATACGCTTAATCTCTGATTCAGTCAATGCGTTGAGCAAGATATGTACCGATTGGAGAATTGTTCGCTGCAAATTATAGGAATCGGTTTTCCGGCTATCGGCATTAAAGGTAAATGCTTTCAGGATACGATCAGCCAGGGTGGCTTCGTCCTTCGATCTGGCATCCAGCTTTATCAGACCTGAATAGGAATCAAGCGACAGGTCCGGTGTCTTAAGCACATTGACACCAATGATTTTATCTGGTTTATAATCACGCAGAATCCCCAGTGGAACGGTGGTGGTGAGACCGCCGTCAGCCAATAGGGTTCCGTTGGCCTTAACCGGCTGGAAAATCCCCGGAATGGCGATACTGGCCCGGATGGCATCCAACAGTCGTCCGGATTTCAGGTAATGGGTACGGCCGGTACGAAAATCCACGGCACAGGCAATAAATGGAATTGGTAAATCCTCGATCCGGACAGAACCGCAAAATCCTTCCAGAAGCTCAAGTATCTTGCGATCTTCCACAAAACCGCTGCTGCGGAATGCCGGCCGGAACAACTGCAGCGATTTGGCCATGGTCACCTGACGGGCTTCCTGTGCGATTTCATCCACTGACATACCCCTAGCGTACATGCCCCCAATCAGGGAACCCATGGACGTCCCGGCAATAATCGCCGGATGGATACCAGCTTCCTCCAGGGCTTTCAAAACACCGATATGGGCCAATCCTTTGGCAGCGCCACCGCCCAGGGCCAGGGCGATTTTAGTATTATCACTAAATGTCATGGAATGAAGTTAGTTATGTTAAATAATAATTGTCATTTTGAATCCTGATTTATCAGGATGAGAAATCTACACCTTTAGGTAATTATACGATCGGGAATATTATTACCCAACAACTTGTTTAAAGCCCGGTTTAAAAGATTCCTCAATCAGCTTTGCTGATTTCGGAATGACATTATTACCGGGAACCACGCCAATACTTCCGCTGAAAACGGAGGGCTACATTCACCAGCCCGATCAACACCGGCACTTCTACCAATGGACCGATTACTGTAGCAAAGGCCACCCCTGAATTGATACCGAATACCGCCACTGCAACAGCAATGGCTAATTCAAAATTATTGCTGGCGGCGGTAAATGAGATCGCCGTGGTCTGGGAATAATCCGCGCCGATCCTGCGCCCCATCCAGAAACTGACCAGAAACATCAGCACGAAGTAAATCAACAATGGCACCGCTATCCGTACTACATCCAATGGAATCTGCACAATCAGGTTGCCCTTTAAACTGAACATGACAACGATTGTAAACAGGAGCGCGATCAGAGTGATCGGGCTTATCATTGGGATAAACCGAGTGTTGTACCAATCCAGCCCTTTACAGCGCAGCATTATAAACCGCGTCAGCATTCCTGCAAAAAATGGTATCCCTAGATAGATCAGAACACTTTCGGCGATCTGTCCCATACTCACTTCAACCACGCTGCCTGACAAACCGAACAATGGCGGTAAAATTGTGATAAAGATATAGGCATACACACTGTAAAACAGGACCTGAAAAACACTATTCAAAGCCACCAGACCGGCCACATATTCGTTGTCACCTTTAGCCAGCTCATTCCACACGATTACCATGGCAATACAACGGGCCAGTCCGATCAGAATCAGCCCGGTCATGAATTCGGGATAGCCATGTAAAAAGATGATCGCCAGAACAAACATCAGAACCGGGCCGATAATCCAGTTCTGTACCAGTGAAAGTCCCAGCACCCGCCAGTTGCGGAAAACATCGTGGAGTTCTTCATAACGCACTTTCGCCAATGGCGGGTACATCATCAGGATCAGGCCCACTGCAATCGGTATATTGGTGGTGCCAACCTGGAATTGGGTAATAAACCCTTCGGCACCGGGATACAGGTAGCCGACCAATACTCCGACAGCCATAGCCAGAAATATCCACAGCGTTAACCAGCGGTCAAGAAATGATAATTGCTTGGTCAGTTTTTCCATATTATTGTTCCAATGTCATGGTGAGCCACTCGCCTGCCTTCGCTAAATCGTCTGCCCGTTGTATAAGGCTTTGGCAAGGTGGGATCGCACAGTCAGGAACCATGACATTTTTGTCAATTCACTCTTCGACAGGCTCAGAGTGACATTTATTTTACTCTACCTCACCAAGGATCCAGTTCTCCAGGGTGCTTTTCAGTGGTACTTTACCAGTACTTACCACCTTGCCATTGATTATCAAACCGGGGGTCATCATTACTCCCAAAGCAGCAATCTGGTTCAAATCGGTAACTTTTTCCACCACCGCATCGATACTATTTTCCTCAACTACTTCTTTACACATCCGAGCCAGTTTGTTACAGTTCATACAACCAGGCCCGGCCACTAAAATACTTAACATATCAACTCCTCAATTTAGGTTTCAGTTATTAAGCAGTTACCAGAAAATAAATTCCGCCTGCGATAATCAACAATCCACAACTGCGTCGCATAACCATCATTCCTTTGGATCGTTCTGTCCATTTTAAATATTTTTGTACTAATCCCACCAATGATCCGGCCAGCACAATGACTAAACTCTGTCCTATACCAAATCCGGCCAGAACAATCCCTGCTTGCAGCGGTTTATCGACTGCCAGTTTAAATACCGCACCCAATACCGGTGCCATAAATGCAAAGGTACAGGGACCCAGAGCGATACCAAAGATCAAACCCAACAGCAGTGCTCCCAACCGACCGGTGAAACCTAAACGCTGCAGGTTAATCCCGGTATTCGGGAGGGGTAGTAAATCCAAAAGATAGAGGCCCACTAGCAAGAATATTCCTGCCACCAGCCAATTGCCAAATGGCCCTACATCACCAAGCATCCGGCCCAGTCCGAAGGTAATACCACCGATTAATACAATCGAGAATAACACCCCGACTGCAAAAATCAGTGCCAGTCGAAACGAGCGCCCAACCGTAACACTACCCTGGCTGCCGATAAAGGCCACCAACAATGGAATGCTGGATAAATGACAGGGGCTCAGCAGAACACTAAGGATACCCCATCCACCGGCGGCCAGGGCAGCCCACCATATTCCGGAATTCAGGCCTGCATCCAGGGATGTAAATAAATCGATAATCATTTTACAGATCTGCTGTCAGACCCTGGCTCTGCAAAAAGGCAACAATGGAATCTTCGGCAAAAAATCCTTCATGACGAAAGATCTCCTGCCCTTCGCGGTTCAGAAATATCTGGGTCGGAATCAGGCGGATGCCATACTGTTCTCCATACCGCGGTTCCTTTTTCACATCGTGAAAAACGACCTGCAGTTGCTTGCCATACTTATGTTCAACCGCCTGCATTACCGGTACCATCGCCTTACAGGGAATACAATTTACCGAACCCAGTTCCACAAAGGTTATCATAGGCTTGGTTTGCTGTTTTGCAGTTTGGGTTCCCGCATTCGCTTTATCGGGCTGTCTGCCACAACCAATCATAAAGATTAGTCCTACAATGACAATTAGCTTATCCCCGCTCATTTCAACTCCTGTTTATTAAATTATTAGGCCGTAAATAATTCCACTGATAGTGGCCATCACCACCACCAGCGATACAAAGATCATGGTCTTTTGTGTCCCCATCACCGAGCGGATTACCAGCATGTTGGGCAATGAAAGAGCCGGTCCTGCCAGCAGCAGCGCCAACGCTGGTCCCGGTCCCATACCATTTGCCATCAGGCCCTGCAGAATAGGTATCTCGGTCAGGGTGGCAAAATACATGAATGCACCGACCAGGGATGCAAAGAAATTCGCCCCCAGTGAATTACCGCCAACCAGCCGGGAAATCCACTGGTCCGGGATTAATCCCTGCCCGCCTTCCGGTGAACCCAACAACAACCCGGCTACCAGCACGCCGGTAAAAAGGAGGGGTAGTATCTGCTTGGCAAAACCCCAGGTGGAATTGAGCCATTCCTGCGGCTCTCCCTTTGAAAATGCCAATATAACTATTAACGCAACAATCCCGACTACAAATGGTATCACCGGCTGCAGGGGTAGTAACCAGCCGACAATTCCTGTCAGAATAACACCAGCCATGACCAGGTAGCGGTTCATCCCGATGATATATACCAGCGACAGTGACAGCGCCAGTCCGGACAGGCTGACCAGTTTCCATTTGACCACCCAGATTGAAGCCCACAATCCGGTCATGCTACGGGGTGCGGCCCAAGTTGCGAAAATCAGGATCGCCACCAGAATGAAGAAATGGGTAGCAGTCTGCCATAAGGGACGTGCTTCCTCCGATTCCGGCATTATAATCTGATCGGCAACCTTGTCAGCCTCCTCCCGACGGTAGATCAGGCTCATTACCAGACCAATCACAATACTGAACACGATCGCTCCAATTATCCGGGCAAGCCCCAGCTGAAATCCCAATACACGGGCGGTCAGAATCATTGCCAGAATATTCACGGCTGGTCCCGCGTACAAAAAGGTGGTGGCAGGACCGATCCCCGCCCCGCGTTTATAGATACTGGCAAACAGGGGCAGGATCGTGCAGGAACAGACCGCCAGCACGGCACCGGATACGGAAGCCACCAGATATGACAGCCATTTTTTGGCGGTGGCACCAAAATATTTTATAACCGCTGACTGACTGATAAAGACAGCAATTACACCAGCGATAAAAAAGGCCGGGATCAGACAGAGCAGTACATGTTCACGGGCATACCATTGGACCAGGATTATGGCTTCACTGACCACTCCGAATACAAGTCCATCCTCCAGGGGCATAAAATAGAACACCAGAAAAGTTCCGAGGATCCAGAGTAATATTTTTATTTCAGTCTTCCAATCCATATCTTACCCTCCACAGATCCGGTTGCGATCTACAGTCTGAGCAGATTCGGCATCATAGGCGACCACCGAATCGTCCGGTAGCCAGCCAGACACCAGTTTCAACATCTCCGCCACCGGACCGGCAACCGGCGCTTCATTCAAATAGTAATTGACCCATTTCCCTTCCTTGCGGTCGGTTATCATTTCCGCTTCCCGCAGGATTGACAGATGTTTTGAGACAGTGGAAGCAGCCAAGCCAAGTATGGCCGTGATTTCGCAGACACAAAGGGGCCGGACTTCCAGCATTTTAACAATCCGCAGGCGATTTGTATCGGAAAGGGCTTTCAATATTTTAATTTCTGTTCGCATCGATCTAAATAATCATTTCGTTATGTGGCGAAATATAGATACAATTATTAAAACCGTGCAATGATGATTTCAGGCGGAATACTGATTCAGTCCATAAAATGTGATAATCTGTAGGGACAAGTCATTGACTTGTCCGCAATCGGACCAAATTAATTGACGGATAGAACACTGTTCTGTCCCTGCAATACGGGTATTTGATTTGAAAACAGCACATGTGCTGTCACAATAAATCATAATCTGGACTCAGTTTGTCCACTTTTTACTTGCTTCAATATTTTCCTCCTTTTTATAATCGCAGCGGGTAAAATCTTAAAATTGATCACATTATCAAATAAGACCATCAAATGCTGGGAATAAGTAAAGCCGCCGATTATTCAATTCTGGTCGTAGGATACCTTTCGGGAGTTGAGGTAAGGCAGGTCAGAACCAAAGATGAGATGGCTGAAACCTTAAACCTGCCGGCGGATTTCCTGTCAAAGGTATTGCAAAAACTGGTGAAATCTGAAATTGTGGAATCGGTAAAAGGACTCCGCGGCGGATATCGATTACCCCGTCAGCCAGAGGATATTACCCTGCGGGAAGTGATTGAAGCCATCGACGGCCCGCCGGTCATGGTCAGCTGTCTTCGGGAAAATTTCAAGGATTGCGGCCGGACCCAGCTCTGTCATCCGATTATTGAGAAAATGCGGGAAGTGGAAATTAAAGTTTCTGAAATGCTGGAAAACATTAATTTTACGGAATTAATACCGTATATTCCCGACAGTAATTCCAATTCAAACAACTCAGAAACCTGAAATGGCACAGCTCTTCCCACGTTGGTCGAATAAATTACCGGCAGTGATTGTCCTGGCAGTCATTCTGGTACTGAGTGCAATCGTGGGATTTTTCTGGTGGTTCGGTTCACCAAAATATACCGATGTCGGTTACCAGCCCAAACAACCGGTCGATTACAGCCATAAAATACATGCCGGTGACCTGGGAATCGATTGCCGTTACTGTCATACCACAGTTGATAAAGCCGCGACTGCCAGTATCCCGCCCACCCAGACCTGCATGAATTGCCATAACCTGATTTTACCGGAATCCAAAAAGCTGCAGCCGGTACGCGATAGCTGGGCAACCGGTCAGCCCATCGAATGGGTCCGGGTACATAAGATACCCGATTTTGCCTATTTCAACCACAGCATTCATATCAATGCCGGTGTGGGTTGTGCCAGTTGCCACGGAAATGTAGCTGAGATGGAAAAAGTCCGGTTAGTCGAACCACTATCCATGGGCTGGTGTCTGGACTGCCACCGGAATCCGGAACCGCATCTCCGTCCCCCGGAAGAAGTTACCAACATGCACTGGATTCCCCCGGATAATCATATGGAATTAGCTGCCGTTTTCCGGACCGAACGTAACATCAACCCCAGCGAAGATTGCTCAGCCTGTCACCGATGAAAAACCAAATTAACGGAAAAGATTACTGGCGCAGCCTGGACCAGTTGGCTGACACACCCGAATTCCGGCAATTCGCGGAACGTGAATTTCCGGAAGGTGCCTCCGAATTAAGTGAAGGTGTGAACCGGCGAACCTTTTTATCATTGATGGGCGCTTCACTGGCCCTGGCCGGATTGGCAGGCTGCCGCCGACCGGTTGAAAAAATTATTCCTTATGTCACACCACCGGAAAATATTATCCCGGGAATACCGAAATTTTATGCCACCACCATGCCCAACGGCCTCGATCCAATCGGCCTGCTGGCGGAAAACCATGAAGGACGGCCTACCAAACTGGAGGGTAATCCCAAGCATCCCTCTTCCCTGGGAGCCACCAACCACTTTATTCAGGCTGAAATCCTGAATCTGTATGATCCGGACCGTTCACAATCGGTACGGAACAATGGTTCCGAACGCTCTATCGAAGATTTTAGCGCCTTCTGGCGCAGTCGCCTGCCGGAACTGAAGGAAAACCAGGGTGCCGGACTCGCCATCCTTTCGGAATCATTCGCTTCCCCGACCCTGGCCCGCTTAAAGCAGGAATTACTGGAAGTCCTACCACAGGCCCGCTGGTTCACCTGGGAGCCAATCTCGGATGAAAATATTTTTAACGCCCTGACAGAATTAACCGGTCAGACCTACCATCCACAATATCAGTTCGACAAAGCCCAAGTGATCCTGAGTCTGGAGGCCGATTTCCTCCAGTTGGAAACCGGGGCGATTGCCAACACCAAAGGTTTTTCCGCCGGCCGCCGGGTGGAAACAGAAAATGATTCAATGAACCGCCTGTATGCGGTTGAGAGCGGTTTCAGCATCACCGGGGGCATGGCCGACCATCACCTGCGTATGGCTGGCAGCCGGATTCCCGCTTTCACGCTGGCCCTGGCTCATGAACTGATCGCTCAAGGTTTGACGCTGCCAGGCGGAGTAATTCTACCCCATACCGATTTTAATACCGATCAAAAATTCCTGCGTATCCTGGCCAAGGATTTATTGTCCCGGCGCGGAAACTCACTGATCACTGCCGGACGCCATCATCCAGTTGAAGTGCATCTGCTGGTATTATTGCTGAATACTGCCTTGGGTAATGTAGGAAAAACCGTTGATTTTTACCCGGTACAGGATGCGGTCTTGCCATCTACGGTTCAATTAATTGAGTTGGTTAATGGAATTGAAGCCAATGAAGTAACAGACCTGGTTATCCTGGGTGGAAATCCGGTCTATAATGCTCCTACTGATCTGGATTTTGCTTCGGTGCTCGGCAAAGTTGAAAACTCGACCCATCTCAGTTCCCATTATGATGAAACCTCTCAGTTGACAAACTGGCATATCCACCGGACCCATTTTCTCGAGGACTGGGGTGACACTGTCACCGTTACCGGCACTAAAAGTATAATCCAGCCCCAGATCGACCC
>CAYPJE010000075.1:0-7076 GCA_964410945.1 uncultured bacterium
AGGCCGGTTTCACCACCGCTTCAAACAGGTCGGCCTTATTCTTATAATACCGGTACCATGCTCGGGACCGTACAGGGCCACCAGTTCCACATTGGGGGCTTCATACAGCAAATCCACGGTTGAGTGCAGTTGCCAGTCAACCCCGGTGGCATTGGTGACCAATCCGACCCGCTTCCCGGCCAGCAGCTCAAAATTATTCTGTTTCAAAACCTCAATTCCGGTTTTCACACGGGCAGTTTTGATTGGTTCAATATCAACTGGTACCGTGGTGGCACAGCCGGATAAAAAGATAAAAACAGCTGCAAGTATAATTGTAAGAAGGCTCTTTCCTGGCATAATAACTCCTAATTAAGTAAGTGAAATTCAGAATATTTCACCGAAATCACAATGCGGGAAAGTCCGTCAAGGTAAATCAGTCAAACAGGGTACTTACTCCATTCAGGAATAGTTTAATATACAGGTTGGCGGTTTTCCTGATTACCGAAGGTGATTTATAAGCCCGGATAATATCAAGCATTCCCTCGATCAAACCAACCGACAGTGAGCGGATAATAACATCGTTATATTCCTTCCCGGCTGTCTGCCTGGCCTGGGATACGGCGGTTTTAAGCTGCTCTGTAATAGCACCAACCAGCACACCTTTGGTATTTACAAACCTGGTTCCCGCACTCTGGTCAATCAGGATCAGAAGTTCAATTCGGTTTTCCAGTAACAGCAACGTGAGGTTTTCCAGTTGCTCGCCCATCAGGTCGATCAGCGGCCGGTCATTATCCTGGTCATCATTCTCCTGATGCAGCAGGACCAGGTCAATAACCCGGTCGTAGGCCGGTTTCACCACCGCTTCAAACAGGTCGGCCTTATTCTTATAATACCGGTAGAGATTACCAACGGCAACACCGGCCTTATCGGCAATCACATGCATTGAAGCCTTGTCAAAGCCATTATTAAAAAACTCTTTCTGCGCGTTAGCTAACATGGCCTGACGAACTTTATCTTTCTTCACCTGCATAGCTTTTTCTCCATAATATTTAATAATTGACCGGGATTCTTCAATAACAGCAACATCAGTGCCAAAAATAAAAGTGAATAAAAATCCCTCTACATTTACATTTATATATAATAAGCCAGGGCCGGGGCAGGCAATTTTACCCACCCCGACTGCAATATATTCCCGCCGCTATTTCAGCAGGATCAACTTTCGGCTCCGGGTATAGGTACCATTCTCCGCAAGAGCCATTATCCGGTACAGGTAAACACCGTTGGCCACCAATTGCCCGGCGCTGTTCCGGCCGTCCCAGACTGCCGAATGATAACGGGCCTCCAGCCGATCATCAACCAGCTTTCGAACCAGGCGGCCCCGCAGGTCAAAGATTGACAGCTCCACCTGGGACTGCTCCGTCAGGCTGAATATGATCGTAGTGGCCGGATTGAATGGGTTGGGATAGTTCTGGAATAATGCAAATTCATGTGGGGTGCTGTTGAAATCAACAACCCCAGAAACCGGTTCAATATATAAACGAACCTGCACGACATAGCGCGGTTTCTCCGAGTCATTGGATTCAATTATGAGTGAATCGGAATGCATTCCTGATGAAAGGGCACTCCCATCCAGTGTATATTGGATATTCTGGTATTCATCCGGCTCCAGTAATCCACTGGTTTCAGTACACACCAGCCAGTCGGGGGTGTAACTGATAACCCAATCCAGGGTGGCGAAACCCTGGTTGTATATCCATATACTGTCAGTAACGGAATTCCCAGCCATTATTTCTGCTGATATGGTATCGGAACTCACCTCGATCGATGGTTTTGGCAGATATACTGACCAGTTCAAGGTATCGCTAACAAACGGATCCAAATCGACACCCTTGTCATCCACCAGCCAGATCACCAGATGGTAATCGCCATCATCCAGGTTTTCAAATACCAGCGGGCCGACATCGAAACGGGATTGGACATCTTCACCACTGCGCTGGAATTTCACATACCCGTCAGCTCCGCCTACACCGACAGTAAAATTACTAACCTGGTATTCAACTTCCAGATAGGTAGTATCAATCATGAGCCCGTTTTCCGGCTTAGTGATTACCACTTCCGGCGGATCAACATTTTCCGAAACTGTCACCAGAATCGGTATTTCAGCCACCGGTTCATCAGGATCGTTGGATTCCACAAAACACCAGCCCAGATGATCGCCAACCGACAGCACGGTACCATTGATGGTAACCGTTATCAGGACTGAATCACCGGCAGCAATATTGCCGGGATTTCGCGGGTCTGGATTGAGCCAATTACTGGTGAACACATTACCAACATTGGTAATTACCAGTTCAGCCGAACCGGTATTGCGGATATAAAAATGGGTTGTGCCATAGGTACCAATGGCCACTTCGGTGTGAATGGAATCGGGACTTAGTACAATATTTGCTTCGGCAGCCACCGTAAATGAACATGATACAACAATGCTGGGATTATCAATGGCATCGGATGTGAACCCAATGCTTTCAATATACGTACCACCATTCAGGCTGGTAGCGTCGAAAGTGAAAACCACTGCGGCTGTAGCCCCGGGATTTACATCACCGGTATCCGGTGCCAGGGTAATTAATTCCGAACTCGGGGTACCGGACCAGTGCAGGTCGATACTACCTCCATTGGTAATCCACAGCGTATCGCTGATCGTGCTGCCGGCCTTTACCCCAAGGTCGATAGCCAGGGGATTAATGGCCATCCGGGCCCCCGGTTCATAGATGTCGACCATCACCGGGATATAAACCGACCGGTTATTGGGATCATTGGTAGATATAATCAGGCCGGTGGAATACGAGCCAGCCGCTATCCCGGTAACATCATAACTCACTACCAGGGTATCGGTTTCACCGGGGGTGACCGCACCCATATCCGGCAGGGGTACAGCCCACGAGTCACTGATCGCACCGGACCAGGTCAGCAGCTCGGTGCCGGGATTGGTAATAAACAAAGTATCTGTTGCGGTACCATTCACTTCCACGGCCGCACAGGCTGAATCGGCGCTGATGGAAAAGGCCGGGCCGGTGACAGCCACAGTTACCACGAGCGGCACGGTGATACTGGATTGATCGCTCACCGGATCGACCCGCACCCACTCGGAATAGGTACCGTAGGTGAGGGTGCTGCCATCAACGGTAACAATCACCGTATCGGTGGCACCGGCCGAGACGCGCCCCCAGGTGGGGCTGACAATCACATAATCATTGCTGGTATGCAAGTAATATTCCAGTAAAGTCGTACCGGTGTTGGCAATAAACAAAGTATCATTGCCGGATGCACCTAACTCGAGGGCAATCTCCAGGTCCGACGGTGTCACATCCGCTTCAGCGTATCCGTTGATGGTCATACTCACGGTGACTTCCACCGTATCCTCATCGGGATCGGTGGAGGAGATGTAGACAATGTCACTGTGGGTTCCGGCCTGCATATCTTCCGGATTCACGGTAACATTCAGCAGAGTATCGGCACCAGCCACCAGGGTACCGCCTTCCTGGTCGAGACGAATCCATGAAGCGTATGACCAGGCCGTCCAGTCCAGACTCAGATTACCGGTATTGGCAATGGTAATATTGGCATCCAGCATCTGGGTGGGGTTGACCGTAAGCTCCACCGTAACCGGTGAAACATCGATATCAGGGAAATAGACATCGCTGGTTGCCCGCAGAGCGTTGGAGAACTCGGAGGTGTTATTATCGGGATCAGTGGCCGTGGCTGTTACATAATATCCGGGCGTGATCTCAAGACCAAAGTGAATATCAATTGCAGCATGTCCGCTGGCATCGGTAGTGAAATCACCGTAACCGATGAGGATTTCACCCTGCCCCAGATTGTCATTGTCAATGGTTTGATTGGCAAAGAATTCCACCCGATAGGTTTTACTGCCTTCCGAATTCAGGACTCCTTCGATATGGGTATCATTGCTGGTAATATTGACATTGGTCATATCCGGTGCATTCTGGAGATTATTGGGGCCAGTATCGGTGTCCAGGGCATCGTTGACATTCACGCCATCCGGGTCCAGGTCAATGCCATAACCGTTGCCATGGATCAGGTTACCGAGAATAGCGTTCCCGGTACCGGCATCGTCACTCAAGCGTACCGCATCACCATTGGAATAGACGATAACATTACCCTCTCCGGCGGATGTTCCACCGATCAGGTTTTCGGATGCACCGGTCAGGAGATGCACCGCCTCATTGGAAATACCCATATCAACAGTTGTATCCCTATCAGTACCGATCCAATTGCCTTGAATGGTGTTATTGGAAGCGCCATCAATCACAATTCCTCGATAAGTCCAGGAAGCGATAACGTTTCCGGCATCAATCCCACCGATCGTGTTATAATCGGCATTGTCAGTCAGATATACACCGATCAATCCAGTGGACATGGGCACGATACCACTGTAATCGGTACCCAGCAGGCAATTCGTAACGGTGTTGTATGAGGTGCCGCTACCGGTCATTTCCACCCCGCGGTAGGTCCCGGACACAACATTGGAATCAATCACCGTATGCTGAGCTCCGTCCCGCAGGCTGATCGTGCCAGGCCCGGCCGTGCTGGCGCCGGTGGCATCCAGACCAATATAATTGTTTCGGATAATATTACTGTCCGCCGGAGTACCGGTAACGACTATTTCACCGGTGATGACATTATGATCAGCAGGTGCACTGCCACCGACCAGATTGTTTCCGGTTCCAATTGCAATTCCAATCGCATCACCCAGTGCGGCACCGGAGGCATCGGTTCCGATGAAGCAACCCTGGATGGAATTGCCACCAGCCTCGTCGATCCCGATCCCCGAACCGAAGCTGTGCAGGGCCACTCCCTTGACGGTGGCATTACCACCCAGCAGGTTGAGGCCGATGGCACCACCGGAGGAACTGCCGTCCAGCTCAACCATGATAATAGCATTGTTCCCCTCATTCAGGGCCAGGGTATTGGCACTGGCTCCGGGCTGGGAATAGCCATCGATAATCAGGGGCATCTCCGGTTCCGGCAGGAAATAATTCACATCGATCACATGGGGACCGACTCCGGGAATATCAAAATTGATGGTGAAAACATAGTCTGGATCGGGGCTGGCCATTGCTTCCAGCATGGCGGAACGGAGGGTGACTTCAGGGTCGCCTTCCGAGTTGGTATAGCCGGTATGGGCCGTTCCGTTACCTACACTCTGACCTTCCCCATCCCCGGCGGAATTGACGGTAAAAGCAGTGACCACATTTTCATTGAACTGAATCGGCACCCTGATCAAATCACGGTCTAAGTTGTCACCACCAGAATTCCACTTGGTGAAATATAGATAGGGCGTCTGACCGGGATGATCGAAATTGCGGCTGGTATCGGCATGATCGATAATGGCCGGATAATAGATGCCACCCGCTTCCCAGCCCTGCTTGGGAGATTCATACACCAGCACCGGGGCGCTCCAGTTGATCAGGTCATCGGACAGGGAATAGTAAATACCATAAACCTTGCCGCCGGTGAAATTATCATCCTTGTTGGTAAAACCAACCACCATAAATTGGTCGAAATAAGTATTGTAGGTCAGGCTTTCGCACATCTTGCCGATATTATCCCGGGAGACCGGCGCAAGGATATGGTCGGCCGGATCGGTCACCGTTTCATTATTGGCATCAACGAATTGCACATTGAATCCGCTGCCATCCCAGCCGCGCCAGCTGTCGGGATCTTCGATTGTCTGAGTTCGGATCACACCGACGCCCCAATCCTGAAGCTGGTACTCTTCCAGGTGGACCAGAACATAATTATAACCATCGTTGGGATTATAGATCGGCTTGCTGCCACCGAAAATTCCCATAGGTCCGCTGGCTACATAGGTATAGGGCGTACCGGCCAGATAGTGGTCCGGAGGAGTGGCATGGGTGTAGGTACGGCCCGTATCCACCGAGGCGGCAAAGGTCAGGGTATTATACCAGGCAATTTCCCAAGCGGCATCACCAAGTGGCTTATATTCATTATGGACGATTGAATAAATAGTCGCTCCATCCGGAGTATAGACACCAGCCAGCCATTCCTGGTTATTATAGGTTCCCTCCAGCTCGCTCTCATCGGAAGAGAATACCGGGCCGTTGGCACAATCCCGTACCAGGGAATCGAAATCATCACCGATCATCCGGTAGGCTATCTTGTGGGCAGCGATCAACTGAATCTTGCCGTCGGCATCACGAAAGGCCTGGGCCGGGCCATCCGGGATATCCTCCGTGTAGCAGGAATCCGTGCTGTAGTCAAAGACAATTTCCTCCGCTCCCAGGACGTCAACATCACCCGGATAATGAACCTGGGCGTTGAGGACTAATAACAGACTGATAAAAATGGATACCGAATAACTGTATCTGGACATATCATTCCCCTCTCTGGTCGATATTATGTCATTGAAATCTAACTTATGCCAATAATAGCAAAAAAAATGCCAACTATCACAATTATAAGTCCTTATGAAAAATCATAAGAAAATATCATTGATTAACCGATTTCAATTACGGGAAAACTACATCTGTAGAGTTGTTCTGTCAATGTACTGAAAATTGGGGGTGCGTCAGCGCACAAAGTATGACGGTAATATAACTACAATAGTGAATTGTGATATATTTATATACCTGGGAATATCAGTTATCAAAATGTCTGGCCGAACAGGATATGGTAATTCCAGCCCGCTGGCTCACCGTCACTATCGATATCATCAAAACCATAACCTACATCAAATCCCAGCATGCCAACCATAGGCATATTGAACCGGATGCCAATCCCAACTGATTTCTTTAAATTCAAAGTGGCTGTTCTTTGAACCGAAAACGGTTCGATAAAATTCTTGGTTTCCCAGACATTCCCTGCTTCTGCGAAGGCCAGGGCATAAACGATCGGGTCGGGAGACATGAGAAAACGCAGCTCCGATGACCAGCGCATCAGCACATTCCCACCGATCGGTGATCCACTGTATTCAGGGCCGATCGAATTATCCGGATAGCTCTACACCTGTCAGAGATATTTTCTCGGCCGGTTGAGCTTTAAGGCCTGGGAAT
>CAYPJE010000076.1:0-6981 GCA_964410945.1 uncultured bacterium
TGAAATGCTCAGAATAGACCATCAGGCAACCGGCCGTCGAACCGCGGTAAAGGATTCGCACCCCCAGCAGACATTCACTGCCTCGCCATTTTTCCTGATTTAATATCACCGACCAGGCCTGCCCAATATCCTTCTGCTGAAACAACATACATTCATCCTGCTTCAGCAAGGTCTGGATTATTTCGTTGTCATAGGAAATAAACTCATTGAATTTTTTACTGGAAGCCTTTTGCAGGGTATATCCGTTACTCATTGGATCAATCATATAAAAGGCATTCTCATAATTGGTATTCAGGGCCGCCAACAGTTCAAAAACATTTGTCAGCAATGCCTCGTAGTAGACCCGACCCTGCCCCATGCGATTATTAGGCCGGATTGGTTCGCTACCTTCAATAATGGTCGCTGTCTGTGATGGTAACTTATCTTTCTGAATTCCAATTGAAGGGAAAAACAAGGAGAAGAGTAATGCGATGGCTACTAATATTCTGGCAATTGTAAAAACCGAACCGCTCGGTTCAGGAAATATGAATAAAAGAATAAATAATATAATGATAAGCAGATTGAACCATAATCGTGTGCTGTCGATGTTTATTTGAGGAAATCTCATTTCCCCTAACTTACACAGACTTATATTTTATGTAAAAGGGAGAATTTGGAACTTATTCCTGGGCCCCGACCAGCTTCATCCTATCCTGGTGGTAAGCGTCAACATCAGGAAGAGTTTTTGTTGCTTCCAGCGAGTCATCGGCAGTTTCTTCGGATTTAGCAAAATTCGATTGATCCAACTCGGGAATCTGGTCGACCGGTATCTCATTGGCCGTATTGACATAGGGGGCTGGCTTCAATACCGGCCCTGGAGCAGATGGCACCAGCTGAATCCCAACGGTAATAATCCCTACTACTACTGCCAGCATTAAACCGGCATAGAGCGGTGTAAAACCGAAGATTCGCGATTCAGAACGCGCACTACCGGATTGCAACACTCTGTTTTTGACTTTGGCCTGCTTGATTCTGGCATCGAGCTTGATCATAAAATCATCCGATGTTGCCTTGGCAGGCATATTTTTCAGGCCGCTTAATAACGAACTGAATTCATCAACCTGGATTTTACAATCGGGATTACTGCTAATAAAATCTTCGAATTCCTGGCGTTTTGCCAGGCTCAAATTGTTTTCTATATAATCTGATATAAGGTCTTCAAACTGATAGCGATCCATCTATACGCGTTTCTCCTTATCTATAATCTTTCAAGGCTTTCTGTAATTGCAACCTTGCTCGGTTAATCCGTGATTTGACCGTGCCCAACGGAACATCGACTATGTTACTTATTTCTTCGTAAGAAAGTTCCTGGATATCACGTAAAATTATTACCGTCCGGAAATGCAGGGGCAGAGTCTGAATGGCCTGCTGAATCTGCTTCTCAGCATACTGTTCCTGCACTATCTGACCTGACTCGGCTTCCACTGCCGGCAGCTCATATTCACGTTCCTCACGGCCCATTTGGCTGAGATTGGTCACTTTGTGGCGCTTCTTCTTTCTCAGTTCAGTCTTGGCAAGATTGCCGGCAATGGTATATATCCAGGTAGAAAACTTGGCAATGTTCCGATAGTAGTGGCGGTGAGTATATAACTTCAGTAATGTATCCTGAACAATATCTTCCGCCTGCTCATCATCATTTACAAAACGATAGGCAAAATTCATCAAACGATCGCGATAACGATTGACAAGTTCGACGTACGCTTGCTCATCGCCTTTTTGAAAGCGATCAATCAATTCTTCATCAGTATATCGGAAATTATTCATTTTCCCCCAGGGCCCTGAATAAGAAGATTGCGAGTTCAGATTCATCAGTGGTTACCGTACTCTTGATTCTCCGGTCAATTGCAACCAGTAATTCCAGCGCAAGATCAATTTCCTCATAACTGTATTTTTTACTAAAACCACCCAACCGTTTCCGAACGGAGGGCGGAAGAGGAATGTAACCAGAAACGGGAGCGGAAGTTCCACCGGAAATTTTCAGGTATAACAATTCAGAATACAGGGTCGATAATTGATAGACCAATGATATCAGCGATATCCCCTGGGCCAGCAATGCCCGACCAAGAACCTGCGATTGTCCTAATTTCCGCCCAGCTACAGCCAGAAGAAATTCCCATTGACGATGTTCGCGACGCCATCCGGAAAACTGACTTACCATATCCATATTCAGAGCCGTACCAGGTTCAATTCCCAGACAGATTTTTTCAATCTCATTAGCAATATGGTATACCGAGTCCCCGGCGATCCCAAGGACTGTATCAACAATCTCCCGGTCAGCCTGAATCTGTTTTTCATGAAAAAAGTATTTTGCCCATTTCCTTAGTTCCGATTCGAATGGTTTTCTGGTGTTGATCGCCTCGACCTTTTTGGCAATATTACGGTAAATTGATTTCTGGCTCCCAAACTCGTCATCAATAATAACCAGACAATGATTGGGAATAGGCTGATTACAGTAATCTATCAGCTGCTGCCGGTATGGTTGTTTGATTTTCTGGGCATTCCTCAGTATAAAAATCTTTCGCGAGCTGAATAAATCAGTGTGACGGAGAGCATCGATAATTTCACGGCTGCCGAATTCATCGGGCAATAATAACTGCCGTTGAAGTTTCTCCCCTGCCGAAAACTCACTCTCAATTTGATCAACAATAAACTGCTGCAGATAATAATCATCACCCTGCAGTAAATACACAGGGGCAATGGATCCGGATTGAATCTGTCGTATTGCTGTTTTCAGTTCCATTAAGCGCTGTCAGATCGGGGACTCAAATTACTACCAATCACCACCGCAATAAAAGCAGCAATGAAACCTGGCACTAATGAGTAAAGAGTACCGGACAATGGCGAGTTATCCCAGATTATCACGGTACTGAATCCTGTTATCATACCTGCCAGCACACCATTCCGGCTGGTCTTCTTCCACCATAAGGTCAGCAGCAAAGCGGGGCCGAATGCTGCCCCCAGTCCACCCCAGGCAAACAGAACCTTATCGAAAATCGAAGCCGGCAGGCGGGAAAGGAAGATCGCACAAATTCCGATTATTAAAGTAACACCTCTGGAAATGCGTACCAGCTGCCGCTGGGTCAGGCCTGGCTTAAATGTCTGGTGATAGACATCTTCGGAGATCGATGAGGTGGTAACCAGCAATTGTGAGTCAGCGGTAGACATCATCGCCGCCAGGGCGCCACAGATTAGAATTCCCGCAAACCAGGCCGGGAAAATATTGACAGCCAGCTCGGGCATCATTTTTTCAGGATCACTGAAATATTCCGGGCCAAAATAGGCCAGAGCGACCAGGCCCATCAGTACGGCACCACCATAAGCCAGTACAGCCCAGACACTGGCAATCCGACGGGAAATCCTGATATCCTTTACTGAACGAATACTCATATAACGGGCTAACAGGTGGGGCTGGCCCATATAACCCATTCCGACACCGAAGCCACCCAGGATACCGGACACCAGTGACCAGCCTGTCCTGCCTCCCGTGACAGATAAGAACTCCGGGTTAATAGCACTCAATCTTGTTTCGAGGCCACCCCATCCACCCAGCTGGCTTAAAGTGACCAGGGGCAATACAACTAAAGTAATCAGCATGATCCAGCCCTGAACGAAATCGGTCCAGGCCACGGCAATAAAACCACCCATCAAAGTATAGAATACAATTATAGCCGCACCGGTCAATATTCCGGAAAGATGGGTCCAACCGAAAGCCTGTTCCAGTGATTTACCGGCTGCATCGAACTGGGCAGCAATATAAAAAGTGAAACAGAAAGTAATTATGGCAGTGGCAACCAGGCGCAATGCCTGATCTTTTCCACCGAAATTCATTTCGAAAAACCGGGGCAGGGTCAGGGCACCATATTGCTCACTGGCCTGGCGCAGTTTGCTGGCGATCAGGCTCCAGGATACGATGATTCCGGTAACTCCCCCAATGGCGGTCCAGAAGGCAGGTTCCAGCTTCGTTCCGGAAGGATCGCCTAATCCACTGAGGTATGCCAATCCGGTAAGGCCCAGCAGCATCCAACCGCTTTCACCGGATGCCCGTTCAGAAAATGCCACCACCCAGGGACCCAATTTGCGACCAGCCAGTAAATAATCGGGCAATGTTTTAGTCATCCGGGCCGTAATCACCCCCACTGTCAGAATCGCGATCAAATAGAATATAAAGCCAACTGCTACGGCGGACATAAATACTCCTCAGTTAATGAACCAAACATAATCCCCGGACAATTAACGCCCGTTTTGCCATATTAACTAAATAAAGTTAATAAACCTACCAATAAACAGTAGACACCAAACCAGTGGAATTTACCTGATTTAAGAGTGCTTAATAAAATCTTCAAGGCTACGATCCCAGTTAAAAAGGAGCTTATAAATCCAATCCAGACCGCTCCATTCCATAAAGCCTGGTTCCCATTCTGGAACAGATCGAGGATCTGTAACAAGCCGGCGCCAATAATCGCCGGAATAGCCAGTAGAAATGAAAAGCGGGCGGCTGTACTGCGGTCAACACCCAGGAACAGGGCGGTGGTGATTGTCGCTCCGGAGCGCGATATTCCCGGAGTAATTGCCAGGGCCTGGGCAACACCGATCAACAGACCCGAGAATGGACTGACCGTATTGGTAATAGTTTTACTCCATCGGGAAAAGATCAAGGCTGTTCCGGTGATTAATAAGGCTATGCCCACAACCGTCAGGCTGGTAAAAGCCGCCTCCACTGCATCCATCAGGTATAATCCAACCAAAACAGCCGGAAGGGTTCCGACTATAATTGCCAGAATCAATTTCTGCGTAGAATAATCCCGCAACGAAGTAAGTATCCCAATCAGGTCCTTCCAGAATACGAATACAATGCTGAGTAAACTACCCAGATGAACGGCAATCTCAAATGTCAGGCCAGGTGTGGAGATTCCCAGTAATCGTTGCCCAATCACCAGATGCCCGGAGCTGCTGATTGGTAAAAACTCAGTGATTCCCTGCAGAACACCAAGTAGGATTGCTTCAATAATATTCATATGCCCCTTGAATTTTAGTGGGAAATATAACCGGAATAATCGGGATTATAAAACGCGAACAAATTATTGATTCCGATTCCATCCTAACAATGCCCGCATCCGTCCGGCGGTTTTACCATCCCGGCGATAGGAGTGGTATTGCCTGGAATCCATAAAGGAATCCAATTGCATATCAATTATATTTCCGGCCAGCACGCCATGCTTTTGCAGTTCGTGTATGGCAAATCCCGGCAGGTCCAGTTGCCACCGGTCTCCTTTTGCGGCTTGACGGAATTGAGACGAAAATTGCTCGGCAACTTCCGGGCCGACTTCAAAACTTTCCTGGCGAATGCTGGGACCGATCAGAGCCTTAAGATCACTGGTTACTGCACCGGCTGATTGCATCTGTTTGATACTATTCTCAATTATTCCGGCCGCAGCCCCCCTCCAACCGGCATGGATCAAGCCCAGAATCCGATTCTTCGTATCGACCAGAAATAATGGAATGCAATCGGCCACCTGAAGGGAAAGAAATAAATCAGTTCGTCTGGTTACAAGCCCATCGGTGGAATTGAAAATACCTTGTCGATCGGCTTGCCGGACAGTAGCCGAATGAACCTGTTCGGGTATACAAACCATATCCGCTTCAAGTCCCATTTCGTGTATAAAATCTTCCCTTGTAAGCAGTGGTGACCCAAATGTTTCCCGCAGAGAAATTACAGCAGTTAAGTCGGATATGGACAGATGCGCTGCCAGGTCCAGAATGGGGATCGACATAAATTCTGGTCAGGGCAGAACTTCTTCATATCGATTGAGTGAATCGCCCTGGAAATACCCCAAAGCATTAAAAACCTCATTTCGATAATCCAGAATCTGCAGGGCTGCATTTATATTATTATTGGGATTTGAAAATGAGAATAATTGGGATTCACCCCGGAACAGGTCCAGAGATCCCAGTTCTTCTTTTATTTTACTCCTCGAACTCCAATCACTGCCGGCTAACGAACTGAGTACCATTCCGTGATCCATGCCAAAATAATAATAGCGCAGGTCACCTGATTCAGAAATATCCAGAGCCGGTGTGCTGACTGAATCGGCAGTCAATATGCGGTTAGCCACAACAGCCATTCCTTCCAGATGCGGTCCGATGATATCCTGATTCAGGATATCCGGCTCCAGCCAGTTCTCGTTACCAATCAGCTGAGTGGACAAGTTGAAAGAGGGAAACTGGGTTCCCAGATATTGAATGTGGCCGGGATGGATCGGGAGATAAAGGGCTTGAATGGTTTCGAGTACCATTCGTGCTGAGTCACGTGCCGTCATCTTATCTTCTTCATCATCCGGTATATCAAAGAATACATCTTCCGATATTTCAAACATCGATTCCAGGCTGTCAATCTCCATCCCCAGGAATTCTTCATATTCGTCTGATTCCTGCAGACTGAAGGCAATTTCACGCAGGTTCAGAAACTGCTGACGCAGATTTTGAGGAATTCCCGTATACCATTCAACGGCAACAACCGTCTTCCCAAGCGCGTCCACTTCGGTAATAAATGCGTCAGTCAGGGCATGTCCGAATTCATCGGCTGAAGCCAGCACCGCCAGGCTGTCCAATCCCAACTCTCCGGCTACATAACGTCCGGCCAGTTTTCCTCGTATCGAAAGGGTGGCATTGGACTGAAATACAAAATCACCGATCTCCGACAAATTATTCTTCATACAGGTTGGGATAATGATCGGCAAGCCTTCCTCCTGGGCTGTTACAGCTGCCACAACTGAGTTCTCATCAGACAATGGCCCAATGATGAGATCAATATTGGCCTGGCCGGCACATTGCAGAACCGCCAGGCTGGTCTCGACGGCGTCACCGAGATTATCATAAATGACAAGAGAAAGATTTATACCGTGCTCCTTTAGTTCATGCACAGCTGAATTGAGGCCGGCCAGA
>CAYPJE010000077.1:0-6925 GCA_964410945.1 uncultured bacterium
TAAACAGATTATCGCTGTTGATGATGGTTCAACCGACAATTCGGCCGCCATACTGGCAGAAATAGAAGGAATCCTTTTATTGAAACATGCTGCCCGCCGCGGTAAAGGCGCTGCTGTCAGAACAGCAATACCGTATATCGATGGTGATTATGTTGTTCTGCAGGATGCCGACCTGGAATACCATCCGGATGAATATTCACTTTTGTTAAAACCAATCAACAATAATATTGCCCAGGCCGTTTATGGCAGCCGTTTTCTGGGCAGAACTCTGCCACGAACATGGCATACTATCGGTAATAAATCGCTGACTACTTATGCCAACATACTTAACGGCGGTCATTTGACCGATATATCCACCTGCTATAAAATTATTCCAGCCCGGCTATTCAAGAATATGAAACTGGGGTCCAATGGCTTTGGCATCGATGCGGAGATAACGGCCAAATTATATAAAACGAACTGCCGGGTGATGGAGGTACCGATCAGCTATGACCGGCGCAGCTTATCCGATGGCAAGAAAATCCGCTGGTGGGATGGAATCGTCGCCCTGTGGAGCTGCACCAAATATCGCCTGGAGTGATTCATGTCATTCGTGAGAACGGTTGACTACATTGTATGGAATACAATATTCCAACAGGGTTAACTTACCCATTGGATTTATCGCTGGAACTATAAGAATAAACTAATCATAAGACTGTAATAAAATGGCTCAATTAACAGATAAAATAAATTCTAATTCCGCTCATATCGGAGTAATCGGTTTAGGCTATGTCGGCCTTCCGCTGGCCATGGAATTCAACCGGGCCGGTTTCAAGGTTACCGGAATTGACATCGATGAACAGCGGGTTAAACGTCTGAATGCCGCTGATAATTATATCCAGGACGTTGACGATGATTTTTTTACAGCCCAGGTTAAGAATGGACTGTTTTCGGCAACTACCGATTTCAGTATGATCAAGGAAATAGATGTTGCCAGCGTCTGCGTACCGACTCCGCTCAACAAATTGAAGGATCCCGATGTTTCCTATATTGTAGCAGTCCTGGATGAGTTGGTTAAACACCTGCATCCGGAACTCCTGATTGTATTGGAGAGCACTACTTATCCCGGTACTACCCGGGAACTGATCCTGCACCGCCTGGAAAAAGAATCAGGCCTGAAAGCAGGAAAAGATTTTTATCTCTGTTTCTCACCCGAACGGGTCGATCCCGGTAATCCGGTCTACCAGATAAAAAACACGCCCAAGGTGATCGGAGGAATAACACCAGCCTGTACTGAGATGGGTACCAAGCTGTATTCACAGGCCTTGGACACGGTCATTCCAGTTTCATCGCCTGAGGCGGCTGAACTGGTTAAATTACTCGAAAACACCTTTCGGTCAATTAATATCGGCCTGGTTAATGAGATGGCCATCATCTGCGAAAAACTGGGGGTGGATGTGTGGGAGGTAATCGATGCCGCTGCCAGCAAGCCATTCGGCTACATGAAATTTGTACCAGGCCCTGGCCTGGGCGGGCATTGCATCCCTATCGATCCTCATTACCTGGCCTGGAAACTAAAGGCTTTTGATTACAAGGCCCGTTTTATCGAGCTGGCCGGTGAAATCAATACCTCCATGCCATTTCATGTAATCGATCTGGTCATTACAGGACTGAACAGGTTTAAAAAGGCCATCAACGGCAGTAATATTCTATTAGTTGGAATGGCTTATAAAAAAGATATCGATGATGTCCGCGAATCACCGGCCCTGGATATATTACGGTTACTGGAAATCCAGGGGGCTGAAACAGAATATTATGATACCTACGTGCCATCGATCAATTGGAATGGTACTATAAAAAGAAGTCTTGATTCGCTATCCAACGAGCTGATTGCCGAATTTGATGCAATAATTATCGCCACTGATCATTCCGATATCGATTATCGGCCTATTCAGCAGCATGCCAGATTGATCGTCGACACCAGAAATGCGATCAAGGATAAAGCAGCCGGTAATGTAATCCGGCTGGGGGTTGGAGAAATACCGGAATAACCATGTACGATGTAATAATTATCGGAGCCGGAATCGTTGGCCTGGGAACCGGTGTCAAATTACTGGAAGCAAAACCAGATTTAAAACTGCTGATCATTGATAAAGAATCCCGCCTGGCCGCCCACCAAACCGGTCACAACAGCGGCGTTATTCACTCAGGTATCTATTATAAACCAGGTTCCCTGAAAGCCAGAAACTGCCGGGCGGGACTGGATCTGCTGCTTGAGTTCTGCCGGGAAAATGACGTTCCATACGAATTATCCGGTAAAGTGATTGTGGCCACCTCCGAGGAAGAAATCCCCCGGTTAGATGATCTTTATGAGCGCGGAAAAGCTAATGGAGTACCTGACCTGGAAATGATCGGTCCGGAACGGCTGGTGGAGCTTGAGCCCCACGCCTTCGGGATCAAGGCTCTGCATTCTCCACAGACCGGGATTATTGATTTTGGCGCTGTCTCCGAAGCCTACGGTAAACTTATACAAGCATCCGGTGGCGAAATTATCCTTGATTCCAGAGTGACCGGTATTCAGATAAATAGCAGCGAATGCACCGTTGAAACAACTACCGGAGAATACAGCGGGCACAAAATTATCAACTGCGCCGGACTTTACTGTGATAAGGTGGCCCGGCTGGGTGGAACGGAGCCAGGCCTGAAGATAGTACCGTTCAGAGGTGAATATTACACCCTGAAAAAGGAAAGCCATCATCTTGTAAAATCACTGATTTACCCGGTTCCCGATCCCCGCTTCCCGTTTTTAGGTGTTCATTATACCAGGGGAATCGATGGCGCGGTGGAAGCCGGCCCCAATGCCGTACTGGCTTACGCCCGGGAGGGTTACCGAAAGTCCGATATCAACCTGCCGGAATTGTTCGAGACATTGGCCTATCCGGCTTTCTGGAAAATGGCAATTCCCTTCATGTCGATGGGACTGGGTGAAATGTACCGCTCATATTTCAAACCGGCCTTCGTTAAGGCCCTGCAGAAACTGATCCCCGAGATTACCAGCGCCGATCTGGAAACCGGCGGTGCCGGCGTCCGGGCACAGGCGCTTTATAATGACGGCCGTCTCAGCGATGATTTTGCGATTGTGACTTCTGGACCAATGATCAATATCCTTAATGCCCCTTCACCTGCCGCCACCGCTTCGCTGGCCATCGGGACAACAATCGCCGAACTGACACTGGAACAAACTTAAGCTATATTTTGATCCAGTCCAATCCCACCGCCCCTCTATATAAACTCACCAATATTTATAAATCGCTCGGAAATACGGCAATCCTCAATGATATTTCCTTGACTGTTGAAAGTGGAGATTTTGTCAGTATTTTAGGCCCATCCGGATCAGGAAAAACCACTTTTCTGAGATTATTCAATAATCTCGATTCCCCCACCGACGGAAAAATTCTATTTAGCGGTAAAGCATTATCTGAATGGAACATCGTCAATTTGCGGAAACAGGTGGGAATGGTGTTTCAGGAACCGATTGTGCTGGCCGGCAATGTGCAGGATAATCTGTTGTTAGCCACCCGCTGGGAGAAAACATTAAATATAATTTCCGAGCCGGACCTGTACAACACACTTGAAAAAGTCGGTCTGCAGAAAATCGAGTTAACCACCGATGCACGTTCCCTTTCCGGAGGGGAGAAACAGCGTTTGGCCCTGGCACGGGTGCTGATTAATCAACCACAGGTACTACTGTTGGATGAACCAACTTCCAGCCTGGATCCTGCACTGGCCAGACGTATTATGAAACGGGTCAGCGACCTGCAGGAGGAGATGAATATTACCGTGATCTGGGTTTCCCACGACCCTGACCTGGCCCGGCGATTTGCCCGACGGGTTGTTTTCCTCGAAGCTGGTACCGTTGTGGAAGACGGACCGGTATCAATCCTGGATGCTCCGGACAGCCCCCAGCTGAAGTCCTACCTGGAGGATGAACACTGATGGAAAATTCCTTCTATGCCATCACCTGGACTGACGTATTCGTATCACTGGTATTAATGGCTATCGCCATCATCCTGGTGCGCTGGTGGAAAATCGGGCTGGAAAAAACCTTGCTGATCGGGACCCTCAGGACCTTTGTACAGTTATCGCTGATGGGTTACCTGCTCACCTATATTTTTAACCAGCAACACTGGGCCTTCATGGTGGGAATGGTCACCATTATGATTCTTGTAGCAGCCTGGGAAGGATACCGCCGACAGGGCGAACAGCGAATTCCTAATTATTTTCTGATTCTCAGCGGCACCCTGATTTTTACGGTCTTTGTAGTACTGTGTACGATTTTGAAATATATCCTGCACATGGAACCCTGGTATTATCCCTATGCCATGATACCAATCGCCGGAATGATAATTGGCAACGCCCTGAATTCATCGACCCTGACGGTTAACCGTTTCATCGGTGAGATGAATCACCGGGAAAAGGAAATCGAAATGCTCCTCAGCCTGGGGGCTCCACCGCGGGCGGCGGTTCAGGAAGCCCTTCGCGAATCGATCCGGGCCGCTCTGATCCCCAATGTGAATGCCCTGATGACAGTCGGGCTGGTACAGCTTCCCGGCGTTATGACCGGCCAGATCCTGTCAGGGATCGATCCATTGGTCGCCGTGCGCTATCAGATCATGATCATGTACATGTGGGTCACTACCGCTACGATTGCCAATATCCTGGTTGTAGGTATGGTCTACCGGCGCTTCTTCACCAGCCAGTGGCAGTTGAAGCGGGAGATGCTGCGAGTGGATGGTTAAACCGGTCATTTGTCACCGGTTAGTGGTCATTAGTGATTAGGTTATTTGGTATAATCTATTTTCAGCAATTTAAATTAAATCTATAAAATGTAAACGACCTTGAATTGTCTACATTCACCGGCTTATAATACCCAGGGACAAAAGTAAATCTAAAATTCCCGCAATGTCATGCTGAGCCTGTCGAAACATGGTCGGCCAGCCCAGTGAAAGGCCTATTACTTGTTGCTTTTTACTTCCTCTTTAGCAATCCAGGCGCCGTCATCTCCTCCGGTACCTCAACCTCCATCAGCATCAGAATTGTGGAACCGATACTGGGTAATATCCCTTTCTCCGCCATTGTGAATTGATCGGCATCGGCTGCAATATAGAAACAGTCCACCGGATTGATGGAATGGCTGGTGCGGGTCTGGCCGGTAACATAATCGATCATCTGGTCGGCATTGCCATGGTCAGCGGTTAGCAGAATACGGCCATCCAACTCTAAAATCCGTTCAACAATTTTCCCCACATTTTCATCGACGATTTCCACTGCTTTTCTGGCAGCATCGAAATCACCGGTATGGCCCACCATATCGCCGTTGGCATAATTTACCAGAATGAATGAATAGGGATTATTTTCCAGCCGCTTAAGCAATTCTTCGGTGACATTATAAGCTTCCATCTCCGGATGGTCACCAAAACTGGCAGGATCGAAACGGCTGGGTACATCGACCTGCTCCTCTAATGGATATGGTGTTGTAGACTTGCCGTTGAAAAAGCTGGTCACATGGCGGAATTTCTGGGTCTCGGCGATTCGCAGCTGACGCAGACCGGCCTCGGATATTACCTGTCCGGCCAGGTTGCCCAGGGCAGATTCACCATTATCGCTGCCACCCAACAGGAAGTGCTCGAATTCATCATAGTAGCGGGTCAGACCGGCATAGGTCACTTTTGGATTGGTCCGTAACTGTCCCGGGTATTCCGGATCTACAAAAGCCCGTGTTAGCTGGATGGCCCGATCCTGGCGGTAATTGGTGTGCAGGATTACATCACCATCCTTCACGCCGGTGTAACCGGCTATGATATGAGGTGGAATATACTCGTCAAACATATCGACGCCGGTAGGTGTTTTATCGTTGGCATAGGATGCCTTGATCGCCGCTTCGAATTCCGGTACTTCACGGCCATCGCCATTTACAATACAATTATAAGCCTGATCGGTGAGTTTCCAGGACTGGGAACGGTCCATGCTGTAATAACGGCCCATAAATGAACCGACGGTACAATTGCCAACCGCATCCATTTCCAGCTTAAGTTGTGCATAGTATTCAAGGGTACTCTGCGGTGGTGTATCCCTGCCATCCAGGAAAGGATGCACAATAATTTCACCGGCAGTGAATTCTTCCCGGGCCCGGCGCATGAATTTGAACAGATGATCCTGGTGGGCGTGAACGCCTTCATCCTGTAGTAAACCAAACAGATGCAACCGGGAATCATTCTCCTTCCAGGCTGTCATCAATCGCTGCCACTCGGCCGTCTGATAAAGAACGCCGCTTACCAGTTGGTCATTGATTCGTTTCAATTCCTGCACGACGATCCGGCCGGCGCCCATACTTAAATGTCCTACTTCACTCGATCCCTGAAAGCCCTCCGGCAAACCGACCGCCTCACCGGAAGCATCCAGTAATCCATGGGGATATTTTTTGCGATAACTATCCAAATTGGGAGTATGGGCTGCCACCACGGCATTGCCCTTGGGATTAGGGTTATGGCCCACACCATCCATTACGATTAAAACGACCGGTTTCATAGAAGCTCCTGAAAAAATCTTTTTGGTCTTATTGAGTATAAAAACGAACTGGAATTTAGGTACTATACCGTTTAAATCTGAGATTGTTCGGAAAAACATTATGCATGGATTCAACGATTGTCATATCATTTTATTATTCCGTAACCTGCTATACAGGCTTTCAATTCGCGTGACAACTTTATTTAAATCAAAGGGTCATAATGGACATCAATGGAATTTTGGACAGGGCAAGTTAAACGATTTTATTCAATTGTTCAGTGTGCCCTTTATTATGACCAAACCAATGACCAATGATTAATGACTAATGACCACTACCCAATGACGAGATAATCATGCCGATGGATCGCAAGCTAGAGAA
>CAYPJE010000078.1:0-6028 GCA_964410945.1 uncultured bacterium
GTTGTGGTTGGCTCTCGGAATCAGGTTTGTTACATTAATTAAGGCTGCTATAAGTGGCGAAGAAGTGTTGTGGTTGGCTCTCGGAATCAGGTTTGTTACATTGCCAGAAATTCCGTTCCCCAATCAATAGGGTTGTGGTTGGCTCTCGGAATCAGGTTTGTTACATTAGCACCGCCGCAACTGGCGTAATAAGTTAAGATCGACCGTATTTATAGTCTAAAACATCTCCAGTTGATGGGGTGAAACGGGTGGCGGAACCGATTTTAGACTGATAAATGATTCGATTTCACCGAATTGTTTATCGGTTATTCTTAATATGCTGACGATTCCCTTTTTGGGTAAAATACCCTTGATTCTGTTTATGTGCATATCAGCATTTTCCCGGTTGGCACAATGACGCAGATATACTGAATGTTGCATATGGCTGAAGCCATCTTTCAATAATCCCTTCCGAAACTGGGTATACCGTTTACGGTCTGTTTTGGTCAGTACCGGCAAATCGAAGAAAACCATTAACCACATTACACGATACGGATTTAAAGGCATAATTCCGGTAGCACCAGCTTCTTTACATCACCTTTTATATATTTCGCCAAAGACGCCGTAGTCGCGGTGGTTGCCAGCATTAAAGGTTTATGTTCGCCCTTAATATTCACATCAATATTGGGGATACTCAACAATTCCTTTTTCAATTCCGGTGTCAATTCGGATAGATCGTATTCATTTAATACAAGATTCAATACCAGGTAATCCACAACCGGCCGGTAAGGCTCTATCAGATCATCAACCAATGCAAATGAATTATATCGATTTCGGTGATGAAGCCCTAGTCCCATCGACAAACCACTACCGGCACAACTTCGGGCTACTACCGAACGCAGAATGGCATAACCATAATTCAGGGCATTATTTGGCGGTTCGCCAAACCTACCGCGCTTGAATTCAAAGGGAGTAAATAATCTTTCCCAATAATACCGTGCCGCCTGGGCTTCACAATTAGTGCTATCACCCGATTTCACATTTTTAATCAATCGACTTAAGGTTGCGGTTTCAATATCCTGGGAATCAAGCACTTGTTTCTGATTAGCTATTTTTCGGACAACCAATTTTCGCCAGGCCTGTCGCTTGGCGCTGGTAGTTAAGTTGATTTGATCACGCAGGATTTCAGCTTGAATGGTATTTCCTTCCAGCGGAAGCATTAAACCCGCCGGCATATGGCGTTCATCCGTATTGATCAAAGCAACTTTATATTCTGATAGTCGTGTTAGCAATGCCTGTGTAATCGAAATACCAGGATTGTCGATAATAATAAAACCTAAATCCTCAATTGGTACCGTCCTTTTTTCCTGGTCTTTCTGTTCTATTACCAATTGCCGGTCTTTGGTTGTTAAACAGGCCGGATTGCCAAAGTATAAAGTTCGCTTATGCATGGTAATTAGTTTTCTATCCTGTTGCTACATTTCCTAACAGATCTAATTCAGTCTTGTTACCTTTAATTGTATTAACATTTCTTATCTCCCTTCCGTCGGCACTATCAGTAATGGCAACTGTATGATGTCGTAGGGTTATATTTTTATTAACGTCCATTTTCTGAACGCGATATAATTGGGTGCCTAAAGCATCATGACTCAATTGTCTATCTTTAAGGTCGTCGGCAGTAACATCCAGCAGAAACATTTCATTTATTGCCAGCGACATCAGAAAAGTAAATCCATCCCAATCTGATTGCGTATTTACTACCGGTTGACCGTTTTTCATTCGTTTAACCGCTTCAAACAGCGGTATGACCCGCGCATTATGATTTCCATCCGCATCTTCAAAAATCTCCATATGGTGATTTGTACCATACTCGACATACAGTTCCTGATCAGCATACAGTTTTTCCATATTTTGAGTTGGTACGGCAACTCGCACACGTTTAATCGGGTGTTTATTGCCCGGTGCCATTATAGGTTCCAGAAATGCATCTTTAGGAATCTTGAATTTGCCGGTAGTGTCCACACCCAATTCATGCAAGCGTTCCATAACTGCACCTCTAATACCCTTGTCGACTATTTGAGTAATCTGTTTAGGTGTTATGGATTCCAGTGCTTTTCTTACAGCAAAAGTAGTCTTTTTAATACCTCCTTTTTGATCAATTCCAACTTTACCGTAATAGGTTTCTTCATGCAGTTTACCCCGTGGTCGGTTATTAATGGCATGTGAAACCAGTATCTGGTTTACTGCTTCTTCCGCCATCAACCTGAAATTCTCCCACGGTTCGGGAAATCCCCTGTCATCCGGGATTATATCTTCGCCATGATATTTACTTAAGCGCTGTACAAATCCCTGGTCTGTACTGGCAATTACTATGGCATCGACAGCATGGTGCCGATGATCGTTACGGTTTTTTATATCCAGTTGACCGCCTAAAATTGTATTCAAACCCCAGTAGTGGCGCAGCATAGATGTAACTCTGCCAGGTGTTGCGGTCACATTTTTACTTATGTGTAAAAGGAAATTCCTTACTTCCCGGCTGATATAGGCCGTATCAACCAGTTGTCGGCTGATAAAATCATCATCCAGTTCCTTTTTCATAAACAGTTTATACTTTTCATTATAAGCCGTTTTGATCATTGCATTGTCATGACCCAGTTTTACGATTCTATAGCTTGGTTGGAATTGTTTTACCCGCTCAATCATTTCGGCATAATGCTTTTCATCATGGCCGTAAGCCTCCCAGGGGGTTCGGTTATGCTTATACTGGTTTTCTTTATTGAAGCACAGTGTTTTGTTAAACTGGGAATCATTCATACTTCGGGAATATGGTATGATATGTTCGATCTGAATTTCATTGCTGTACAACACCGATAGAGAAATATGCTGGCCTGTATAAGGACAGGTCTGGTTACATTCTTCCCATAATAAATACTTAATAACATCATCACGGGTAGGTTTAGTTACAATACGCTCTGCAATCAAACGCTCCTTAATTTCTTTCGCTTTTTGTTCGCGTTGACGATTCAGTTTCATAATACCAATTCTTTTCCATTTTGGATTCTTGGTATCCCGGGCCAATTCAACCCTGATTTCATCAGGCTTGCCATATTCATGTATAATCGCATTGATCATCTTTCGTACTTCAAACAAGGCTTTCATTACGATCGGATTGCGCAAATCATCAGGCAATGGCAGGTATTGCCTGTTTCCGGCATCCTTGCGGAGTTTACTGTGGTGATAAAGCCGTTTTAAATCTTCTTCGGCAATCCCATACTTTTCGGACAAATGTTTCTTGATCAATGGCAAGGAATCTTCTTTACTATGGTAAATTGTCAAAACTTCGTCTGCAATTTCTTCATCCAATACTGTTTTGCATCCCATTGCATTTTGAACACCGGCCAATAGCACCGCTGTGTCATAAGAATATTGCAATTCCAGGTATGGAATGATTTTATTCATCGCCTTCTGTGATAAATTACAGTATTCCGGTTCTAATTTTACTTTTAAGAGCAAAGGTATGTTTTCTTCACTAATTGACCACTTTGCGCGGGCATGTCTCTCCAACCATTCAGGATCATCTACCGGATCGCTATAAAAATGGAATACATTCCAAATATCATATTGATCTTTATCAGGTATTGCATACCAGGTCTTTTTACCAAAGACTTTTGCCAATTGGAAGTTAGTCGTATGACCTTTCAGGTTGTCTTGTGACTGCAGGTTGATTCTTGCATCTGGATTAAACGATAATAGTTTTATTACCTGTTTAAATGTCAGTTTCTCCTTGTGTAGTAGTTCTTGAACTAATGATTCAAATTCATCCGATGTCAACCGGGAATTATGGCGTCCTTCATCATCGATCCGAATACGAACACATTGCTCCAAGATTCGGAAATACTGAAACACAGGTGAACTTTTGGATGCTACCTTTTTCTTCGGCTCAAACGGGCAATGCCGTACCAAGTGTTTTTGTGATTTCAACGGCCGTTGATTAAAAATAGTGTGGTAAATATCATCTTTTACATCACCCAAAATTTCAGGATAATACATTACTTGTCGGCCATATAGCTGGTTGAATTCGTCGATATACATAGACCGTAGAGTATAACGATTTCTTTGACGATGCTGGTGCGAATCCAGACTGTTCAAATATTCCCCAAGGGTTCTGTACCCACCGGTCGCAATTGCTTCTGATGTTTCATCAATACCGGTTTTACCATCTTTCCCGGAATATAATACTCCTTTTTCTGATTCCTTATCTGTTTTCCTGTTTGAGCGAAAACCACGTCGTTTATTAATATGTAATAGGACACGCCCGAATTCCTGTAATGTCAATTTTTCATCTAAACCACGCGCCCGCAATTCATAGGGATCAAGCTGCCGGTAAACAGCTATCTCATGTTCAGATTCGGGGTACATACCTAATTCCCCCATAATATATAATAATTTATCTCGACGGGATTTTCTTCTGGCATTCATACGACGTGTTTGTCGGGCAACACGCCTGGAGGCATTTTTAGATTCCTCTGCTGCTCCTTTACGATTTAAACCCTCCTCGAATATCCTGACACCAGTATCGACTATTTTATTTTTATCCCTATCAATTAAAGCCCACCCAATAGAATTAGTACCAATATCTAAACCTAATACTCTTGACATAGCAACTTCCCCTATCTATTATTAATAATAATTTAGGTTAACTATTGAGTTTTATCAATACAATGAATACATTTGTTGTGAAATTAACCTGATTCTGAGGGCTTATCACAATAAGGGATAAGATCCCGCAGGCTTTGCCTTTCCCCCGACTTCTTGTTGGGGGATTTTTATTATTAATTAAGCTATCATATAATTTAATAATTTCACTTTACAAGTTATCTGCGCTTTATTACCTCTTGATTATTTTTCCTCTTGCCCTCCCCCGCTATTTACTATAAATTTTTACTGGATATAGATGCTTTATGATTGAGGGTACTTATAATTCACCTGTTAATTGTGTTGTTTCCGGTTATACGATGGCCGGTTTTCCCAGTCCTTACAACCCGTTAAAAAGCCGTTGCCCGTCGGTAAACCAGTGTGTGACTGCCCAACCTGAGCCCTGCGAGCGCCCCCTCGATACCCTGCGAACGGGTACTCGCACCCCTGTGAAGGCCCACTCGACACCATCCGGGCATACCCTCGCACCCATGCGAGGATCCACTCGGCACCATCAGAACACACCATCGAACCCTGGCGAGGGCCCACTCGTTACCATCCGGACACACCCTCGCACCCCGGCGAGTACGCACTCGGTACCGTCCGGACACACCCCCGCACCTCGGCAAATGCACACTCGGCCCCCTGTCAACGGCAACGCAAGAATAACAAAACGGGCAATCGGGATTTTCCGGTTTACCGCTCCTGACATACATACCAACGTTTCAGCTCTTTAGCATTCCGGCCCGAACGCCGCTGATATTTGATACTATATCCGGGTAATATTAAAATCTAATAATGGAGGATATTATGTCTAGTAAAGATTACCTGCCGGTAAGTGACCCGAAACTGGCTGACTGGTGCACCGAGTTCTCAACCCAGTTCAGCGCCCAGGCGGCGGGCCTGGGTTTCAGCGAAGCCGATATAACCGCCATGACCGAAACCTGCGGGGGTGTCAATACAGCCATCGATGAAGTTGTCGATGCCAAGACCACCTACGAGGAAAAAGTCAGTGCCAAAAAAGCCACGCTCACAACCAATACCAGATCGATCCGCGATATGGTCCGGCGGATCAAGGCCGCCCCGGCCTACACCGAGGCCATCGGTAAACTGCTGGGGATCATCGGCGAAGGCAGCACTTTCGATCCCGCCACCGCCGTCCCGGAGGTAACCCTGGAGAAAAGCGCCACCGGTTATGATTTCAAGTTCAACCTGAAGAATTATTTCTCTGCCGTGGTGGTATTCCGGCGGAATCCGGGGGAAGCCGATTTCAGTCAGGTGGCAATCGACATGAAACCACCCTACTCAATCGACACACCGGCCAGCGGTACCGAATTCTACTTCCAGTATTACA
>CAYPJE010000079.1:0-5841 GCA_964410945.1 uncultured bacterium
AAAACCAAGAGCAACAAACATGTAGGTTGTAACCCGGTCCGACAACAAACCAACGGTGATGATAGCGTTGGCCATAATCCCATTGAAGATAATCACATAAATGATAATACTGAGATAGTTAACAAAAGTGAAAGATGGGGAAATCAGGATTGAAAGTACGATCAGGCTGATAATCACATAGATCAGCGATTCGATTACCGAAGTGATGATAATTCCGGCAACTATTTCCATTTTAGTGACCGGTGCCAGGGTGATCGGCTGCAGGATATTGCGGTGAATCCGCAGGTCAAAGAAATCCCGGTAGAGGATGGGAAACAAACCAATCGTCGCGATTATCACAATCAATCCCGGGAAAACCCATTGTTCATATGGTATTCCATCAATTGACCGGACGATGATATTACTCAGAACAGTAACAATCGAAATATATAAAATAATCGGAATGGTCAGCGCTGCTGTTATTGATGCCAGAATGCGATTTTGTGTAAGCCACCACCGTCGTCGTAAAAACGCCGTAATCATTCTAGCCCCTTTCTGGCATAGCTGGTGTCCATCAAATCACGAAGACCAATCGTATCGACGGAAAAATCAGACATAACCGAATCGGCAGTCTTTTTCAGGACATGGAAAAAGGCACGCCGTGAGCGGCCATAGAAATGAAAACTGTTCCCGACCCGGCCAGGATTGACGACCGTGGAGACAGCCGCCAGTTCCTGGTACAATTCTTCGCTCAATTCCTCGAATTCAATCTTGAATTGATGATATTGATTGGTGGTGGCCAATAGTTTTTCCAGGGTACCGTCCAAAATCATATGTCCGTTATGCAAAACCAGTATGCGATCATTGGCCTGTTCCACTTCTTCCAGGGCCTGACTGGCATAGATAATCGTTCTTTCACCCCGCAGCTCATTCAGCAATTCCCAGACATTACGCCGCCCATCGGCATCCATGAAAGCCGTCGGTTCATCCAGAACTAATACCTTCGGATCAAGAACCATGGCCCGTACAATCAGAGCCCGTTTCTGTAATCCCAGCGACAGGTTACAGATATCATCGTGGATAAAGTCAATCAATCCTAATTTTTGTGAACATAAGGCTATTCTCTGGTCGATAATTTTGGTAGGGATTTTATGCAACAGGCCAATAAAACGGATATTCTGTTCCACGGTCAGCCAGGGATCAAAATCCGGTTCATGCGGCACGTAAGCTACCAGACGGCAGGTTTCATGGCGCCGCTTGACAATGTCCAGGCCATGAATATAAACATTTCCATACTCCGGATTCTCGTACCCCGCCAGTACCTGCAGCAATGTGGATTTGCCGGAATCATTATCACCGATTATTGCCACCATCGTGCCCCGTTCAATACCAAATGACAAGCCCGCCAGGGTGGTCTTATCGCCGGACAGTTTCCCAACTTTTTTTAAGGTTACGCTTGCTTCCATTTCAAATCATCAATCCTAATAAAATGTATGGTTTATACCCGTAAGGAACCGGCAGGCAATCAGAAACGGGCACATCGCTACTCTCAATGGGCTTCAAACCAGTTATCGCCAACCCCGCAATCTACAACTACCGGAACATTCAGCGGCAGGGCATTTTCCATTTCTTTGGTGACTAAATCCCGAAGTTCATCCAGTTCAGTTTCCGGTACTTCAAACAGTAATTCATCGTGAACCTGCAAAATCATTTTAGCCTGCAGGCCACGCTTCAGAAGTTCACTGTCAATCCGGATCATGGCCAGCTTGATCATCTCTGCTGCCGTTCCCTGAATCGGCATATTGATAGCCATCCGCTCGGCTGCTTCACGGCGCATTCGATTATCACTATCGATCTCCCAAACCGGTCGCCGGCGTCCCAACATGGTTTCGACATATTTATTTGTCCGGGCCGATTCGATGGTTGAATCAATATAATTTTTGATCCCTCCGTATTTCTCAAAATAGGTATCGATCAGATGACGGGCTTCACTCAATGGAATTCCCAGTTCCTGGGTCATCCGGAATCCCCGCGCTCCATACATGATTCCGAAATTCACAATTTTGGCCGTGCGGCGCATCTCGGGCAATACATCATCCAATGGAACTCCGAAAACCAGGCTGGCAGTCCTGGTATGGATATCTTCGTTGTTGGCAAAGGCCGCCACCAATCCGGGGTCCTGGCTTAAATGGGCCATGATCCGCAATTCGATCTGCGAATAATCGGCTGCCAGTAATTTCCAACCCTTTTCGCGCGCCCGGATAGCTTTACGGATTTCACGGCCCTCTTCCCGGCGAATCGGAATATTCTGGAAATTGGGATTGGTGCTTGATAGGCGACCGGTGGCCGCAATTGCCTGATTAAAAGTAGAATGGATCCGTCCGGTATCCGGATTGACCAGTTCCGCCAGGGCATCCAGATAGGTCGATTTCAATTTGGCCCGTTTCCGGTATTCCAGCATCAAGCCGGGCAAGGGGTGATCCGGCTTCAATTCCTCCAGGACATTTTCCGCCGTCGAACGTTTTTTAACCTGCCTCAGGTTTAACACATCGAATAGAATCTGGG
Source organism: uncultured bacterium (assembly GCA_964410945.1). Classification (GTDB taxonomy): domain Bacteria; phylum Fidelibacterota; class Marinisomatia; order Marinisomatales; family TCS56; genus CAYPJE01. The sequence goes on from CAYPJE010000079.1 coordinate 2,545, forward strand.
CCAGTTGCTGGGTTGAATTAACGTTGAATTCAGTTCCCGCCACCGCATGAATCTCAGTCACCAGGTTATCGATCTGTTTTCCGTATTCGGACGACATAGCCCGCAGCATGTCCCGGTCAACATAAACACCGGTGTATTCCATCCGCGTCAGTACCGGTAACAGAGGAATTTCAATTTGGTTAAAAAACCCCTGCAAGGCATTCTTTTCCAATTCTGGCTGAAAAATTGTCGTGAGCTGACCAGCCACGTCTGCATCCTCCGCGGCATATTCTGCCGCTTGGCCTAACTCCACCTGATCGAAAGTAATTTGCTTCTTTCCGGCACCAATCAGGTCGGTAATTGGAATCATAGTATAATTCAGGTATTCCTGGCTGAGATTATCCAGTTTATAAGAACGCAGTTCCGGCTTGATCAAATGGGCGGCCAGCATCGTATCAAAGATAATTCCGGCCACTTCTATTCCATGGCGTAATAGTATCAGATTGTCATATTTAATATTCTGGCCAGTCTTTCCAATCTTGGAATTCTCCAGTACGGGCTGCAGCAAGTCCAGGATCGTTTGAAGATCATCGTCACCGAAATGATTGCTGATTTTATTCAAATACCTGACCGGGATATACGTGCCGGAATCCGGTTCGGTTGAAAAGCTGAATCCGACAATCCCGGCCTGCATCGGATCGACGGAAGTGGTCTCCAGATCAAAGGATATCAGCGTCGATTTTGCCAATTCCTGAACGAACTGCTTCAATTCCTCAAATCCGGTAATCGTAGAATAGTTTTTCTTAATCTTTTGTACTGGCTCAACGGTACGAAATGATTCAAGGTTTTTTAGCAAACCGGTGAATTCCAGTCGGCGAAACTGGTCTTCCAACTCTTCGAAATTAAAATCATTGCGGGCCAGTTCAGGAATCGAGTATTCTAATTCAACCGCGGTATCGATAGTAACCAATTCCCGGCTGAGTAAAGCTTCTTCCCGGCAATCCAGCAAACCATTTTTCACTCGTTTGTTAGTCACTTTATCAGCATTTTGCAGGGCATTCTCCAATGAACCGTATTCATTGATCAGTTTTACCGCCGATTTCTCTCCCACTCCCCGGACCCCGGGAACATTATCGGAACTGTCACCCATCAGCCCCAGCAGATCAATTATTTTATCCGGTGGTACACCCCATTTATTAACAACCCCCTCATGGTCATAAATGATTACCTCCTGGGTGCGGTGGGCAGTGGTATAAAGGAAAACATGGTCGTTGACCAGCTGCATGAAATCCTTGTCGCCACTCACGATATAAGTATCCAGGTCATGTTCCGGTGCCTGTTGCGCCAGGGTACCGATTATATCATCGGCTTCGAATCCAGGTTTGACCATTGTGACAATATTCATCGCCTCCAGCAATTTCCAGAGATAGGGGAGCTGGTCTACCAGTTCATCGGGCATTTTCTCCCTGGTAGCTTTGTATTCCGGGTAACGTTCATGGCGAAAAGTTTTTTCCTTGGCGTCAAATACTGCCACCAGATAATCCGGATTTTCGGCCTGCAGCAACCGGAACAACTGGTTAACAAATCCAAATAAGGCGCTGGTATGAAGTCCGTAACTGGTAATCAGCGGATTCCGGATAAAGGCAAAATGAGCCCGGTACAACAGGGCATAGCCATCGATTAAAAATAAATTTTTTCGGCTGGATTTTTTATCTGTCATAGCGCCGAAGTTACGGTTCCCTGAACTGATCCTCAAACGGGGAAATGGATAATAAACTATTCTGATATGCCAGTTGGAAGCCCGGTTAATCCCATTAAAAATTGATTGACAACTTTTTCCTGTTATAGGGTTCTAAATTCACAAACATGGAGTCTGAAATGAAAAAAATATTAGAATTCTTAATACCAATTGTGATGATTGCCCTGGCATTCAGTCCATTCTATTTTTAATAAGGTAGACAATACAAACCTTAATTCTAAAACGGATTTGTTTAAATTGCATAAGCTAATTCGACTTATAAGAGGTAATTAATATGAACCGGAAGGTATTTCTTGGAGCCCTGATTATGCTTCTGCTGGTATGCTCACCGGCTGAAGTCATTGAGAAAGAGTTTACAGTTAAACCGGGCAGTAAATTGAATGTTGATATTGAAACCGGCGGTGACCTGGATGTTACCGGCTGGGACCGGGATATTGTTCAGGTATCAATCACCTATCACGGCAGTGACTGTGAAGACCTGAGCCTGTTGATTGAAGAACGGGCCGGCGATGTTTATGTCAAAGCGGAATGCAAATTCAATGATTGGGACACAGACTGCAACATCGATTTCGAGGTTATGGTACCGACAATATTCAACTTGGATCTGGAATCGAAAGGCGGCGATTTTTCTGTGTCAAATGTCAATGGCCATATGGAAGGCCGCACCATGGGTGGCGACCTCGATCTGGTTCGTTTGATTGGGAATCTGCATTTCGTCACAATGGGTGGTGAAGTAGAACTCCGGAATTCGGAAGTCGATGGTCTGGTAAAAACCATGGGTGGCAATGTTACTATTCGCGATGTCGTCGGTGATGTAAAGGGTAAAACCATGGGCGGAAACGTTTACTATAAAAATGTCACCTCCAAGGATGGAGGAATCCTGGAAACGTCCACCATGGGCGGCAATGTCAATATCCACTCACAGAATCAGAATGTGAAAGCCAGTACGATGGGTGGGAATATCAATGCCAGCGGCAAGGAGGTCGATGTATCAACCATGGGCGGCGATATTGATGTCTCCGATGCCCCCAATGGCGCCGACGTTCATACCATGGGCGGCGATATTTATATTAAATATGCCGGCCAGTACGTCAAGGCAAAGACCATGGGTGGTGATATAGATATTGATGCTGTCGATGGTAAGGTTAAAGCAACCACTATGGGTGGCGATATTGAAGTAACCATGATTGGTGATCCCAAGATTGGTGACCGCACGATCGACCTGAATTCATACGGTGGCGATATCATTATAACCGTTCCGGACGGATTGGACATGGATCTGGATATCGAATTATCCTATACCAGGAACAGCCGTCGGAATTATAAAATCGACAGTGATTTCACGATTGATGTGGAAGAATCAGACGAATGGGAACGATCATTCCTATTTGGTGAACCTAAGAAAACTATCTATGCCAGCGGAATCGTAGGCAGTGGTGCCAACCATGTCAAGATTAAAACCACCAACGGTAATATCAGTATTAAGAAAAATTGAAACAGATTGTGTCTTGTCCTGATATGGGTTGACTGTTTTTCAGGCGAGAAGATAAACAAAAAAC
>CAYPJE010000080.1:0-4569 GCA_964410945.1 uncultured bacterium
GCTTAGGTATAGTAAGGATCACAGCCGGCCCGTCGCTGACCAGGGATTGGCCCAGTCTTAGGCCACTTAAAATATTATCCAGATGCAGATTACCATTTTTAATGATACCGGTACGCCATTTTCCCAGAATCTGTTCCTGATCAAAGTGGGTGCTGAACATTGGCAGTTTGATCTGGTGAAAACAATTGAAATTTCCGTGGGCATCATTCCCGGCGAAAATATATTTTTTCTTTCCAGCCTTCAGATTTTTAATCCAGTCAGCGATGCATTTTTCTACATCCTTGTCGATGTAACCGTTAATGACCTGCCAGCCGGCAAATTGATCCAGGTCAGCTATACTCCATTTACCCCGCTTTATCAGCAGCCACTCCAGTTTTGGTGTTGGCACGGCCGGATGGGCGGCGATGGCAATGGCAGTGTCGTCCATCAGGTCCAGTACTTCTTCCAGGGAATGCTCGGAACGGGTTCTAAACCAGCGTTCGGCACCATCGCCTGAACCGGGGATGAATTCCGGATTATTCAGTACCAGCAGATGGACATTCCGGTTGACACTGTTCCGGGCGGTAACTTCTTCACCAGGGATCAGGACCGTGCCACCAGTGGAATTCAGGCTGGTGATTTCCTGCCGGGATTTTTTCCAGCGTACCAGGTCGGGATCGGTTTTTGTCCACGAACCAGGTTTATCGTCCAGGTCGTAGGAATGATCGGTGATTCCCACAAAATCCAGCCCCTGGGCCTGGGCAGTTGACTTGGTGGCCGGCAAAGGAGCCCCAAATTCAACGAAATCTTCGGTGTAGGAACTGTGATAATGCAGATCGCCCCACCAGACCAGATCGGAAGCCGGCAGCGGATCAGTGGCAAGTTCGGTAAATAATGGAAAACGCCGGGAGGTGCGTACATTATGATTCAATACTTTCCTTTTCCTCCAGCGACGCTTATAGCGTGCGATTCCACGGATATCCAGACGCCCTTCAAGCCCGCTTACATCCAGGTCAATAATACCCCCGGACCAGGAGGAATTGATCTGGCGGTTGAAGGTTTTTTTATGTTTGGCTTTTTTGCCCTTGCTGTCTTTCAACCTGATTTCGACTTCATAAAGTGTAATCGGATATTTATGAGCGTCTTTGATCAGCAGGGTGACAGGTAGTTTTCGTCCCGGATTCAGTCGGTGGGGGGCATCAAAAAGAATTTCCGGTTCACGCTTGAAATAGCGGCTGAAGGGAAAGAAGCGGAAACGGTAATGCATTTCCAGGTAGCCGATCAGGAGGAATCCTGTCAGAATGTGAACAGATGATATGGGATACCCGACAAACATAACGGCAAATTTAGAATATCATTTACCGCCAGCCAACTGTGTATTAGTGGTTGTTGCCGGGTCATCAGGTCGGATTGCGGTACTGCTTTGCCATTCCAAGAAACCAGCTGGTGGCATATTAATATCTGTATAATCACTGATATCTGTGGTTTAATTTCCGCCCTATGAAAATCATTGCCATTGAACCGGATAGCATCGGCGCCGAACTTCAGTTATTGCCGGGGGATGAACTGGAAGCCATCGATGGTGATCGGGTCCGTGATATAATCGATTACCGTTTCCGTATAGCTGCGGAAGAGGTAGTACTGCGTTTCCGTCGCGGTGAGGAAGTGGCGGAATACGAACTGGAAAAGGATTATGATGACGACCTGGGTTTGACTTTCGAGGATCTGAAAATTCGGAAGTGTGCCAACGATTGTATCTTCTGTTTTGTTGACCAGAATCCCGTTGGTATGCGCGAAGCCCTCTATTTTCGTGATGGCGATTATCGGTTATCCTTTCTGCACGGTCATTATGTCACTTTGACCAATATGGGACCAAATCAGCTGAAGCGGGTGGTCGATCAGCGGATGTCACCACTCTACATTTCGGTTCATGTTACCGACCCGGAGAAGCGCCGGGAGATGTTCTTGTATGGTAAGGATGACAAGTTGTTGGAAAAACTGGAATTTCTCACCTCGAATGGAATCGAACTGCATACCCAGATTGTTCTTTGCCCTGGTTGGAATGATGGTAAATTGCTGGAAAAAACCCTGGATGATCTGCATGGTTTTCTGCCCCGTATATTATCGATTGCGATTGTTCCGGTTGGCCTTACCAAACACCGGGATGGACTGCCTTTTATCCCTGGTGTGAACCAGGATTATGCCCGTCAATTCATCGAACAATCCTATCAGCTGGACCAGCGCTTCCGCGACCCCGATGGACAACGAATCGTATTCCTGAGTGATGAATGGTTTATCCGGGCCGGGATCAACCTGCCCGATTCGAAATATTACGGCGATTTCGGACAGATTGAAAACGGTGTCGGACAGGTGCGGGATTTCCTGAATCTCTGGCAGGCGGAGTTCCAGCCGGGGAAAGTGAAAATCGGTCAATCTACGAAAATTACGATTGGCTCGGGTTTATTGATCGAACCGGTATTCCGGAATGAATTTATTCCATTATTGAGTCAGGTCGAGAATCTGGCAGTTGATTACCAGCCCATCCGCAATGATTTCTATGGTGAATCGGTTACGGTCACAGGACTGATAACCGGTCAGGATATTGTGGCACAACTAAAGGGCCGTGAATTGGCTGATATGGTTATATTCAGCGACCGGATTCTAAGCGAAACCGGCGTTGTTACTCTCGATGATATGAGTCTTGAGACACTTTCTGAACAGTTGGGTGTACCGGTTCGAGTGACCGGCGATCACCCCGATGAATTTTTTATGGCAGTGAATAATGGCTAAACCGGTAATCGCAATTGTTGGCCGGCCCAACGTTGGCAAATCAACCCTTTTCAATCGACTGTTGAAAGAACGGCGGGCCATCGTTGACGCCCAGGAGGGAATAACCCGGGACCGGGTATACGGCGTTGTGGATTGGAATAACCATAAACTTACTTTTATTGACACCGGCGGTTATATCCCGGAGGATATCGATATTTTCAATGCTGCCGTCCGGCAGCAGGCCCAGGTGGCGATTGGCGAGGCCGACCTGATTGTCCTGATGGTAGATGGTAAAGCGCCACCAACCTCAAGTGATCTGGCCCTGGCCCAGTTTGTCCGTGAAACCGGCAAGCCAAACCTGCTGGTGGTCAATAAATGTGACTCGCTGCGACAGGATGACCAGTTACATCAGTTTTATGAGTTGGGGCTTGAACAGGCAATTCCAATTTCGGCTCTGAGCGGCCGTTTTACAGGCGATCTGCTGGATGAAATACTGAAGAAACTGGATTTGTCGATGGTGGGCGACGGCGAGGATGCGGAGGACGCGACCCTGCGTCTGGCGATTGTTGGAATGCCCAATGTGGGGAAATCATCACTGACCAATGCACTTTTGAAAGATGAAAAAAGTATTGTTACACCAATAGCCGGAACGACTCGCGATTCGGTCGATTCACAGCTCAAATGGTACGGAAAATCCATAATACTTACCGATACGGCCGGTCTGCGCCGCCGGGCCAAGGTTAAGGATAATATCGAATATTATAGTACTGTCCGTACCGAGAAAGCTATCGATAACAGTCATGTTGCCCTGGTGTTGATCGATGCCGATAAAGGTTTCAGCAATCACGACCGGGCTATTGTGAATCATGTGATTGAAAAGGGGCGGGGTTTGATCCTGCTGGTAAATAAATGGGATCTGATTGAAAAAGAAACCGATACCATGAACGAGTTCACCGCTGAAATCGCTTACCAGTTTAAGGCTACCGAACACTATCCGATCCTGTACGTTTCCGCTTTAACCAAACAAAGAGTTTCCAAAATTCTGGAGTTGGCCGATCAGGTCTATGCCAGTTGGCGACAGAAAATTACTACCCGGGAATTGAACGATTTTCTGGACCGGGCTACCCGCAATCAGAAACCACCGGCGGTTCGCGGTAAGGTTATTAACCTGAAATATATGACCCAGGTTCATACGGCTCCACCGGTGATTGCCTGTTTCTGTAATTATCCCAAACTGATACCAATGAATTACCGTCGTTATCTTGAGAACCGCCTGCGGGAAAAATTTGACCTTCAGGGTGTTCCGGTGAAACTTTCATTCAGGAAAAAGTGAAAAGCGGTGCTCAATCACGACTAATTAATTGATAGGAATTGTACTAATCCAGAATGAGCAAAACACCAGTCAATACGGCCCGGATAAGTTTCAAGGAGAAACGCTCCGAATTTGTTGGTATCATTCAACCCATTGAATCTCAGGGAGCCTTCAGTGAGATTCTCAAGGCCGCCAAGAAGGAGTATCACGATGCCAGTCACATCTGCTGGGCTTACCGGATTCGGGAGCCACAGGGGCTGCAGGAGTTGTATTCCGACGCCGGGGAACCGGCGGGTTCGGCCGGATTGCCGATGTTAAACGCCTTGCGATCGCGTCAGTTAGAAAATGTTCTGGTGTTTGTGATCCGCTATTTCGGTGGTACAAAATTGGGTAAACGGGGATTGATGGAGGCCTATGGCGGGGCTGCCGATCAGGCAGCGGAGGCTGTAAAAACCCGTACCTATGAACATCGGGAGCGATATTTGTTGAATTGTCCGCTGGAGTATTAC
>CAYPJE010000081.1:0-3718 GCA_964410945.1 uncultured bacterium
GCACGTAACAGCAAAATAATAGACCCGGTTAGTCAATAACGGGGCACCATTATTCAGTGCATCCTGGGTAATGGAAATGCTGTGCTGCAGTCCGCTGTCACTACCATTCTGAACCTGAATATTTATTATTTCTCCTAATTCATCACTGTAAATGTCATCATTTATCGTTCTTACATCATTAGCCAGATCGAAAGTAGCGATCTTTGCATTCAGCCCGGCGCCGCTGGCTGCATCGAACTGATAAATATTATAGCCCTCAAAACGGTATTCGGTAGGCTCATAAGTATATTCGGTGTAGGTGTCTACCAGCACCTCCTCCATATGATAGGTGGTATCGTAGGTGATGCCGGTAATTATCACCGGCATGGAGTAAGTCGAATCCAGGTTATACGGTTCGGATAAGGGTGTATTGATGTCATGACCATAGGAATAAACCGGTGTAATGGTGGCCACGGCCTGTACTTCATATACATCTGTAGATGATGAAAGAACCGGCATTACGTCGCTCTGGCTAAGCATGGAATACTCTTCCTGGGCATCATCCCAAAACAAGTTGATTTCGGTAGCCTGGGTGGAATATGACACCACAGGTGGTTCCGGTGCGTCCGGAAGTGAAAATTGATTATCATAAGCCTGCTGTACAATCCGGTCCACAACCTTCAGGTGTTTGTAGGATTCCAGGGCTTCACCATTAGCAGTTACAATAATGGCATATACAACCTCCTGGGAATCCCCCGGGGCCATGGTAAACGGGCCGGAATTCATCAGGAAACGGCGGTCATCGGAAGAGTGAACATCCCAGTCCACATATTCCGTATCGGTGGGACCAGTATCAAGGCTGGGATCACCGGGGTGCATGAAATTACTGCTATCAGTCAGTGCAGGATCAAAAGGTTGGCCATATTTCATCATACCCCGCATGATATTATATACTTCCAAACCATCATACGGGTCAGACCAGACCGGATCGTCAGTGCTAATATATTTTGAAAAGGAAGTCATTTTCAGGTTTCTATAATCTAATATGTTCCTGCCAAAGGCCAGGGCTGTATCACCCGGCGATGGAACAATCGGTCCCTGGAAGAAGTCATAGCCCACTGCTGGTGTACCTTCTGCGAAACCGGCAAAATCCGTATCTCCGCCATCATTGTAACAGATACCCATACTGAGGGTAGTATCACAACCGACGAAGTCGTCAGCGGCATCACCAAGGTCGGGATCAGACCATAATCCGGCATACATATCATCGATGGTGTTATCACCTTTATTAATAATCAGGTGCTTGATAAACATGACATCTCTAAAAACATTTGTATTATCAAATCCGAAAATGGTCGTTTGAATCTCGACACCCAGTGGTTCTGTCCTGAATAGCGCGTGGGCAGTTTCGTCCCCGTCATTGACTACATACCAGATCATTTGATCGCCGGAGAAGTCAGGATAGTCAGGACCGTTGGGGAGTGGATTATAGACTGAATCTTTATCAACGTCGACCCATGGCGCCCCGTCATCAACGGGCCAGGACTGAAAATCTTCATTATCAAGTGGTTTAGCCAAGTCGGAGCGATTTACCCGGTACAACCGGTAGCGGTCATCAGTCTGATCAGATCCATAAGGACCGGGAACAAATTCCGAACTATATTTGGCACAGGCTACTCTGATATCGTCATTAACCATACCACTCAACCAGAGACCGGAGGCATAGATAACATAGGTGTGGTTTCCCTGGGGCCATTCCATACCGGAGTGACCGCTGATCCGATGGCTGACGGACATGCAATTATTCTCCAGGTCGGTGCGAATATTATTAATATCAAAAACACCGGAAGACGCCGCTGTGGATTTATTCAGATTAACAGGAGGTTTTTGGTCACGGGCAAACAGCTGGAAAACAGTGAAAATATATACCAAAAAGATACCGATGGTTATTTTTATTTTACCATCCATAGATACTCCTATCAGGTTAAACCTGGAAACAAAGACAGAGGGTAAATAATAATCATTTTATAGGCCAGAAGCCACCCAAAACATTAATCCACTAAATCGTAGAGCATCTACCCCCACTATCAATTAAATGAATAGGGGAGCGCCAAAACGCTCCCCTATTTTACTTTATCTCAGTTCGTCTTCAGAAATTCAGCATCAACTGAACGACATTATTATTCTCGAAATAATCCGTTACAGTCCGAACCGAATATGAGATACCAACGCTCATGTCACCCAAAGGTACATTTACGCCGGCACCGAAGGTCAAACCAAATGGATTGGAATACCATTCTTCCCATTCAGAATCAGATACACCATCTTCTTGTGTATCACCAACCAGGCTCATGGTTGTACCACCGGCTACCCAGGCTAAAGTACCGTAGGAATAACGGGCGGCAAACGCGGCGCTGTTCGGTGAGAAACTGTTGTTGGTGAACTGACCCATCAGGTCCAGGCCACTGAATACTTCGTAGTTAACGGACATATCCAGTTTCGCCGGCAACTCGAAGGATTCCGAGATAACCCGGAAATTCTCCGTGATGGTTCCTGATTCAGTCTCATCGGGCTGAAGGGATTGCTCCAGATCGGGACCATTGAACCGCATCCGAGGACCCAGATTGGACAGGACCACGCCGAATGTCACCGGCAGGTCGGCGAAACGATACTGCACACCAAGATCGACGCAAGCGCCGGAGGCGGTAGTATTCACAATCTGTTCCGAGATGAATTTGAAATTGGCACCAAAGGTCACGCGATCGGCAAACCGTTTGGAATAATTGGTGGTTAACACCATGTAACGCGGTGAAAATACTTCACCGGTTCCCTCGGTGGCATCCGCCGTTGTGACAGGAATATCACCAAAATCCAGTGATTTGATAGCCAAACCAAACGACCCAATCTGTCCACCGTTGACGATAAAACCGACGAAGGTCTGGTCAATATCGGCCAGGTAGGACATGCTTGAGGCTGTTCCCTGGAATGACTTCTTATACCGGGCAACACCAGCGGGATTGATTCCCAGCGCTTCCACGCCGTTGACGGTGGCGGCATTTGAACTACTCAGTGAGATAGATTCAGCGCCCACCGGGATCAATAACTGGGTGGCACCGGCAGATCCCTGGGATCTGATGGTTCCGGCAAATGAGACAGATGCTATCAATAAGATGGCTAGGAAGACGATCATTGTTTTTGATTTCATTTTGACTTCCTCCTTAATAGACATCGAGACGTTGTTCAGGCATGACGACGGCCAACTTGAGTATCTTGTCACCGTTTTCAGTCTCAATATGCGCGATGTACATTCCGCTAGCAACCGGTATACCGTAGTTGTTAGACAGATCCCATTGTGCATGTTGTGTGCCCGTATCGGTGTGATCGATGCGCCTGACCGGTACACCAGCCAGGTCAAAGATTCTGATCACACAACGTCCGGTCTCAGGTAAATGGGTGAATTGAACCCAGCTCTCAACCGGATTCCGCTCTTCCGGATTATAACCAAAGTATGGATTCGGCCAGACCTTGATCTCATCAGGATCGAAGGATTTGGCATAGGCACCTTTGGTTGAGAAGGTATAGACATCATCGGTCAGGTTATCCCTTGCGGGTACCATTGTTACCGTACCTCCGCGTGCCAGGAAAGTGGTAGCGGCAGCTTCATCAATGTTGATATCCACTGTATAGTATCCCGGGAGATTGCCACCAGCTACATAAAGTACATACATCCAGTCGGTTT
>CAYPJE010000082.1:0-3646 GCA_964410945.1 uncultured bacterium
GGGAGGAATATGAGAATATTTTTACCCGGAAATATCAAAAGAAAAAAGGTAATGGTCGTGGGTTGGGGCTGGCAATTGTCAAACGGATTGCCGTGGCGCATCAGGCCGAAGTTGGCGTGAAACCCAATAAGCCAACCGGAAATATTTTTTATATTGAATTTCCTATGGAATAGAATTGCTGAAAAATCAAGAAAACCAGAAGTCCCACGCTCCATCGCTTACCGCCCTGGTAGTGGAAGACCAAAAACCAAACATGAATTATATTCTTTACCTGCTTGATAAAATGAATATCAGCTATATCGAGGCTTCCTCCGGTGAAGAAGCCCTGAAAAAAATAGAGGGCAGCAGATTTGATCTTATGCTGCTGGATATCAATCTGGGCGAAAAAATGTCCGGTATTGATTTACTGCAGGAATTAAGGTTTATTAAACAATACGAATCGATACCGGCGGTTGCGGTAACGGCCTATTATTCGGGTCGAAAGAAGCAGGAACTTATCGATAACGGCTTTAATGGCTATGTAGCTAAGCCATTTAGTCAAGACGACCTGCGTAATGCCATCAAGGCATTTTTCGGGCTGGATGGTTGACCAGGTCTGCGGGTATATACTGCCAAACGTGACCTTAATGATGCAAAACTGGCTATGATAGGGTGAACTAGATTGTGGACCCTAAATAAATATCCCTGACTCGGGAGTTATTCAACATCTCTGCCTTGGTTCCGTTCAGGCCGATACTACCGATATCATAAACATAAGCACGGTCACAGGTTTCAAGAGCCATCCTGGCATTTTGTTCAACCAGCAGAATACTGGTTCCATTTTCATTTATCTGTTTCAGTTTTTCAAATACCAACCCGATATAATTGGGCGACAAACCCAGTGAAGGTTCATCCAGAATCAGCAATTTTGGTTCCAACATCAGAGCGCGACCGAGAGCCAGTTGCTGTTGCTCGCCACCTGAAAGGGTACCAGCCTTTTGGTTGAGACGATCTTTAAGTACCGGGAACATTGTTAGTACCGAATCTGTTCTTGAATTCATTAACAAAACATTTATCCATGAAACCAGAAATGCTCCCATTTCCAAATTTTCTTTCACTGTCATGGTCGGAAAGACCCGGCGACCCTCTGGAACCAACGATATACCAATCTTGACCAGTTCATGGGTTGGCCAATCAGTAATATCCTTGCCATTAAATAAAATCTTACCGGCAACGATTTGCCCGCTGAATTCCGGTAACATACCACAAACTGCCTTCAGAGCCGTGGATTTTCCGGCGCCATTGGGACCGATCATCGCAATTATTTCCCCGGAATCTACATGAAAATCAATGTCATTCAAGGCCGGTACTGTCCCATAATTAACTGACAGATTCGCGACTGATAGCAGAGGCTTATCCATGATTACTATCCCTGCTGGCTGTCCCCAAATATGCTGACAGAACATTTTCATTATTTTGAATTTCTTCAGGTGTGTCGCTAGCGATCTTACGTCCATGATTGAGTACGATTATCCAATCGGAGATATCCATCACCACGTCCATATCGTGAGAAATAAATAAAATTGTTTTTCCGTCATCCCTTATATTTTTGATATGGGTTTTCATTTGATTAACCATCTCCGGTGACAGGCCGGCCATTGGTTCATCAAGTAGTAATAGCTCCGGATCAAGGGCCAGGGCGCGGGCCAGTTCAAGGAGCCGACGCTGTCCGTGGGACATATTTTCGGCAAAGGTATCTTGTTTTTCCAGCAGACCGACAAAAGTCAAGAGTTCCCGGGCCTGATCAATATTGGCGGCCTCTTCACGTAACATGGTATTAGACCGTAAAACAGCGGGCCACAGTTTTTCACCCCCAGGATATTTCAGGGCCAGTAGAACATTGTCCAATACTGATATCTGGGGAAATAAACGAATATTCTGGAAAGTGCGCCCTAGTCCAAGCCGGGCTATTTTGTATGGTGACAGTTTAGTTATATCCTGATTAAGAAATCTTATCGATCCTTCATCCGGTTTAAGGAACCCGGATATGATATTGAAAGCAGTGGTTTTCCCCGAACCGTTGGGTCCGATGAGAGCGGTAGTCTTACCCGGTTTGATCTCAATGGAAAGATCTGAAAGAGCCTTTACACCATCGAAATGCTTGGATATATGATTCAGGGCTAGCATCACCGGAACCGGAATTTCCCCATTATTCCCTGGGGACGTTTAAGCATTAACAGCACCAATAACAGACCATAAATCATCTGCCGCAGCGGGGCAGCGATGGAGCTGGGTAATCCCAGGAAACGCAGCAACTCCGGCAGGATTACCAAAACCGCAGCACCTATAAACGAGCCCCGCAGGCTGCCCATTCCACCGAATACAACCATTAATAAAATGGTAATAGACTCCATAACGGTAAAACTGGACGGATCGATGAAAGTAATATAATGGGCATATAAACTGCCGGCGATACCAGCGAAAAAGGCCCCGATAATGAAGACCAGTATCTTATGTTGATTGACATTTTTACCAAGGGCCTGCACGGCAATTTCATCTTCGCGAATGCCGCGTAGAATCCTGCCAAAAGGAGAATCGGTAATTCTGTGGATTATGAACCAGGTTATAAAAACAAAAAGACTGACTAACAGGAGGTAAGTCCAAATCGAATCCAACTGGTAGCCGAAAATGGAAAAACCGGGAATCCCGGGCAATCCCATGGGACCACGGGTAAGAGATACCCAGTTCTTGGCTATATTATAAACAATGATCCCTGAGCCAAAAGTGGCTATGGCCAGATAATCCCCGCGCAGCCGCAGCGCCGGAAACGCGATTACTACACCAAATATCCCTGCAAAGACCGCCCCACAGATCAAGCCAAACCAGGGCGACAGGCCATAATTCAAGGCCAGCAGACTGGAAGTATAAGCGCCGATGGCCGAAAACGCGGCATGGCCCATAGCCGGCAGACCGGTAAAGCCTACCACCAGATTGAGGCTCAAGGCCAGAATCATGTAGATGCCGGTGATGACTAATATGTGGAGGAGGTATTCCATTTAGTCACTCATCCCCTTGCCCCTTCTCTCTGGAGAGAAGGGGAGAAAACGGTTCCCCTCTCTGATTAGAGAGGGGACAGGAGTGAGTCCAATAAACTCACCAAGCTCATTCAAAACCATATCAATATTATTGAGTACTTCATGGTTCTTGAAGCGGATTACCTTGTAATCCATATTGTTCAAAATTTCTTCCCGTAAGGAATCATAATCCTTCTGTGTTTCATGAATGCCACCATCGATTTCCACGATCAGTCTTAATTGATGGCAATAGAAATCGGCGATGAAAAATCGCTTTTCATTATCATATTCGAAAATTATCGGATACTGCCGATTGAACTTCAATCCCATGAATCGACGGTTACGGACTATTTGCCAGAATGCTTTTTCGGCGGGAGTGCTATTCTTGCGCAGATCGCGGCAGATTTTGGTGATATTCATTTACTCATCACCCCGAATTGTACTCATCCCCTTGCCCCTTCTCTTACAAGAGAAGGGGAATCGATGGTGCACATTCCTATTTAAAGGGAAGTTATTAGTGAGTATACTGCAAATTTTAATACTGTCCGTCTTCAAAAACGTTTGGACACAAAAAGGCTGATTTAATGAGAGTA
>CAYPJE010000083.1:0-3506 GCA_964410945.1 uncultured bacterium
CATACCGATCAATCCCGCTTTGGAGGCAGCATAACCTGAATAGCCCGCTTCCCCGCGTTGACCGGCAGTCGAGGAAACAAAAACAATATTTCCACCGGCAGTCTGTTTAACAAATTCTTTTACCAGGTAAAAAGTCGAAACCAGGTTCAAGTCAATAATATCGCGCAGGTTTTGCTCAGGAAAATCAGCAATTGGTGTCGAGATCCACACGCCGGCATTATGGACCAGAATATCCGGTAAATCCAGTTTTGCCGAGCATTGATCGATCAATTCACCGGCCAGTTCAGCCTGGCGTAAATCAAATCCAGCAATAGCAACCTGATAAGCACCTGCTGTTTGGACTGCCACTGCCGCTTCCTCCGCTGCCGCCCGGTTGTTTGAATAATGTATCAGTACTTTATAGCCCAGTTTACCGAACTCAATTGCGGTGGCCCGCCCAATACCGCGGGAAGCACCGGTTATAATAACTGTTTTACTCATTTATACACCTGGATTTTTTAGTCGAATTTAAGTATTTGTCCGATGGGCAAAATGCTGGGGATTTTTTGTTACATGAATTATAAGAATAATTATGGCGGTAACCGGTGCAATTACGGCGACCGGAAAAACGGCTGAAAAATCAAGATATTCAGCTACCTGCCCTAATACAATTCCAGCCAAAAAAGCACCGAAATCCATCATGCCGGTAGTCAATGCCATGGCTGTACCCTTTCCTTTTGCAGGAGCCATTGTGTACCCCAGAGACGTGACGGCCGGGAAGGCCAGACCATGGGCACTACCAGTGAACATACCGGCCACGATCAAAGTTGTGATAGAATAGCTGAAGTATACGGTAGTCAGGCCAACACCATACAGGAAAAAGGTTGGGATCAGAATCCGCCGCCAGCCGAAGCGATCGGCCCACTTACGTCCGATAAGCCGTACGATTATCCCCGCCACGGCATAGCCGGTGAAATACAGGCCGAAACCATTAATGGCCCGGTCGTCGGCCAGGGGGGCGAGAAAACCAGAGGCAGTTGAAAATGAAATCGACAACAACATTGCCAGAATCAATGGTAAGTATAATGACCGGGTTTTCAGAGCGGTATAGATTGTATCAAGACTGATGGCTGTTGGTTCGGTATCGCCGGTAATTTTTAAACGGGAGGCAATTACTATGGCAAGCAGACCGGCGATAAACATTACCGGAAAGAACACAGATAAACCCCAGAACCGGACAATCTGTTCCCCCATTACCGGGCCAACCAGGTTTGCCGCCAGCCCTGTGATTCCGTACATGGCCACAGCTTCATTCCGCCGTTCAGTAGGAGCCATCTGGGCCGCCAGGGTGAAAAAAGCGGAAAAATAAGCTCCGAAGCCCAAGCCCTGAAAGATTCGCAGCAGCCAGGCCATCAGTGATAAACCGGAACCAAGCGTGGCCAGAAAACCCAACGGCGGCAGGGCCATAAAAACCGTACCGATCATAAGTACCAGGCGGACACCAAACCTATCGATTAATATACCAACCAAGGGGCGGCCGATTACCGCCGCTATGGCATAAGCACTCACAAACAATCCGATTTGTTCGGCCGATCCGCCCTGGTAGGTTACGTACAGGGGATAGATGGCATTGTTGGTAAACATCAACCCAACGGTAAAATTCAATGCGAGAGCCAGGAAGAAAGTGGGAGTGTAGATTTGTACGGGTTTTGTTTTCATTCTGGTTTAAATGATAGTGACTGTTAAATTTCGCCCGGGTATCGCCAGTTATCGAAAGAAAAATTTATATGGATATGGATAAAATCAAAATACGAATATTTAATGAAGAGGACGCCGAAGCAGTTATTGCCCTCTGGCGACGCTGTAACCTGGTGGTTCCCTGGAACGACCCACAAAAGGATATCGCTCGCAAACTTGCCCATAGTCCGGAATTGTTCTTTGTAGCCGAACGGGAGCAAAATATTGTTGGGGTTTGCATGGCGGGATATGATGGCCATCGCGGATGGATTTATTATCTGGGGGTAGAACCGGAACTGCAGAGACAGGGCATTGCCGCAAAACTAATGACCCACGCCGAAACAGTATTGGGAAAAATGGATTGTCCCAAGATCGACTTGATGGTTCGCGATGCGAATCAGCCTGTGATCGATTTTTACCAACGTGTCGGTTACAAGAAAGATCCGGTTTGGGTGTTGAGTAAGCGCCTGATCGATGATTAAATTGCCGGATGTAATTAGAACAGGGGGCGTAGCGCTAGGTTATGATTTAAATTTGTGAGGTGTGTATGGTTGACTGGTTTTTGAATCTTGGACATATTTATCAGGCCCTGATAGCCACATTATTTACCTGGTTTGTAACGGCACTGGGCGCCGGGATCGTTTTTGGTTTTAAAACGGTAAACCGCAAACTGCTGGATGGCATGCTGGGTTTTGCTGCCGGGGTTATGATTGCCGCCAGTTTCTGGTCTTTGCTGGCACCGGCGATTGAAATGTCCGAGGAAATGGGCCAGACGGCCTGGATACCGGCAGTAATTGGATTCCTGCTGGGAGGAGCCTTTCTATGGGGTGTAGACAAAATCTTACCCCATTTACATATCGGTTTTCCCATGGAAGAGGCTGAAGGTATCAAGACCAGTTGGCAACGCAGTGTCCTGTTGGTGCTGGCGATCACCCTCCATAATATTCCCGAAGGTTTGGCCGTTGGCGTAGCTTTTGGCGCCCTGGCAGCCGATTTACCTTCAGCGACCATGGGTGGTGCTATTGCCCTGGCCCTGGGTATCGGTATTCAGAATTTCCCGGAAGGTGCATCGGTCTCGATTCCTCTGCGCCGGGAAGGTTTTTCACGTCTGAAAGCATTCTGGTATGGACAAATGTCCGGCGTGGTTGAACCAATCGCCGGTGTTATCGGTGCGGCAGCAGTGTTATTGATGCGCCCGATACTGCCCTATGCCCTGGCCTTTGCTGCCGGTGCCATGATCTATGTGGTAGTGGAGGAATTGATTCCCGAATCGCAGCTGGAGAAGAATACCGATATCGCTACCATCGGTGCCATGCTGGGTTTTGCCGTTATGATGAGTCTGGACGTGGCCTTGGGTTGAAAATGTGTTCGCATGTTCATGTATTCATGTGCTCGGGTTCGTGGTATTCGATGATTCTGATTATGTTTACTCCGACGCTCCCCGGTAATGTCAAACAGTAATTTCAACCGGTCAGTTGTTGACCTGATACGTGCCCGCTCGTCCTGGCGCAGTTATAAATCAGACCGTTTGCCGGCGGAGTTGCGTGAGCAACTGATGGAATTCATTGCCAGTCAGACTGCCGGACCATTCGGCAGCGCCGTGCGTTTCCAACTGATTGAAAAAGACGACCCGGCGGTATTCGACAATGCCCGTTTGGGCACCTACGGTTTTATTAAGAATGTCCGCAGTTTTATCGCCGGGGCGGTGCAGGTGGGAGAACGTCACTGGGAGGATTACGGCTATCTGCTGGAAAAAATCATCCTGAAAATGACCGACCTTGATTTGGCCA
>CAYPJE010000084.1:0-3022 GCA_964410945.1 uncultured bacterium
GAGCTACGGCCCCAAAGTATCAATTATCAATTATGAATTTTTAATTGTCAATTCTGCTCTGATTAAGCGGGCGAATTTACGTCTGCAAGTAAAAGATAAGCTATCCAAAAGATTATGGAGCTCCACGGGTAAACCCGTGCCTGCACGACGTAGCTGTTTTCGGCACGCAGGCGTGGTCTTCTGTGAAGGCGGATAAATACAGGGAATAATAATGGTCAAGCAAAAGACAATTTATATCATAAAAACTCCGAATCGCGGAGTACGTCAAGCATGGCATCATTTATACGTTCGGTCCTGAAATTAACGGCTGCTTCCAATGCATCTTCTTCAGACTGGTATTTATGCGCAAAAAAGCGCTTATTATGGCGTTTACCTAACTTATCAACCCAATGAACCTGATAAACACGTACATCTTGTCCCTTCCGTTTTTCGGTCGTAATACTGACACCGCTGTATCCCGTGCGTGAATTACTCTGCGGTCTTCTTCTGAACCGGTAATGATGCAAACCGCCTACAATTTCATCACGGTATTGACAGGCTGCCAAATATGACTCATCCTTGCCACCGTATTTTTTGTCACTGAATAATTTACTCAACTGATTGCCATTATGAAATTTCCTGAATTGCCACCCATGTGTATTGGATGTGTCAATCCGGTACAGATTATTTGGCATAATCATTCTCCTGAGTTGCAGTTTGCCCTTAATACAGGTCTTTCAAATCAGGGACTGATAACATTCCGTTATTAGGTATCGACAACCCACGTAAGATAATGGAGCCCCACGGTTAAACTCGTGGTTCTCATTACATGACCCACCTTTGTCTCCGGTGAGACTACGGCGCGGTCATCCACCTGTCGCGAAGGGAGAAATCGCGCCGAAGCGGATGGTTAGCATTCCTACCCGCGCATGTGGGTATCTCCTGTGGAGACGGATGAAAAGTATGATCCATGCAGGAATGATATTCCCGGTCACCCAACGACTGATCGCCCTAAATATGAAAAACTGTGCAATAATTTAATTTAGGGTACCAATCAATGCAAGTATGAGAATTAATATATAATAACGACCCTGATTTCCTCCAGTTCAATCCAGTCCCAGAAATTGGCACTGTCCAGTTTGATCACTCCATCCCTGAAACTGAAGCGCACTCTTTTCCGGTATAATGATTCCGTGAACCATTCCGATCCCGTCCGGCGGTAATATATGGCAACATAGGGTGGATCCTCATCCATGAAATCGGGAATTACTAAAGTACAGATGGCATCGTTGAATTCACCTTCTTCGGTAATAAACTCCACTTTGGTAAATGTATAAACCCGCTTTTTCAGATCGGTATAATCACGAAAACGATGTATATCCTGGGCCTGGCCCGGCGCCAGAACCAGCAGCAGAAAACCAACCAGCAGGCTCATTCCTATACGCATCACTTACCAGAGCCACACCCTTATGTAATTAACCTGGTGTTAGACGATACAAATCCGTCAGCTTTTTTTATCAAGCATTTCCAGGCGGCGTTCCCATTCACTCATATCTCGTTCCGGTTCTTCACCAGCGGATACTTCTTCACCTTCTGTTTCTGCTTCCGTACCCGGTTCGGACTCAGGTTCCGGTTCCAGATTTCTCTGTTCCCATAGTTGATGTAATTTCTCACGGCGTTGCAGTGAACGTTGTTGCAGCTCACCGATCATTTCCATCACTTCTTCATCAAACTCGGCAATCGTCTTTTCCAGTCGATCCAGTAGTTCTTTCTGTAATGATTCGCCGTACTGGGACCCAATATTGTCAAGGATACTTCCCAGTTTTGAACTGATCGGATTCTCTTTTTCCTGGGGCGCTTGTGCTTTACCCGCCTTAGTGGTTTTGGTAGACTTGGCAACTGGCATACTCTCTCCTTTTTGAAGCCTTATTGTTATAAATTGGGCGCAATTTCAAATTTTTCCTGTGGGCTGAAAATAATATCCACAGCCTCAATTATTTCCTGGCCGCCAATCAGGCCCAGGATCGTACCTAGAAACCGGTAATGCCAACCTAAATCATTCTGTGGGGCGACCTGAGTATTCCAGATTTCAGCCATCATCAGCCCTCCCGCGGCAGCGGATGCAAAAATCCATTTGCGCCAGGAGGGGCGTTCCTTAATTTCCTTCCGATAAGCTATCTCCTGCACCTCATGGTACGGAAATGATAAAACCTGTATCGGTGTTTGGATACGCAATAAATTATCCTCAAATGGCAATAATATTCCACGAATAGTTCGGCCATTTACATGTTTGATCTTCACAAACTGTCCCGTGGGTATGGATTCAACGATATCGGTGGTTCGCAGGTAGTTCAAATCCTGGTAAACAGCTGCCCGGTCGGCAGCGCTGATCACCGGTTGTTTATCGATAGCCTGTTTAAGCTGGAAAAATTCATTCCAGGTCAGCGACTTTTCCCTTGTCACACGCCGCCCTTGCTCAATAATAACGTAGCGCACCTGATATTCATTTTCACTGATTTCGAAAACCTGGGCCGACTCAAATCCACGGATTTCGGTAAATATGCCATAAATCAGGTTTTCTTCGGCATCTATGGTCGTGCCGACCTTCTGGCTCAAAGGGACAATATTGCCATTTTGGCCAATCAACAACTGACAAATCAATAGTGAAAAGAGAAGGATCTTATAAAGCCGCAAACAGTTCCTCCAGTTCGGGGAAACGTCCGGTTGCCTTCTTTGAGAAAACCAGCTTTCCGTTCTTTTCCACTTCAAACACTCCACCGCCGGATGGAATCAAAGTGAGACCGGTAATATTTGTACCATATTTGGTAAGGATTTCGGTGGCCACACTGGCCGCCCTTGGTAAAAAGTTTCAAGCACTACAATATTCAATCGAAATCTTCATCATATTTCCTTTTCTGTATTTTCACATTTTCCGCTCAAAGCTTGAATGCCGTTTCAATGGTTGTCTGAGGAACCGGTTCCAGTTCACCTGCTCCCGTATCCTGGTAATACTGGCGGAAATCCCAGATCAAACTTACACCGG